>JADJWI010000003.1:990172-1320230 GCA_016716435.1 Acidobacteriota bacterium | reverse complement strand
CAAGCGAGATCGCGACCGCCGCATCGGTCGATGGCGTTCTTCGCTCTTCGGCGAAGGCTGTGGTTAAAGCCGAACTCAGCAGTCCGAAATTCGGTCCTCGGTCCCGGGGTGATGCTTGAAGAGAAAGCGATCGTCGAGAACTCGGTGATCTGGGGACATTCTGCGGATCGCGGCAGGTGCCGCGGTTCATGGATCGGTCGTCGGGCGAAGTTCGTTCATCGGCAGAAGCAGTTCGATCACCGAAGGGACCGGTGCCCGGCGACAAAGCCACGATACCGGATACTTCGTCACTTAGAAACACGAAATGCCCGAATTACCCGAGGTCCAACTCGTCGCCAGCCATCTCGACCTGCTCGTCCGCGGCCGCCGGATCGAGCAAGCGATGCTCCACCGCCCGAGGCTCGCACCCGCTTTTGCGCCCGAGGACTTCAACGCTCAACTCGCAAACGCCCGCATCAATTCAATTTGCCGCCGCGGCAAGCATATTCTCTTTGACCTTGAGAACGATCGCACTCTGATCGTCCATCTTCGGATGAGCGGTCGTTTTTCGATCGCCGCCGAGGGCACCGAACCGCCGCGCTTTACACATGCCCAGTTCGATCTCGGGGGCGAGACGCTCCATTTCAGCGATCAGCGGCACTTCGGGTTCATGAACATCGTCCGCAGCGATGAGCTAAACGCCGCGAAGGAACTTTGCAAGCTCGCTCCGGAGCCTTTCGGCGAAGATTTCTCGGTCGATTATTTAAGGTCAAAGTTCAAGGCCTCATCGCGGCCTATCAAGGAATTTTTGCTCGACCAAACGAAAGTCTGCGGGCTCGGCAACATTTATGCCTCTGAGGCTCTGTTCGAATCCCGCATCGACCCGCGAAAACGTGCCGATAGGCTCACAAAGCCGAAAGCCGAGTTTCTCCACTCGGCAATTCTCGCCGTGCTTGAGCGTGCGATAGAATCAAGCCGTTCTGTTCCGGTCGAGCCCGGAAATATCGGCGGAAATTTTTATGGCGAACAGGATTCGCCGGATTGGAGTGTTTACGGCCGCGAGGGCGAAGAATGCCCGGCTTGCGGTGAAAGCATCATGCGACTAAAACAAGCCGGCCGCTCGACCTTCTTTTGCAGGCGGTGTCAACGCTGAAACCTTGACACTTGGCCGCCGAAGTCGCATTATCGGGTTTACATCCGTGGTGAGTTATTGCGACTTGCGACCACGTTAAATAATCTGCAAACAGCCAGTGACAATCGATCTGAATCTGAGGCTCGCTGTTTGGCGAGACCTTTAGTTATGAGAGATTTTCGTGAATTGCTTGCCCCGACGGCGTTTTTGTATTTGACGGGGCGGTCGGCACCCGGCTTTACGACAAAGGCGTTTACATCAACCGCAGCTATGACGAGCTAAACCTGAACTCACCGGACCTCGTCCGCGAGGTCCACGCCGAATACGTGAAGGCCGGTGCGGACGTCATCGAAACGAACTCCTTCGGAGCAACGCGGCACAAGCTTCAGCAATACGGCCTCGAATCACGTCTCCGCGAGATCAACATCGCCGCCGCCCGGCTTGCCCGCGAAGCTGCGGGTGACAAAGCGTTCGTCGCCGGTGCGATCGGCCCGCTTGGGCTTCGGATCGAGCCCTTCGGCCCGACATCGTTCGAAGAAGCACGAGCTTTTCCGCGAGCAGGCAGAGGCCTGCTCGAAGGCGGCGTCGATCTATTCATTCTGGAGACTTTCTCCGAACTGTCAGTGATCGAACAGGCCATCCTTGCTGTAAAGGAGATCTGCGATCTCCTATCGTCGCCCAGATGACGATCCAGGACCATGGCAAAACAAGTTTGGAACCGCTTGAGACGTTCACCGCAGAGCTCGAAAGACTCCGGTGTTGACGTCATCGGACTCAACTGCGGAATGGGCCCGACCCACGTTCTCTCAGCACTGGAAAAGATGCGGGCCGTGACCGAGCTCCCGCTTCCGCCCAGCCGAACGCCGGGCTTCCGCGATGTACAGGGCCGCCAGTTTTACATGGCTCGCCCGAATACATGGCGACCTTTGCAAAACGTTTCGTCCAGGCCGGAGCGAACTTCAGTCGGCGGCTGCTGCGGCACAACCTCCGACCCACATCAAGCTGATCGCCGATGCGATCCGCTCGATCAGCCCGCGACAGCTTCACCAATCGGCGCGTAAAGCACGTGAGCGTCACCGAACTCAAACCCGGAGATGTTTCTGGTCGTTGCACCAGAGGAACGCCTCCCGCTGGTCGGCAAAGATCGCCCAGGGCGAGTTCGTCACCTCGGTCGAAGTGCTCCTGCCTAGGGGCTGCGACGCTCAGGCGACGCCTCGATTCGATCCGTTTGCTGAAAGAGGCCGGTGTTGACGCGGTTAACATTCCTGACGGCCCGCGGGCCCAGACGCGGATGTCCGCTCAGGCGACGGCCGTCCTCGTCGAACGCGAGATCGGCATCGAGGCCGTGCTCCACTACCGCTGCCGCGACCGAACCTGCCTGGATGATGTCCGACCTGCTCGGGCCGCGGCTCTTGACCTGCACAACCTTCTCTTGATCACCGGTGACCCGCTCCGAAGATGGGCCTTACCCTGATGCGACGAGGCGGTCTTTGACATTGACGCCATCGGCCTGACCAATATGGTCAATAAACTCAACCACGGTCTCGACATCGGCAATAACCTGATCGGAAACCGACTGCGTTTTCGATCGGCGTCGGCGTGAAACCCGGTGCGGTAAACATCGATGAGGAGATCCGCAGATTCGAGTGGAAAGTCGAGGCCGGTGCGGAATATGCCATCACCCAGCCCGTTTTTGACACCGAGCAGCTTCGGTCGTTCATCGACCGCATCGCCCACGTCAAGATCCCGATCGTCGCCGGCATCTGGCCGCTCGTCAGCTTCCGCAATGCCGAGTTCCTGCACAACGAGGTGCCGGGTGTGAACGTCACGCCCGAGATACCTGATCGGATGCGGGTCGCTTCGGAGAAAGGAAAGGACGAGGCACGCGAGGAAGGCATCAAGATCGCTCGCGAATCCTTGCTCGAGGTGCGGGATGTCATCGCAGGCGTTCAGGTTTCAGCTCCGTTCGGTAACGTCAAATACGCTTTGCAGGTCTTCGGGGCTTTGCCGGAATTTGAACGAGGCCGGATCAAGCAGATAGTGCAGGCATGATTGTTTAACATGGTTGACTTTCATTTCGACTCTGCATTATCATCGGAATTGGCCGGCAACGGCTATACAATCATCCGGGAGAATCTCACTATGCCAACCCCCTCGATCAAACCTATACTGTACAGATTTTTATTAGCAATCTCGGTCGCCGCACTTTTTTCCATTCCCACGATATCCCAGACGTTTCCCGGCACCGGAACCGGTGCAATTCCGGACGGCACTTCTCCTAACCCTACGTGTGGTGCTCCAAGAGATGTCAATTTTGCAGTTACTGGATTGCTTGGAGCGGTCACATCGACAACCATTTCTTTCACTATGACACACACCTGCATAGGCGACCTTCAGGTATTGCTGATAGCACCAGACGGTACGTCACATGTGATCTTCGCCTACGTTGGCCGGACGAGCCTTACCGGTTCCTTCGGGGATAGTTCTAACCTGAACGGCACCTATACTTTCGCTGACATAAACACTGGAAATATATGGTCCGCAGCAGCAGCTGGAGGCAACACTTTCAACATCCCGGGTGGCAATTATCGGACCCAGGAATCCGGCCCATTCTCGCCAGTCAATCCGGGCCCGGCCTTTACATCAATGTTCCCGGTCTTTCTGCCGGTTGCGAACCCTAATGGGACTTGGACCTTGCGTTTCTTGGATTGTGCTGCCGCGGATACCGGTACGGTCTCCGCCGCTTCACTTACTCTGACGTCGCTTGGCCCAACGTCTGCTCCGGCAAGCATTTCCGGGCGAGCAATAGCACCGGATGGCCGAGGCATTTCTAATGTCCGGATCATGGTGCAAGGTGGCGAGCTTGACGAACCTGTCTTGGCCTTAACCAACCAGTTCGGATATTACGCAATTGAGGGCCTGCCCTCCGGCCAAACGTATATCGTCTCTGCGGCATCGGGGCGAACCTTTTTCCCGACCCAGTAAGGGTCGTAAACCTAGATACCGATCTGTCCGACCTGAATTTTGTTTCTGAACCCGATCTTCGTTAGCGATGGCCCTCTTATGTCAGTAATACTATCTTCCCTGGGCTTTTGCCTTCGATAACTTCGCGGTGTGCCTCCGGTGCTTCGCCTAGCGTGAATGTCTTACTGATGACCGGAGCAACCACACCGGTCTCGAGACCATTCTCGATGGCACGGTGGATCTCTGCCATTTCGTGCGGAGCGGCATTGAAAAGTGACATCCCGAGGATCGTCGCTTCTTTGGTCATCGCCAGCCGTGGCGTGAACTCAAGGCTTCCGCGGCTGCCGATAACGACGATCCGTCCATACTTTGCGAGAGCCTCGAAGTCATTCTCAAGATTCACGTTCGCCAGCATCTCAAGAATGACATCGCAGCCTTTGCCATCGGTGAATTCCATGATCGCCGCGTAATGCCCGTCATCCGAGTGGTCGAACACCGCATCAGCACCGTTCGCCATTGCAAGCGATCGGCCCTCCTCGGTGCTTGCAGTGCCGATCACACATTCCTGCACTCTTTGCCCACTGAACCGCCGCGATCCCAACACCGCCTGAGGCTCCGTGGACAAGAACGGTCTCGCCTATCTTCGCTCCGGCCTTTTGAAACAGCCCCGATAGGCAGTGGCATAGGGCGAAAACACCCGGCACCGGCTTCGAACGAAACGTTCTCCGGAAGCCGCCCGAGCTGATCCTCTCGGCAAAGAGCATATTCTGCGTAGGTACCGGTCAGCGTATCGGCGATGTAAACATGGTCTCCGGCGAAATCGCCGCACTCCCGGACCGACCGCTTCGACGACCCCGGCACCATCTTTTCCCGGTGTGTAGGGCAACTTGGGCTTTACAGCATGTATGCCCGAACGAATGTAGGTATCGACAGGATTCACACCCGCCGCCTTAACGCGGACGAGCACCCGTCCATCCGCCGGGCTCGGCGTTTCAACCTCCGCAAGTCCGAGCACCTCAGGCCCGCCGAATTCATTGACAATTGCCTTCATTCTTGAATCAGATATTGGGCCCTGGCGGCAAAGGATTGGAATCAGTATCCGTTCTTCCAGTCATCGAACTGGGATCGCCGCGTTCTCAAGAATATTGCGAAGGGTTCCGACATCGAGGTGAGATTCTGGCCGGGCAGCTATTCCCCGTAAAGGAACGATCACGTTTCGGCCTGCGGAGTAATTCCTCCATTTTCGGACTTCTTTTGAGTAACCAACACGAATCCGGTATGCCGCCGGGATCGGCGTTCGACTCTTGGCGGCTGCCGTCCTTATCGAACTCGGCTGACGGATCGTAAACCGCGCGAAAGAATATCGCTCGGATCCGAACCGGAAACGATTCACGGCGAGCCGGCCCGGCGATAAACGGCGAGGCGGCTCGGAATATTCTCCAGAGTTCGCTTGGTAGCCCCGATCTTTGAAATGGGACATGCGGAGGCAGACACCGGCCAAGTGCGTTTCCGGGAAATCGACAAACTTGGGGCCTTGGGTCATTCGACCGTCACCGACTTCGCCAGATTTCTTGGCTGATCGACATCGCAGCCGCGGCGGACGGCGATGTGATAAGCCAGAAGTTGGAGCGGGACGACCGAAAGCACGGGCCCGAGGAGGTCAGATGTTTCGGGTATTTCGATAACGTGGTCGGCGACCTTTGAGCTCATTCCGTCGCCTTCGGTCAGCACGGCGATGACAATGCCGTCGCGGGCTTTCACCTCGACGATGTTCGAGTGCGTTTTCTCATATCGAAGCTCGCTGCCCGCATTTCCATTTTCGCGGGTGTTGACGACGACGACCGGCAGTTTCTCGTCGATAAGTGCATTCGGCCCGTGCTTCATCTCACCCGCCGGGTAGCCCTCGGCGTGAATGTAGCTGATCTCCTTGAGCTTAAGAGCTCCCTCAAGGGCAACCGGGAAATTGATGCCGCGGCCGAGATACAGGAAATCTTGCACACGGAAAAACTCCTTCGAAAGATCTTCGATCGAGTCGGCGTCATTGAGCAACTGCTCGATCTTAAGCGGCAACTCGGCAAGGTCCTGTGCCAGCCGCTTGGCCTCATCTTCATTTATCGTCCCGCGAAGTTCGCCGAGGTAGAGAGCAAAAAGATAAAGCGCGATCATCTGCGCCGTGAAAGCTTTGGTCGAGGCAACGCCGATCTCCGGACCGGCGTGGGTCAGGATGGTGCCGTCCGCCTCGCGGTGGATCATCGAACCCTGCACATTGCAGACGGCGAGCACCTTGCAGCCCTGCTGCCGTGCTTCGCGCATCGCGGCGATGGTGTCCGCGGTCTCACCCGATTGCGAGATGACGATCAGCAGGTCGTTCTCGCTCAGAACCGGATCGCGATAGCGAAACTCCGAGGCGTAATCGACCTCGACCGGCACCCGGGCGAGATTCTCGAGCATATACTTTCCGGCGAGCCCGGCGTGCCATGACGTTCCGCAGGCGGCGATCTTTATCGACGAGATCGAGCGAAATTCCTCCTCGGAGATGTCCATCTCGTCGAGATAAACACGGCCCGTATCGAGCGAGACCCGGCCCTGAACGGTATCGCGGACGGCTCGCGGCTGCTCGTATATCTCTTTGAGCATGAAGTGTTTAAAGCCGCCTTTCTCCGCCATGATCGGGTCCCAGGTGATCCGCTGCCGCTGCGGCTCGACCGCGTTGCCGTCAAAGTCCGTAACGCGTACGCTCTCTTTCGTCAGCACCGCTATCTCGCGATCGCCGAGGAAGAATACGTCGCGCGTATGTGCAAGGATCGGCGGTATGTCCGAAGCGACAAAGAACTCGCCGTCGCCGAGCCCGATGACGACCGGCGGCCCCTCGCGGACCGCGATCACGGTATCCGGCTCATCGACCGAGATGATCGAAAGAGCAAAGATCCCGCGGAGTTCGGCGACCGCACGCCGCACGGCAAGCTCGAGCGACAGGCCTTCCTTATCGATGTAATGCCCGATCAGATGGGCGACGACCTCGGTGTCCGTCTCGGTCTTGAAATCATGGCCTTCGGCCGCGAGCCGTTCCTTGAGTGCGAGGTAATTCTCGATGATCCCATTATGGACGACGACGACCTTGCCTGATTGGTCACGGTGCGGATGTGCGTTCTCTTCGGTCGGCCGGCCGTGGGTCGCCCATCGCGTGTGGCCAATGCCATAGGTGCCATCGAGCGGGCTCAGCCTGATCGCCTCTTCAAGATTGCGGAGCTTACCTTCGGCCCGCCGCAATTCCAGATGCCCGCCCTCATCAACGACCGCAATGCCCGCCGAGTCGTAACCACGATACTCGAGCTTCCGAAGGCCATCGATGATCAACGGCACAACCTGCTTATTTCCAACGTATCCAACAATTCCGCACATAAATAAAATCTAAAACTTTACGAAGCGTCGTCGGTCTTGAGCGTCTTAATAGCTCGCGCCGGAGCCCCAACTGCGAGCTTGTTCGGCTCGACATCTTTCGTCACAACACTTCCAGCTCCGGTTGCGGCGCCGTCGCCGACCTTTACCGGGGCGACGAGCATTGTGTCCGAGCCGATCTTTACGTCGTTGCCGATGTGAGTTTCGTGCTTGTTCTTGCCGTCAAAGTTGCACGTGATCGTCCCGGCTCCGATGTTCGTCTTGTCGCCGATGGTTGCATCGCCGAGATATGTCAGGTGGTTCGCCTTCGAGCCGCGGCCGAGCCGGGTCTTTTTCATCTCGACAAAATTGCCCACCTTTGCTCCTTCCATCATCAGGGCGTTTCCGCGAAGATGGGCCATCGGGCCGACCGTGCAATCATTTCCGATCTCGGAATCCACCACCACGCAGTTATCAAGTATTTCGACGCCGTGGCCGACCCGCGCGTTGGTCAGGCGTGTGCCCTGGCGGATCGTGCATCCGTCGCCGATCTCCGTGGTGCCTTCGATCGTAACGTTCGGATAAACGATCGTGTCCCGCCCAAATTTCGCCCGCTCGCTGATATAAGCGCTTTTCGGGTCGATGAACGTGACGCCGCTGTCAAGCATCAGCCGCTGGACCGTCCGCCGCCTGAGCACACGCTCCATTTCGGCAAGCTGGGCTCGGTTATTAACACCCTCGATCTCCTTATGATCGCCGTGGCTGTAAACCGAAACGTCCTCGCCAGCCTCGAGCAGCATCGCCGGAACGTCGGTCAAATAATACTCGCCTTGCGCGTTGTCGTTCTTGACCTCCGCCAGGGCCGCAAAGAGCTTTCGCGAATCAAAGCAATAGATCCCGGCATTGATCTCATTGATCTCAAGCTCAACGTTCGAAGCATCCTTCTGCTCGACTATCCGGTCGAAGAGCCCTTCGTTCGAGCGTACAACGCGCCCGTAGCCGGTCGGGTCTTTAAGCTTGACGGTCAAAAGGGTCGCTGTGGCCCCGCGTCCGCGGTGATTGTGATGATACTGAACGAGAGATGCGAGCGTTTCGTGCCGGATGAGCGGAACGTCGCCCGAAAGGATCAGAAGCGTCGAATCGCGATCGGTGAAGTGCTCGCGGGCCGCATTGACCGCGTCGCCAGTCCCGAGTTGCTCTTTTTGAGTGACAAACTCGACCCTGTCTTCGTCGATCTCCTCAAGCACAGCTTTCTTAACGTCATCTGCCTGATGCCCGACAACGACATATATCTTTTCCGGCCCGAGAGCGGCGGCCGAGCGGCAAACGTGATTAATTAGCGGGGTTTCGCCAAGCTTATGCAATACCTTTGCAATGCTCGAACGCATTCGCGTTCCAAGCCCGGCGGCGAGGATAAGAACGTCTATCGGCTTGTTTCCCGGTGATTCGTTTTGCATTTCAGTTGTCGATCAACAAGAAAGTGAAATGATACGAATAATGCACGCTTATGTCACGCAACAGTGCCGATCTCCGGGGTTTCGGAGTTAAGGATCATACGGTTTTGCTCGCTCCGGAGGCAACCAAGAACTGTCCGCGCAAGCTTCGCGGGGTCGTGCCTGACCTTTTCGCCCGAATCAAGCAGATCTCGCTTGATAACGGCCGCACCTTCGATCTCTTCTTCGTTCATCGAACCATGTACGCCGATCTGCTGGGCACCTTCGCGAAGATAAAGCTCAGCCTGCCGTTCGGAGACCACGCGGTCGTTTACGATCAGGAAATCGAATTGAAGTTCCGGGATATGCTCTTTAACAACCTCCAGATGCCTGCGGCCGGTCATGCCGTCTGTTTCGCCGGGCTGTGTCATCAGATTGCAAATAAAGACCTTTACGGCGTCAGATTCGATCATTGCCCGCCGGATACCCGGAACCAGCAGCGGCGGCATAATGCTTGTGTAAAGCGAGCCCGGCCCGACGGTGATCAGGTCCGCTTTCTTGATCGCGTCTAGAGCCGCGGGAAGCGGTTCGCACTCGGCCGGTTCTAGAAAGAGCCGCTCGATCTTCTTCCCGCATTTTCCGATCTTAGTTTCGCCTTTGATCGTTTCGCCATCGATCGTCCTGGCGGCAATGCGGACATTGGTGCTCGTCGCCGGATAGAGGTGGCCTTTCGTCGCAAGGATCTCTGCCGAAAGCCGAACCGCTTCTGAAAAATCGCCCGTCACCTCAGAAAGAGCTGCAAGGAACAAGTTGCCGAAATTATGGCCGGCGAGTTCGCCTTCCCCGCTGAACCGGTGCCGAAAAAGCTGAGAAAGCAGATGCGAATCCTCGGAAAGTGCGACCAGGCAATTACGGATATCGCCCGGCGGTGGCATATCCAGTTCATCGCGAAGCCGTCCCGAACTCCCGCCATCGTCCGAGACCGCAACGATCGCCGAGAGCTCGCCAACCGGCCCGGCAACATCGCCTTTATTGGCAGCAAACGCCTTGAGGCCGGACAAAAGAGTTGAGAGCCCATTGCCGCCACCGATAGCTACGATCCCAGCATTTCGGTCAAATTCGTGTATCATTTTGAAACATTTCCGGCTTTTGTGAAAAGCAAAGCCGTTCGCATCATATTTCTAATCGCCCGAAACCTCAAGATTTTTGGTAAAAAAGTTTAAAAACATCTTGTTTGGTCGCTTCGCCGTGTGCTACCTTTATAGTTGGTCGTTCGACCTTCCCTCCAACCTTTCGAGGAAGTTGCGGATCCGCATAGTTCTTATTTCACCCTTAATTTTCGGGTAAACACGTGATGGCCCATTCGCCCTTTATCCTGCAGGAACAAGAGTTTCAGAAACTGAAGACAGTGCTCGCACGCTTGTGTGTCGAGTGCGTCGCCCGCGTTGTTTTCCTCGTTGACCGGGATGGCCAGACCATCGCGTTCAATGGCGATATCGGCGATATGGACACGACCAGCTTTGCCTCGCTCGCCGCCGGCAACGTCGCCGCGACCAACAGCATGGCAAAGCTCATCGGCGAGGACGGTTTCCCTGCCGTGTTTCACGAAGGTGAACGCGAGAGCATATTTATAAGCGTCATCGGACGCAGCCTTCTCGTTGTGGTCTTCGATGAGCGTTCGACCCTCGGCCTTGTAAAACTAAGAACAAAACGCGCCAGCTACGAGGTGGCGGCGATCCTTGAAGAAGCAGCAAGTCAATCTCAGGCCTTCGCAGCAAGCAGTGCTTCGGCATTTGCCGACATCACGGACGAAGATATCGATAGCCTTTTCAGCTAGTACATTTACTTTGAAATAGCCCCAAGCAGAGCCATGACCTTTATCAACTACGCATCGCGAGAAATAAATTGCAAGATCGTTTACTACGGGCCGGGCCTTTGCGGCAAGACGACGAATCTACAGTACATTTACGACTCAACGGCACCACAGGCAAAAGGAAAGCTGATCAGCCTTGCGACCGAGACGGACCGCACGCTTTTCTTTGACTTTATGCCGCTCGAGCTCGGAACGGTCCGCGGCTTTAAGACGCGTTTTCACCTATATACCGTCCCTGGCCAGGTCTATTACGACGCCTCCCGAAAGCTCATCCTCAAAGGCGTTGACGGCGTTGTCTTTGTCGCCGATAGCCAGGAAGAGCGTATGGACGCAAACGTTGAATCGCTCTATAACCTGGAAGAAAATTTGCAGACGCAAGGCTATGACCTGATGCAGTTGCCATACGTGCTGCAGCTAAACAAACGCGACCTTCCCGGAGCGGTGCCGGTCGAGGACCTGACCTATGAGCTCCAGAAAAAGGGCGAACCCGTATATGAAGCAGTGGCGCCCGTCGGAACCGGCGTTTTCGATACCCTAAAGGCCGTCGCCAAGCAGGTGCTTACCGAGCTCCGCAAAACCTAAGTAGTTCAATGTAAAAGATAAAAGCCGCAGGAAGTGATTCCCGCGGCTTTTTTGCCTTCCCTTTGCTCGAAAACTAGGAGTTACCTTAAGTGCAGAACCGTGTCGAAGCGGTTCATCCATAGTTTTCGAGCAATGGGTTCGTTCGGATTCACGAAAATTTTACCGAGCGACCGTAACCGTCACCGGAACGCTTTTTGAGACGACGTCATAGACCGGCGATCGCCGCTCCGCCACGCGGACAAGCTCCTCGAGCTGCTCGTCGGTCGCATCACCTTTGACCCGAAACTCGATCTTGATGTCGCTATATCCGTTCCGGACGTTCGGGTCCATACCGAGAAATCCGCGGAGGTCGAGGTTGCCCGAGTAGGTTGATTCGACCTCATCGACCTTGATGCCTTTCGCCGCCGCGTGGTAAACGAGGCTGGTCGTCAAGCAACCGGCGAGCGCGGCGAGTACATACTCGACCGGGTTCGCTCCGGTATCGGTGCCGAGCAGGATCGCGGGTTCATCTTTCCGGAAAACGAACGGCGTGTCGCGGCGGAACGTCTGGCAAGCTCCGTCATAGTCGTTTACGACCGTCTCGTTCTGGCCGCCGTTGATCCATTTGTTCTTCGCCCGGAAATTGAATTTGGCGATCTCTTTGTTTCCACCGATGGCATCGATCGTCTCGAAAAGCTCCGTCACGTTGACGCCGTTAACTATCTTCTGTTCTTTCTGTGCTGTCTGCATAATGTTCTCCTAAATATTGCTTTGTTGTCTGGTGAAAAGAGGCGGGCAGGGCCGCCTCACGTGCGGGCATTTAGCAAAATGCCGGAACTACTTCTTCGAGCTTTTCCCGCTCGGCCGGGTCAAGGGCTCCGACCGTTTCGAGAAACTTAGGGTGCGACATCCCGGTGCCGAGATACGTCCAGCGATTTGCCTGATGCTGGACAGCGATGAACTCCTCGCGTTCCGTTTCGGTCAGCGTACGGCCCGTTGCCGCCTCGAAAGCCTCAAGGTCAAACAGCGTCTGCTGCCTGAGGCCGTTGTCGAGAAAACCGCCGATGTCGAGGTAGTCCGCGACGCCCGTCTTGATCTCGGCTTCGGTCATTCCCGACGCAAGAGCCTCGATCATCATCGTGTCGAGCTTCGCGTGCTGCGCTTCCTCGAGCCAGTGATGCTTGAGCAGGCTCTTGAACTGCGCATCGAGATCCTGGTCGTTCTTGATGCTGTCCAGGTAATGCCGCTGCGTCATCCATTCGATGTGGAGGATCACAAGGGCCACGCCGAGCGGCCCGTGCGAAAGAACGGCTTTAGCCACTTCGGCTGCCGGTCCGATCACCTTGCACTCGGTGCCAAAGTTCTCTTGAAACTCGCGGCTGAACCGCTTGAAAAGCTGAATGTGCTTCGCCTCTTCTGTGGCGAACTGCAGGAATGCCCGGACCCGATAGTCGTCCTTATCGAGCGACGGCCTTACGTGGTCGAGCACGAACGGCAGGATGAACTCCTCAACGAGCCCGAAGATCGACAGATATGCGTGGCCGCGTATCTGGTTCAGCACTCGCTTTTCGTCTTCGTTCATAAAACCAAGCCCATCGACTCGAGCGAGCGATTCGGGCATGAACCGCTTGCTGAAGTCGAGCTTCTTATCGCCGCCGATGATGTCCTCGATCGCCCAGTTCACCCGCCGCGAGGCGACGATCGTTTCGCGGTAATCATATTTCGGCAGCGTGCCTTTATTCGTTCTGGTTGTAATTGCGTCTAACATTATTTTTCTCCTTATAAAGTGCGTTTACGTCACCCCGTGCTCGATCGAACAAACTGCCGCACTGAGGAAGATGAGTAACTTACTTGCTTAATTTCCCGTTCTTGATGATCAGCTTGTCCGAGCCGCTGACACGCATCTTGCCGACCCCGACCACCTCGATCTCGCAGCTGCTGCAGATGCTAAGAACCGTTGAATTGCCGTCGATCCATGTGTTGCGGGTCGTCCCGCCGTCGTGGACCTTGACCTCGTAACGCTTGCCGTCCTCATTCTTGAGGTCTGCCGGCATAGCGGCGACCGTCCCAAGCATCAGGACCGCGACCGCGAGTATCGTTTTCATTTTCTTGTTCATTGTGTCTTTCTCCTTTTGTTGTTTGATCGTGTTTTATTCAAGCGAAAGCCCGAGCGTGCCGATCCCGGGTGCCGAGCCCTCGAGCTCGAGGTTCAGCGTTCCGATGCCGTTATCGCCGATCGCGGATTTGAATGCCGGATAAAGCTTCCCGATCTCGTGGATGTAACTCACCCCTTCCGCTCCCTTCAGCAGGAAGGTTTCGACGGCTGCGGTATTCAGCATCAGGATCGTCCACATCGCACGCCGTCCCGAGGGCCGAATTCCCTTTGCCGTATCGATGCGGCCGTCAACGATAACGCCACGGCCGGCGGACTTCCGTAGCTCCTGCTGAAAGCGGCGGATGAGTGCCGCCGTCTTTGGCCCCATCACCCCGTTCGGTTCCGGGAGTTCGACGTCTGCCCACGACCGCCGCCAGTTCAAGCCGTATTTCATCAGGGCCTGAACAGCGATCACGTCGTTCTTCGCATTGACGCCGTTTTCGCCAACCGAGCTGTGAAGATTCACTTGCGTGAAACCATTGAATTCCTGTAGCCTTGCCATAAAATAATTGCTCCGTTTATATTCCCTTTCGGGTTGTTCCGGCCTGACCGCCGGTGTTCAACCGAGTAAGACGACACCCGTCGATGTTTCAGGACACACTGTGGAAACGCGTTGGGGCTGAACCGATGCGTATCAATGTGTTAGAATCGCCGTGTTTGGAATTGAGAGTTACGGCTTAAGGCCGATCGTTATCGCGAAATGAGCACGAAAGATTCGCCTGAAATAACCCAATTGCTGCTCGCCTGGCGTGAGGGCGATGACGGTGCGCTTGAGCAGTTGATGCCGGCCGTTTATCAGGAACTCCGCCGACTTGCCCGCAACTACATGCGGCGGCAGAATCCCGACCACACATTGCAGACGACCGCTCTCGTCAATGAGGCGTTTTTAAGGCTTGTCGATTCGAACCGGGTGAATTGGCAGGACCGGAATCATTTCTTTGCGATCTCCGCACAGCTTATGCGGCGCGTTCTCGTCGATTCCGCCCGCAAGCGAAACAGCCTTAAGCGTGGCGGCGACCAGATAATGGTGACGCTCGATGATCGTGCCGAGGTCGCGATCGCAAAACATGAGGACATGATCGCCCTCGACGAGGCTCTTGAACGGCTTGCAAAGCTCAGCCCGCGTCAGGCCCAGATAGTTGAAATGAAGTATTTCGCCGGGCTTACTGAGGAACAGGTCGCCGAAACGCTCGATCTTTCTACCCGAACGGTTCGCCGCGATTGGAACCTTGCCCGTGCTTGGCTCTACCGCGAACTCAAGGGCTCTGCCTAAAAAT
The DNA here is from genome assembly GCA_016716435.1 of Acidobacteriota bacterium. Lineage (NCBI taxonomy): Bacteria > Pseudomonadati > Acidobacteriota > Acidobacteriota bacterium. The sequence goes on along the minus strand of JADJWI010000003.1, from coordinate 1,305,478 downwards.
GTCCCCCGATCGCTGGGAAAAGATAAACGAGATATTCAATAACGCGCTCGAACTGCCGTCCGCGGAGCGGGAGTCCTACATTATCCGTGAGTGCGGTGATGATGCGGAACTCCTAGCCGAGGTCCGCTCGCTCCTCGGGGCCGAGTCGCAGGCCGGCGAATTCATCAACCAACCGGCCGTCTCCGGTATATTTTCCGGCTCGGCCGATGAACTGCCGCAAACACTAGCTGGGATCGAATTCGGACATTTCAAGATCGAGCGATGCATCGGCTCCGGCGGTATGGGCGATGTTTATCTTGCGACCGATACGCGGCTCAACCGCCCGACTGCGATCAAAACACTTCCCCGCGTTCTTGCCCGTGACCCCGCATTCGTAAAGCGTTTTCACAACGAGGCTCTTGCGGCAGCAAACCTCAATCACCCGAACGTTGCGACCATCTATGCGGTCGAGGACATCGATGGCCGTCCGATCATCACGATGGAATACGTTGACGGCAAGCGGCTTGATGAGGTCACGCCCGAAGCCGGCCTCGATATCCGAACGTTCCTCGATTGGTTCACCTGCATTTCGGATGCACTGGCTCAGGCACACGAACGCGGCATAATCCACCGCGACATAAAGCCGGGGAATATTCTAGTTTCCAACTCGGGAACGCCGAAAGTCCTAGACTTCGGCCTTGCCCAGTTCGATGAACGCCTTCGTGCCGGTTCGCCGGACGACCATAGCCTGACGCAGCCCGGGCAGGTCATCGGTACACCGGCCTATATGTCGCCCGAACAGGCCGAAGGGAAAGAGGTCGACTTCCGCAGCGATATCTTCAGCCTCGGCATCGTGATGTATCAGGCATTGACCGGCAAGCGGCCGTTCGCCGGCGACAGCCACGCTGAGATCGTCAGCAATCTCCTGAAGTCCGAGCCGCAATCGATCGCTACGATTCGACCAGAGATACCCGACCCGATCGTCCGCCTTATCGACAAATGCCTCTCCAAATCGCGCCGAAGCCGGCCGCGTTCGATGAAAGAGGTCAACGCGATCCTGACCGACATTTGGCATACATACACACGCGGCGGCTCGGGCAGCTCGCTTCGGCGGCTTTATCGCGAGTTCTCGGTCGGTTCATATCGTTGGATGATCGGGGCCGCGGCGATCGTACTGCTCGGAGCCGTTTCGGGTTGGTATTATTTCTCGCAGCCTAGTGCTGGGGCGATCAATTTCGCGAACATGGTCCCGCGGAAACTCTCGCAGTCAAACAATGTCGTTTATGCTCACATCACGCCGGACGGGCGTTCCGTCGTTTACAACACGATCGAAGAAAACGAGCAGCGTGCGATGTATATCCGGCAGGTCGATGATCGCAATTCGCTCCCGCTAATGCCGCCGGACCTCGTTTGGTATTGGGGCGGACTCGCCATTTCACCGGACAGCACGCAGATATATTTCATCACCGCCGGCCGGCTTGATACGCACGGCACGCTTTACCGCATCTCCACGCTCGGCGGCCAGCCAAGAAAGCTGATGGAAACCGTCAACGACCTCGGATCGCTCTCGGCAGATGGCGAACGGGTTTTGATAATCCGCTATGGCGAAACCATTCAGCTCATCTCGGCAAATGCCATCGATGGCGGCGATGAACGCGTTCTCCACGAAACGCCGAAAAGCACTATCCTGCGCGACCCGCACTTCTCGGCCGATGGACGCTTCATCTTTTTGAGCAAGGTCGAAAATGTTGGAAATGCCGAGAGTTGGTCGTTGGTGCGCATTCCGGCTGAGGGCGGGGCAGAGACCGTTGTGATGCAGCCCCGCCGTACAAAGATCAATGAGATCGCTGTACTGCCAAACGGCGAAGGCCTGCTCGTTAACCAAGGTGATGCCGTCTCAAATCTCAACCAGCTTTTCCACGTTCGCATCAGCGACGGGCTCGAGACCCGCGTCACAAATGACCTGAATTCCTATTTCGGCATCAGCCTTAGCTCGAACGGCCGGTCGGTCGTGACGGCCCAGCGAAGCCAATCAAATGACATCTGGGCCGGAGCTGCCGATGCTCCGAACGAGCTAACGAAGCTCACCCGCGAGGCGACCGCCTATATGCGAACCTCGTGGACGCCGGATGGAAAACTCGTCTTCGATGGCCTTGAAAATAACGTCCCAAAGATCTGGGAGTCTTCGCTCGACGGCAAAGAGCCTGTACGGCTGACATCCGGCACGGCCGGTGAGTGGGAACCGATGGTCTCACCCGATGGCCGTTACATATTCTTTGTCTCAGACCGCAGCGGCGAGCGAAAGATCTGGCGAATGAACGCCGATGGCCGCGACCAGGTAATGATCGGCCCCGAGGACGGCACGGGGCTAAATCCTCGCCGGTCGGCGGACGGCCGCAGTGTCGTGTTCAACGTGAACCGAGGCGAGGACAAGTTCGTCGGAATCGCTCCGATCGAAGGTGGACCGGTAACCCTTCAGCCGCCCTTTGGAAACACATATTGGGAAATATCCCCGGCCGGCGACCGGATCGCGGTTGCTGAATACGAGGAAGCTACAAACACAGGAAGCATCGTCATCCGGCCGCTCGGATCCCGCGACGAGGAGATGAGGCTGGAGGTTTCGCCTCTACTGGTCTTTACTTGGTCGCACGACGGAAAGAGCTTTTTCTATCGTGAAAGGAGTGGCAGCGAGGACTCGGCCTCGACGATCTGGAACATCGACCTTGCGACAAAGCGTGTCCGGCCGTATCTCTCGACCAAACCGGATTCTGTGCATCACGTGTCGATCTCTCCGGATGGCAAGCGGATCGCGGTCGTCCGCGGCAGGCTGCTCACTGATGCTGTGCTCCTCACGACCCGCGAACAAAAATAAAAAAAGCCGCAACTTGCGTGCGACTTTTTACTAAACTGGCGGAGCCGACGGGACTCGAACCCGCGACCTCCAACGTGACAGGCTGGCGTTCTAACCAACTGAACTACGACTCCGTGGTGGCCCCGCGAAGGGGGCCGATTTCAAAAACTGGTGGGCACGAAGGGACTCGAACCCCTAACTTCCTCCTTGTAAGGGAGGCTGTCTACCAATTGACGTACATGCCCGGTCTGCCTGAGTGCTGTTGCCCGAAAGATACCGGCATTTTCAAAAAGGCTCGCCATCTCCCGCTGGAAAAGGGCGAACCTTGATGCTACGAAAAACACTAAGTTTATGTCAAGCAGACGCGGCGGTTATCTTTACTCGATAACGATGTTGTCGCCTTCGAACCGGATGCTGCCCGGCTCGATCTGCAAGACGGTCTGCAACAGCACTCCGGCGATTTCCCGGTACGACGCAAGCATCTCCGCATCGCCGCTCTGCTTTGCCTGCATGTACCCCATTAGCGAAACGCCGCTCATCGCGAGAAGCGTATCGTAGATCTCTTCTTTTTCGCGGTCGGACATTGCCGATAGCTCCGGCGACTCTTCAAAAACTCCATTCAATGCGTCCCATAGCTTTTCGACCGCGGCGTCTGACGGCTCTTCGGCATCGTTGTAAACCGTCACGTTCGTGATAATGAAAAAGGTGAGCGCGGCCGGGATGTTGTTCTTTCTACCGAGGACGCTAGCCTCTTCCTCAAAGGCCGTCTTCGTTGCCGAAAAGATCATCAAAAGCCCCTCGCGCTCTTCCGCCGTAGTTGCGATCGAATCCGCAAGCAAATTGAAGGCCGACGAGCCGCCAGAAGGCTTAAAGGATGTGACGGCCGGTGCAGCAGGAGTAGTTCTCGCTGTTCGGTTCGCCACTGGCGGCGTGCTCCGGTTCCGGTTTCGTGACGCTGAACCGCGGGGTGCTGCTTTCGGCTGCTTCTTTGACGCAGCCGTCTTCACTGCTGCTCCGAGCCCGCCGCGAAACTGCTTTGCCGCCGGTGACCCGCCCTCGGCGGCAAGAGCCTTCTTTATTCCTCCGCCCGCAACCGCCGCGGCACCGCCGGCTGTTTGAGCTGAAACGGAGAGGACGCAAATAAGGGCTGCCGCAGATATTCCGCTGGCAGCCCCGATCATTTTAAGCAAATACTTCATTTACACTTTGCCCGCTAACGTACAAACGCATTCGGCGTCGGGACGTCGCCCGGAATGCCAAACTGCTGTATCAGGATGCCCGCCGTCGAGCGGTTAGCGAACCAGAAGCTCGATGACGGCCGGAAAACAGCCGCATCGAACCTTCCATCGCCGTCATAGTCGCCCGGGGCCGGGACATCGCCGGCTGTTCCGAACGGGAATCCGAAGAACGAGGAGTCCTCGCTCCGCAGTATGAACCATTCGCCGGTCGTCGGACGGAAATATGCGATGTCTGCTTTGCCGTCACCTGTGTAATCGCCGGGGACCGTCAGATCCGTTGAGGTTCCGAAAGCAAACGCTATCGGGCCCGCCGAGCTTCTAAGCAGCCACCACTGGCCCAAGCTCGGACGCCAAACTGCCACATCCGCCTGGCCGTCGCCGTCGTAGTCCGCCGGTACGGGCCGGTCGCCGTCAAGGCCAAAGCCGACAAAACCGACCTGCCCGTCAGACGAACGCAGGATGAACCATGTCGCGCTCGAAGGCCGGTAAACCGCGGCATCTGTCCGTCCGTCACCGTCATAATCAGCAGGAGCGGGCACGTCAGTCCCCGCACCAAACGGGAATGCAAAAAATGTCGAATCCTCACTCCGGAGTATGTACCAAGCTCCTTCCGAGGGCCTGAAGAAAGCGATGTCCCATTTGCCGTCGCCGGTGTAATCTCCCGGAACGATCGTGTCGGTCGATTGGCCGAAGGCCGCCGCATAGTTGCCGCCATCCGAACTGCGAAGGTACCACCACTCGCCCGGGCCCGGCCTGAAGACGCTCACGTCCGTTTTGCCGTCACCATCGTAGTCGAACGGTGCGTTCGGTGTGGGTGCGGCACTCCCGCCTCCGCCCCAGAAACCGCTGTAAAGTGAAAAAGAACCGCCGGTCGATGGGCCGCCTGCCACGGATTGGCCGATCGTTCCGTTCATGGAAAACGAACCGCCGGAGGCGCTTCCGCCGCCGCCTGCAATGACCGATTTTGTGATGGTAAAATTGCCGCCCGATTGAGCCAGAAGAGTTCCGCCCGCGGCCATGATCAGGACAACGATCGAAAGGGTAAAGGGAATCTTTTTCCCAGTCATATTTTTTCCTCCTTCGGTTGCCGGCCGGATCCGGAAACACTCGTAAAATGAGCTGTCAGTTACTAACTGTGCAAAGATACTAATCCCTTTTAGCCCTAAAATCAATAAAATATGTCGGGTTTTCTTCATTCACGATCGGCGAACGCTGACGAGTTCGATCATCGAACGCAGTATTTTGCCATCCGTACCGAGAAATTCGATCGACCCGGCCGTCTCTTCTGCGATCCGCCGAGCGATCTGCCCGCTTTCTTCGACCCCGTATATTCGGGTGAAAGTGGCCTTCTCAGCGGCCGCATCCTTGCCCGCCGTTTTCCCGAGCGCGACCGTTTCTTCGGTCTCATCGAGTATGTCGTCGACTATCTGAAATAGCAGCCCGAGCCGCTTGCCGTATTGCCGAATGCTCGCAATTGCCTCAACGCCCGCACCTGCGATGATCGCTCCAGCCTCTGCCGAAAAGGCGATAAGTGCCCCGGTCTTGTTTTGGTGTATCGATTCAACAAGCTCCTCATCCACCGCCTGTCCCTCGGCCAAAAGATCGAGTTGCTGTCCGACGACCATACACGCCGCCGCTTCACCGAGCCCGGAGATCAGCCGTATCTTCACTTCGTCGGGGTTACTGGAATCCTCCGCAATGGTCTGAAATGCAAGAGCCTGTAGCGCGTCACCGGCAAGGATCGCAGTCGCTTCGCCGTATTTCTTGTGACAGGTCTCGCGGCCGCGGCGGAGGTCGTCGTCGTCCATCGAGGGCAGGTCGTCGTGGATCAGCGAATATGTGTGGATCATCTCGACCGCCGCCGCCGCCCGCATCACCATTGCGTCCGCCGCCCCGAACGCCCGGCCCGCCGCGAACATTAGCGCCGGCCGAAATCGCTTCCCGCCCGCAAAGAGGCTCCAGCGCATCGCATCGCGAAGCTTCCGTGGCGGCTGGCCTTCGGCGGGTATGAGCCAGTCAAGCTCTTTGTTCACGAGCGCTGCTGCCTCTTCAATAAACTGGTTGATATCGCTCATCCGTTTGCAGATTATCGGCTAAGCTCGTTTCAAATTCAAAAGCTTTCCGCCTTTGCTCTCCGCTTTTGGATACGCTAGATTTTTCTCAATGGCAGTTTCCAGCGAAGATTTTCGTGCCGCACTAACACGTTTTGCGAGCGGCGTGACCGTAGTTACCTCCGCCGACAGCAAAGGCCGGCCGCACGGCCTAACGGTCTCAGCGTTCTGTTCCGTCTCGCTCGAGCCGCCTCTCGTGCTCATCTGCATTGAAAAACTTGCCGGGAGCCATGCATCGCTGGCAGAGTCCGGGCGGTTCACGGTCAATCTTCTCGCAAGCAATCAGGCTTGGATATCGGAACGGTTCGCCTCGCTTGAACCCGACAAGTTTCGCGACGTGCCGATGGCGGCGGGCGTTTTCGGCTTGCCGCTGATCGCGGGGAGCCTCGCCTCGCTTGAGTGTGAAATTAGGCAGGCCGTAGATGCGGGCGACCATTCGGTATTTATCGGCGAGGTGATGGCCGCAAGTGCCGATGGCAGCGACCCGCTTGTTTATTTCCTCGGCGACTATCGCTCGCTTGCCCAAGGCTGATGCCCCTTATCGAACAGACATCACCGGGCTGCCGCCCCTACGAACGCCGCTGGCGCGATAAATGCGTCGATGCCGGGCTCGACGACACCTGGCTCGAACGCCTCAATGCACTCGCCGTGCTTGACCTGATCAGCATCTGCGAAGGCCACCCGGATGAGGCCGTCTTCAAGCATCGCCGGACGCCGCACATCAATCTCCGCGTCAAAGATATCCACGCCGAAAGCGTTCGCAGGCTTTGGAACTCCGAGCCGAATCCGATCGCCGACGCGGTCGATGTAGCCTTCGCCGCCGCTCCGTGCGACGCCAGCTTTGAGGTCAGAAGCGGCCGCGAGGTCCGCCCCGGCTCCGCCACCGGTTTCACACTCTGCCTGCTAAAGATCAAACCCGCACGCGCACCGCTAATTGCCGCAGCACCCGAAATAGCACAATGGTTCGAACAAACCATCACCGCCATCGAAACCCTAGACCGGAGTTTTGAGTCCCGGCTCTAGCCGGCCAACGCCTGAGTTGCAGAGTTATAGAGTTGCAGAGCCTTTGCAATCTGAATTCTGACAACTGATAACTGACAACCGACAACTGTTAGCGCTCGAGCGTGTTGAAAATGAAAGGAAACGTCGCCCAGGTCTGGCCGCGGTGCTGCGGGCGGAAGGCGAAAAGCACGATGCTTCCCTTGCCGTATGCGGCCTCAAGCATGGCGGGCTTTGCGTTGATCATCTTCTCGCCGAGCATCCAGCCGGACATAAGCGCGTCGCGGTTGGCGTAGTAGGCAACCGTGCGAATGCGGCCGACGGGCGCCGTGGGCTCGCCGGTCACCTCGAATGCCGAGCTGTTCGTAAAGTAAGCCGGCGTTTCCTCGAGCGTGTTGCGGGCGAGCGGATGGCGAAGATCGACCTCAAGCTTGACGACGGAACCGGGGTTGTAAAATTCCCGGCGGTTAACGCCTGCCAGTATGTTCTTGATCGGCAACCCGAATTCCTTTATCACCGTCCCGCAGGAGGCATCAAAGCAAACAAGCCGGCCGCCATTTTCAACCCACCGCTTTATATTCGCGATGCCCTCTGCTCCCATTCCACCCGACACTTCTTCCGGATAGCGGTCGGCCGAAAGCCCGCGGAGCAAGCCGTTCTCGCTTATCGAGGGCAAAAGGACGACGTCGTATTTTGCGAGGTCGCCGGAACGCATCGCGGGGTCGCCGACCGAGTCGTACTTGATCTGGTGCTTATCGAGCACAAGCCGCGTCCAGCCTTCATCCATCGAGCCCGCCCAGCCCTTATACAGCCCAATGCGAGCCGGGTTCTTGAGCGGATTTGGCACCTTAGCAAAGGGCTCCTTCGCCGGCCCGAGGTTCATAACGGCCCGAGCCTGGTCAATGCTGGCAACCGGCTTGAGCGTGTCGCGGAACTTCTCAAGGTCGCGGGTGTCCCAAACGACGTCGGACTCGATGCCCATCTGCAGCGGCAGCGTCCATCCGGCAACGTCATATGGCGTATCGGGCGAACCGTCGGCCGCGATCCTGTCCGGATATGTTTGCCGTTCGAAGAGGCTGAGCACGTTCTGCTTCTTCGGCTGGTTCACGAAAACGATGAAGCTCCCGAGCGGCATCTCGTGGTACTCGTCGATCGCTTTGTCATGCTTGAACCAAAGCTCTCGGGTCATCTGGTGGACCTCGATGCCTTGCCACATCAAGATCTGGAGAAACCGTGCGATGGTCTCCGTGTTCGGCTGTCCGGCGGTCATTACATATGCCTGCGGTTCGTCGGGCACTGGCTTTACCGTCGCCCGATTGAGCTCGAGGAAATTCTTCAGATAATGTTCGCGATGCTTTGCCGCTAGCGTCAGCAGCGAACGGCTGGCAACCATTTCGATCTCGGCAATGTCGCGCGGCCGCCAAAGGCCGCCTTCCCATGGGTTCGGGTGATTTATCGCCGGCTCAAGTGGCGAGCGAAGCCCGCGGACCGGCCGCGTTTCCTTGAGCCGTTCCTTCGTGATCGTTACGGGCGTCATCAGGTCGGCACTCGCTGCTTCGGACAAGATGCCGATCGAGTTGTGATAATACGGCGCCGTCCGAAACCCGCCGTGCCACCACATATCGAACGTCGTGTTGGTCGCAACGCCGCTGATGCCGGCCGCTTCAAGATCCGCGGCCATCTTGTAGCCGACGAGTCCGACCTCTCGGACGATCGAGGGCGGAATCCGCGGGTTCGGCGGATCGTGGAAGGGCGGTATCACGAACCTCGGCCCGAACTGCCCCATCTGGTGAACGTCAAAAACAAATTGCGGGAACCAGTCCTGCCAATAGAGCTTGGTGATCGCCTGCGTCTCTTTCAGGTTGAGCATGAACCAATCGCGGTTGTTATCATGCCCGGCGTAGTGGTGATAAAGCTCCGGCGGAACGGTGCCCTCGCTCTTCGTCCCAAGCGTTTTGCGGTACCAATCTGCGACGATATCGATGCCGTCTGGGTTCGACGAAGGGATCAAAAGCAGGATCGTGTTCTTGAGAATTTCTTTAGTCGCTTCGTCGGTCGCCGCCGCCATTTCATAGGCTAGATTCATCGACATCTGCGAAGCGACGATCTCGTTCGAATGGATCGAGCACGAGATAGAGACAATGGTTTTGCCTTCGCGGAGGTAGAGTGATTCTTCGTCGATGATGCCGTTCGGGACGATCGTTCGCGGGTCGGCAAGCTTGCGGCTGATGTCACGATAACGGCCGAGCTCGCGGATGTTCTCCTCGGACGAGATAAAGGCGACGATCATCGGCCGGCCGAGCGTCGTCTTGCCAAACTCCTGAACACGGACGCGAGGGCTCGCGGCATCAAGCTTCGCAAAGTAATTGCGGATCTGCGTCCAATCGGCGATCGTCCGGTCGTCGGTCGGATGAAACCCGAGAACCGACTTCGGCGTCGGCACCTGTGCGACAATGCCGAGAGAAAGAAGTAAAATCAGTCCGAAAAGCCGCAAAGCGGAACTACTCCGAAGAAGTGGTGTCTTAATCATCGTTTTGTTAGTAAAAGAATGCCGGAAGATATAGCCCAACTCGCCCGACCCGATATGGCCGCCGTCGCCTTTGAAGAAGCGATCCGCGAGAACAAAAAGATCACGTTTTCTTTGCAAGAGTCTAGCAAATCACGTCTTGCGGGAAAACTCCGATATTGGTGGTCGTGGTTCGTTGCCGGTTCACTGCTTCTGATCATCGGCCCGCCGTCGCTCCTTATTCTCGGCATTATCAACAAAAAGATATGGCTTTATCCGATCGCTCGTTGGGGAGCGGAAAAATGGCTACGGGCAAGCGGTGCTCGTATCGTCGTCCGCGGCGGCGAGAACCTGCCGGAAGGCGAATCGTTCGTGTTTGCCTCAAACCACCGTTCCTATCTTGACACCGCGACGCTCTTTTTCTACACCGGCAAAAAGCTCGGGCTCGTCGCGAAAAAGGAATTGCTCGCGGTGCCGATATTCGGCCAGGGAATGCATTACGTCAACATTTTCGCCATTGACCGCTCGAACCCCGAAAAGGCCCGCCGCTCAATGGAAAAAGCCCGCAAGACGATGGAAAAGGGGTTTTCGTTCGGTGTTTTTGTCGAGGGCACGCGGGCAATGCCGGGCGAACTCCTGCCCTTCAAAAAAGGTGCCTTTCACCTAGCGTTGCAAACCGGATCGAGAATTGTCCCGGTCGCCATCAAGCATACGGATATGATGATGGGAAAGCGGACCGGCGTTGCATACGCAGGTGAAGTTGAGATGGTTTTGCTCCCTCCGGTCGAGACAAAAAGCCGTGAACTGATGGATATCCTCACCGAAACCCGGCAGGCGGTTGCCGAAGAACTTGCAAAGAGTTAAGGCACCGGACCGAAGCCCGATGCCTTTGTGAAACGTCGACGTGCCATCAACTTAATTCGTCTCGTCGTCTTCCAGAATCCGAACCTCTGTCCGGCCAAGTTTGTAATCGGTGTATTTGACCTTCATCCGCATCCGAACTGACTGGCCGGTGTCAAAGACGAGCTCATCATCTGCGTATGAGTACGACGGAAACCAGTACTTGCCGTCCACATTCTCACGCCAGGTCTCGACAACCGGAAACTTATTCTGCTTGGTCTCCGGAACACCCTTGCCCTTTGATTTAACGATCATCAGGTCGCGGTCATCTACCCAGATGCGGCCGGTAAAAAGCCGCTGTTTGGTCTTTTTCGGGTTCGGTATGACCTTCGGCGAAACGTCAAAAACATAAAGGTTAAGCTCGTCGATCTTTTCTTTTCCGAGATAGGTGAAATTGTATTCCTCGATTGCTGAGGGCTCCAGAGCAAAAGGATTAACGCCGCCGAGGTCTTCGATGTCTTCCGGCGTTACGCTTATCTCCGTCAGAGTGGAAACGGGAAAGAAAGTTATCCGTTCAAAGCGGCGGCCGTCGCCGGTGAATGTCATGAACGAATCGCGGCGATATACGCCCGTTATCTGCCCGCCCATGCCGATGGTCTGTATCTCGGCCGAGCGGTTGAAGACGTAGTCCATCAATGCCTGCCGAAACATAAACTCATTATCGGTAAACTTTTTGATGATGCGGTCGATCTCGGGCTGAGGCAGATCGGCCTTTACGATCTTCGACTGCGAAATTTGGGCGGGCGAAACCGCGGCGAGTATCGCAACCGCGATGGTGAACACCAGCGACCTAAGAACTGCAGCCGGAAAGTGAGACTTGATGGATATCATAAGCTTTGCCCCGAAACTCTTTTGATGCAGCCATTGCGGCGGAAGTTGACCGAATTTCGCCTGACAACGATCTACTTTTGCGGCGGCCGGCTCGGCCGGAGTTCGACCTTGCTCGGCAATGCACGCTCAGGCATCGCGAGCAGATCAATAATGACCTGTGCAATATCCGCAGGCTGAAGCTGCCACATCTTCTCCGCGCTCGGCTGGTCGCCGCCGAATGCCGTATTTACACTGCCGGGGCAGATGTAACTGACCTTGATATTGTCGGGGCGGACCTCCTGCATCAGCGCTTCGCTAAAGCCGTTGAGGCCGAACTTCGAAGCATTGTAAGCCGCCATCCGCGGATGGGCATTCTGCCCCGCAAGCGATGAGATGTTGAAGATATAGCCGCCTCCGCGGCTCTTGAGCATCGGGATTGCGTAATGACAGGCGTAAAAGACGCCATAAAGATTCGTCTCGATCGTCTGCCGGAAGTGCTCGCCCGAAAGCTCCTCGACCGTCTTGCCGAAATAGCCTATACCGGCGTTATTTACCAGAATGTCGAGCCCGCCGAAGATGCGTTCGCACTCGGCGAGCATCATCCGCACCTGTTCCTCGCTCCGGACGTCGCACACCTCGCCGGCCGCTTCGCCCTTCTGAGAAAGCCTTTCGAGCGCTTGCTTCAGGTCGCCCTTATCGCGGCCGCAAATGAACACGCGGGCACCGGCCTCGGCAAGCCGCTCGGCGATCGCAAATCCGATTCCCTTCGTCCCGCCGGTAACCACGGCGATCTTTCCATTCAAGCTCATAGTTCCTTTTTCAAAAGCTCATTTACGACCTTCGGGTTTGCCTTGCCCTGCGAGGCTTTCATCACCTGGCCGACGAAGAACCCGAAAAGCTTTTCATTGCCGCCGCGGTAAGCCGCGACCTGTGCCTCATTGGCGGCGATCACCTCTTCGACGATCTTCGCGATCGCTCCTTCGTCCGAGACCTGCTCGAAGCCCTTTTCGGCGATCACCTCCGCGGCTGTGCGGCCCGATGCAAACATCTCGACCAGAACCTCTTTCGCCTGATTGTTATTGATCTTTCCGGCGTCGAGCGTCTTGATCAGCTCGGCGAGCCCCGCAGGCGTTACGGGCGATTCGACAGCCGTCTTCCCGGCGTTGTTCAGTTCCCGGCCTAGCTCAGAAAGGATGTAGTTGGCCGTCGTCCGCGGATTGCCCGATGCCTTTGCCGCCGCTTCATAAAACTCCGCAAGCGAGATCTCTGCAACGAGCTGCGAGGCGTCCGAATATGAAAGCGAATACTCCTCCATCAGCCGGTCGCGCATCGTATCCGGAAGCTCCGGCATTTCGCTCTTTACACGGTCGATAAAATCGGCCGTAACCCGCAGCGGCTGCAGATCGGGCTCAGGAAAATAACGGTAATCGTGTGCGTCCTCTTTCGACCGCATGACCCGCGTTTCCTGCTTCGCCTCATCCCAGAGCCGCGTTTCCTGGCTAACGCCTTCGCCGGATTCGTGCGCCGCTATCTGCCGCTCGATCTCGAACTCGATCGCCTTCTGCATAAAGCGGACGGAGTTAAGATTCTTGAGCTCGACCTTGTTGTTAAATTTCCTCTCGCCCGTCCGCCGGACCGAAACATTTGCCTCGCAGCGGAGATTTCCCTTCTCCATATCCGCATCGCTTGCTCCGACCCACTGCAGCACACGGCGGACGTGGTTGACATAGTCGTAAGCTTCCCATGAGGAACGAAAATCAGGCCCGGTAACGATCTCGCCGAGCGGCGTGCCGGCACGGTTGAGGTCGATGTAGGAGTATTTGTCCGTTTCGGGCAGACCCTCGTGGACGTTCTTTCCCGCGTCCTCTTCGAGGTGCATGCGGACGATCTCGATCGTCATCGGCCGCCATTCGCGGGCATGGCCGTGGTCGTCGCGGTCGGCGGTCATTATCGTCAGCTTTCCGTTTGCCGAAAATGGCCGGTCGTATTGCGAGATCTGGTAGCCCTTCGGTAGGTCGGGATAGAAATAGTTCTTGCGGGCGAAGATCGACGTCTCCTGTATCTCAAGCCCTAGCGCGAGTGCGGCTCTCGCACCGAGTTCGATCACTCGTCGGTTAAGCACCGGCAAAGCACCCGGCAAACCTAGACAAACCGGACACGTATTCGCGTTCGGCTCACCGCCAAATTCGACCCGGCAGCCGCAGAAGATCTTTGTCTCCGTTGCGAGCTGCGTGTGGATCTCCATCCCGATAACTGCTTCCCAGCCGTTCTTCATATATTGCGACGCCCGCTAACAAAGGAAAAGATGCGGGCTATTTAGAAATAATAGTCCGCATCTCGCCGTGTGCAAAGTTGTTCTCGTCCGTGGCCTATCGTGGCGGCCTTGGAGTTCTGATCCGAAAAGCCGGCCGCGGCCGCTCGGATCTCGGCGTATAAATATAGCTCGAACGTCCCCCTGGTTCGTAAATGACACCGCCCGGCGTTGCCCGCCAGACGACACCAGGCCGTGCCCAATATCGCCGGCCGCGGTAATTCGGATAACCATAAACGCCGTAGCCAACTACTTGCTGCCGGCCATTCTCAATGATCACGACCGAACCTTCGCGTTCGGCGGCCGCTCGCGCAGCCATCGCCGCAAACTGTTCCCGCTGAATCCTTTCGGCACGAAGCCGTGCGGAAAGCTCTTCCCTTTCACGGGCAGATTCAACCCGCCGCCGCTCAAGTTCCTCGGGCGAGGGCAGGCCGAGCCGTTCGTAGTTCTGCCGATACTGCCGTTCGGCCTCAAGCCGCTCGGAGCGAAACTTTTCAAGATCGGCGTTGGTCACCGTCCGCGTTTGAGCATCAACCGCAAGCGGAGCGAGCACCAAGCCAAATAACAACAAAAACAGGCCCTTCCTCATAATTTCACCTCGGTTAAAGAGATGATATCACGCCTGGCCGGGTTGCGGTCGATCAAAAGCCGAAGCTCACGCCTGCCCGTGCGTTGCGGCCGGCGGTGCGGAAACCGTTCTCGAAATACTCATTGTCAAAGACGTTTTCGACCGTTCCAAAAACCCGCAGATCGAAGCGTTCTTTGTTGAGCTTAAAGGTATATCCGGCCGTCAGGTCGCCGCGACGGTTGCCGTCAAAGCGATAGACGTATGTCGAAAACGACGAGTTGCTGAAGATCGGCGCAAGATACGACGATGAAACGAGCAGATCAAAATTGACCCAGAACCGCTCGAACCGTTGCGTTGCGACCAGCGTGAACTGATGCTCGGGAATGCCGAGCGTTTCGATGACACCGCTTCCGGTCACCTGCGGCAGGCGTTGCAGGCTTTTGGTCAGCGTGTACGAGCCGAAAAGCTCGGTCGAGGACGTTGGAGCGAAACGGCCGCTGAACTCGCCGCCGCGGGCGATGCCGCCCTTTTGGTTAATGTAGCCGCCGAAGGGCCGCGTTGTCGTGCCGATATCGGGTACCACGTTGCCGTAGTCGATCGTATCGGTAAGCTGCGTATAAAAATAGACCGCCGAGAGCCGAACGCGGTCGCCGGCGATGCTTTGCTCGATGCCGCCATCGTATGCAACGGAACGCTCGGGCTTGAGGCCCGGATCGCCGAGAGCGACGAAACTCGGCGTGCCGAACGAGTTAAAGAACGTCCCGAACCGCTCATAAAGCGACGGCACGCGATAGCCGGTTCCGACGTGTGCCCGGAGCTTCGTCCCGCTTGAGCGGAAGAAGTACGAAGCTGCCCCATCGAATGTAACCGCGGCCGGGACATCCGAAACCGTAACGCCCGAATACGGAGCGTTCGCCAGGCTGAACCGCGGTGAACCGAGCCCGAAAACTTGCGCCCGGAAGCCGCCGGCGATCTGCAGCCGTCCGTCGAAAAGGCTGATCAGGTCGCGGGCAAAGAGCGTGCTGCTCTGCTGCGTGACACGCGTGTCGAAATTGCCCGAGCCGCTCGGCGTAGAGCCTTCGTTGCCGAACTTCTCGTGCTCAAACTCATAGCCGAACTTGATGTCCTGGTTTCGCGGCGTCCAATTGATCGCGGCGTTCGCCGTCTGGATAATGCCACCAAAGACCGAGGTCGAGGCCGACTGGAACCCGACGCCGAGCGGGCCGTTTTCGTTATTACGCGAGGTGCGAAGACCAGAGTAGTTTGCCGTAAAGATCACATCCGCCCGCAGGATCTGCGTCAGCGAAACGTGGCCGAGGAAGAACTGCGACTTCTGCACAGCGTCCGGGTCGTCGGCATCGGGTGCGAAGTTGACGCCCGCCGCGGCGTCGATAATGCCACGGTTCGAAGCCGGCGGCGTACCGAAGGTGTCCGGGCTCGAATTAAGCCGCACGTAAGCATCCGAGACGAAAAAGCGGCTGGAGATGTTTGTCTTCGCGGTCGGCTGGAAGAGTAGCCGGCTTTGGAAATTCGTGTTGAACGCATCGTCATTGCCGTCAATGCCTTTGGTGTAGGCCGTACGGGCAAGGGCGAGATTAAAGCCAAACTTGCCGTCGCTCGTGCCGTCAGAAAAATTGCCGCGAAAGCGTTGCAGCCCCAAGCCTCCGGCGGCGTAAGAAAGCTGTCCGTGCGGGCCGGGTCGCGGCGTCGGCGTTATGAAATTGACCGTTCCGCCGATAGCATTGGTCCCGTAAAGCGAACTCCCCGAGCCGCGAAGCACCTCGACGCTCGAAACGCTCGTTAGCGTCAGGTCGCTCAAGAAAGGCGTCGCGTCGCCGGTGATGGCCGAGGCATCGCGGAGCCTTACGCCATCGATCAGCACGGCCGTATCCTGATTGCGGAGGCCGCGTGTCTTGATATTCGCCGTCCGGCCAAATCCGCCGAGCTGCTGAATGCGAAAACCGGGGATCGAACGCAGCGACTCGACCAGCGAAAAGTCCGCCCGCTCCCGCATCTCCTGCCCGCTGATCACATTGACGGTCTTGGAAACTTCATCGAGCGGCTGCGGAGCATCGGCGGAGACAGTAACCGTCTCGCGGATCGGCTGCGGAGTTGGCGAAGGTGTCGCGGCGGGATCGGTCTGAGCCGATACGGCGGCCGCACACAGGAATGGAAGTACGAAAATGAAATGTTTCACGATGTTGCCCTCTTCTGCCCACACGCAGAATGGTTCAAAAGCCAAAGCGGCCGGGCGATGTTCCCGACTATAACGGTTGCGTGGGCAGCGCCGGATTTTCACCGGGCTTCCATTGCAACGGCCGCCATTCAAAATACGTTCGTCACACGAACGCAGCCACTGACCGGATTTGCATCCAGCAGAACCCGGACGCCGAAAACCTCGGCGATATTCGCCTCGCTGAGCACTTCTTCCGCCGCTCCGGCCGCGAAAAGCCCGCCACGGTGTAGCAAAAGTAGTTCGTCGGCAAACTCGGCAGCTAGATTTAGGTCATGCGTTATCACCACCGCCGCAAAGCCCTCGGCGTCGCACCGGCCGCGGACGAGCCGAAAGATCATCGCCTGATGAGCAAGGTCGAGATTGGCCGTCGGCTCATCGAGCAAGAGAATTTTCGCCTCGGTCGCGAGAGCCCGGGCGAGCACAACACGCTGCCGCTCGCCGCCCGAAAGCTGATTCATCAGCCGCAAGCCGTACCTCTCAAGGTCGCAATCGGCGAGTGCCCGCTCGGCGACCGCGACGTCCTCCGCACGCTCCCAGCCGAACGCTCCGCCGTGTGCGAACCGCCCCGAAAGGACAAAATCAAGCACCGTCACGGGAAACTTCGTCTCATTTTCCTGCGCGACCACCGCGATCCGCCTCGCCGCCTCCCGCCGCGAAAGCTCCGCCAGCGGCCGACCATCAAGCTCAACACGTCCCTCGGCCGCCGGCAGCGTTCCATTAAGCGCCTTGAGCAGCGTCGTCTTGCCCGCACCATTCGGCCCAAGCAAGGCGACCATCCGCCCCGGCCCAAGGCTCAGCGAAACCTCGCGAAGCACATCGCACGGGCCGTAACGGACAGAAATGTTGCGAGCTGCAAGCATTTTCAGGACCAACTAATTAGCAATTATCAATTACTAATTATTAATTAAACGGAAAAAAGGGCCTCACGAACGCCTCAACAAGAAGATAAATAGTGGAGCTCCGATCAACGCCGTGATCGCCCCGACCGGAAGTTCCCGCGGGGCGATCGCCGTCCGGGCGACCGTATCCGCAAGCACGACGAATATCGCTCCGGCAAAAGCGGACATCGGCACGACCAGCCGGTTGTCGCTCCCGACGACGAGCCGGACGATGTGTGGCACGATCAGCCCGACGTAGCCGACCGAACCGCTCGCCGCGACCGAGGTGCCGACGAGCATGCTCGCCATTCCGAAAATGATCATCCGCACGCGGCCGATCTCAACGCCGTGGTCGAAGGCGTCCCGCTCGCCGATCATCATCAGGTTCAGCGCCCGGGCCTGCGACGTCAGCACGATCGTTCCGGCGACCGCCGCAGCGAGCGTCATATAAAAGCCGTTATAGGTCGCCTGCGAGAGATCGCCGAGCAGCCAAAATGTATAGCCGCGAAGCCGTGCGGCATCAAGCAAACTCGTCAGCAGGACAATGATCGACGAGAGAAAGGTCGTGATGATCACGCCAGCCAGCACCAGCCGCTCGACGTTCATCCCCGTTTTGCTCCGGGCCATTTGATAGACGGCGAAGGTTGCGATCCCCGCTCCGGCAAATGCGAGCACCGGCCGCGCACCCGCGACATCACCGAGCAAAACGAACGCAATAAGCGTCCCCAAAGCCGCTCCATTCGAAACCCCGAGCAAGTAAGGCTCCGCCAACGGATTCCTCAACAACGCCTGCAGCGAAGCTCCCGCCAACGCCAGCGACGCCCCAACGCACGCCCCGAGCAGCACCCGCGGAATGCGGATATCGAACAAGATCGCCCGGCCCTGCTCGTCCGGTGCAAAGACCGAAACGCTCTCGCTCCCGACCGAAATAGCTACCGCCACGGCCGCCGCCAGCCCCGCGATGAGCAAAAGAAAAATGTAGTTAGCACGTTTCAAAACGTAATTGTTAACAAACTAAAAACTCTTAACTATGACCTAAAAACTGTTATGAAATGAACAGTTTTCAGTTTCTAGGTGTCAGTTTTTAGTTTCCGGCCGGTTCCTGACTGAATAGCGTCGCAAGCTGCTCGAGTGCATCGGCCAGCCGCGGGCCGGGCCGCGAGAGTATGTCCGCATTAACGCGGTAAACGCGGCCGCTCCGGACGGCACTTGAGTTCTTCATCGCGTCGTTCGGGTTCCGGTTGTCGGAGCTATCCGAGAGAATGATCACCTCCGGGTCGAGTGCCAACGCGGTCTCCTTGCTCAGCTTTGGATATCCGCCCGGAATATCGGCCGTGACGGTTTTTCCGCCCGCCCGCTCGACGAGTTCCGTAATAAACGAATCCCGCCCGATGGTGAAGAGGTCTGCTTCGGATATTTGCAGCAAAACGCGAGGCGGCCGCTCGGGCCGAGGTCGCCTTTCGACGGCCGCGACGCGCTGTTCAAGCTCGATAGCCGCCAGATCTGCACGCTCGCGGGTCCCGAAGATCTGCCCTAGCCGGCGAAGGCGATCCGGCACGTCATCGAGCTTGCTGATATCCACGACGAACACCGCCGCCCTTTGCCCTTCCAAGGCGGTCGCAAAAGCCTCAAGCTGTGAGGCGGTCGAGACGAATATCACCTGCGGCCGGAGTGCGATGATCGCCTCGATGTTCGGCGATTGCGTGTCCCCGACCTTCTGAATGTTCTTCGCCGCGGCCGGATAATCACAGTAGCTCGTGACGCCGACAAGCCGGTCGCCCGCACCGGCGGCAAAGACCATCTCGGTAATGCTCGGTGCAAGCGAGACGGCCCGCGTAACCTTTTCCGGCAACCGAACTTCGCGGCCGAGGTCGTCCTTCACGGTACGCATTTCCGCGACCGCCGGCAGTTCTTCTTCCTGCCGATCGCACGCGAGCAGCAGATTAACCGCCATAATCATTAGCAGGCAGACCATCTGCCTTTCAACCGAACGTCGCTTCATCTCAAACAATCTCAGATCTCAAATCCCATATCCCAAATCGAACATCCCAAATCGAAAAACGCCCTGCTCTTCCGCTCCGCGCAAATGTCGCGGACAAGAAAAACAGGGCGTCGAATGTCGCCGTGATCTGCCTGCCGTGTTTTTACGCGAAACACGCTTGGCATTCTGCTGTTGCGGAGGTCTGACTTCATCGGCCCGCGAGGCCGAAATACAGTGACGCGATCGTGCGGGATTCTCACCCGGCTTCTCCCCGGAACCGAAAAACTTCTAACGGCCCGGAACGCAAAATGTTGTAAAAGAACAGGAAGCGGATTATTGCCTTAACCTGCCCAGATGTCAAATCATTCGGTGATCGACGCAAGCACAGCATAGAAATCGGGGAACGAGACGGCCGCACATTCGGCGTTCTCTATCGCCGTCTCTCCCTCGGCCGCGAGAGCCGCAACGGCAAATGCCATCGCGATCCGGTGGTCGCCAAAGGAATCAACCCGCCCGCCTTTCAACTCACTTTTCTCAACACGAAAGCCGTCCTCGAATTCCTCAATATCCGCTCCCATCGCCCGCAGGTTCTTCACGATGCTCGCAATGCGGTCTGATTCCTTTACGCGAAGCTCGCCCGCGTCGCGGATCTCGAGCCCGCCTTCGGACAATGCGCCGAGTACCGCAAGGATCGGCACTTCGTCGATCAGGTTCGCGACCGTTTCACCAGAGATAGTGTATACATCCGGTCTTGCCGGAACTCCCTCCGAGCGCACACGAATATCACCGATCGGCTCGCCACCGGAGATGCGTTCATTCGTGATCTGTAGATCAACGCAGTAGGCTTTGAGAACGTCAAGGATCGCCGAACGCGTCGGATTTTGCCCGACATCGCGAATGGTCACGTCCGAACCCGGCAGAATCGCCGCCGCCACCAAAAAGAAGGCGGCAGATGAGACATCGCCGGGAATGGTCAGGTCCGTGGCCTTCAATCGCGAGTCGCCGCGGACGGTGATCCTTCGGACGCTGTCGAGCTCTGTTATCTCTAAATCGGCACCAAAGCCACGAAGCATCCGCTCGGTGTGGTCGCGGGTCGACGTCGGCTCGATGACTTTAGTCGCGCCATCGGCATTTAGGCCCGCAAGAAGCACACAAGACTTCACCTGTGCGGATGCGACCGGAAGTTCATATTCGATTCCGGCGAGGTTCCGCCCGCCGACGAGACCCAACGGAGCTTTGCCGCCGCTCGACTCGATCGCCGCACCCATCTTTTCGAGCGGTGCAATGATTCGCCCCATCGGCCGCGACCTGAGCGACGCGTCGCCCGTCAATGTCGCCTCGACCCCGAGCCCCGTAAGCAAACCCGCCATCAGCCGCATCGTCGTTCCGCTATTGCCGCAATCGAGATCCACGGCAGGCGCGTCGAAGCCTTCGGGGCGGCCCGTTATCACGACCTCGCCGCCGCTGCGAGCAATATCAACGCCAAGCCCCGCAAGACATTCGAGCGTTGAACCACAATCCTCGCTTGCGGAAAAGTTACTTATCCGTGTAGTTCCCAAAGCAATCGCGGCGAGCATTCCGGCCCGGTGCGATATCGATTTATCGCCCGGAACCGTGATGTTCCCGCCCAGCCGTTTTGCCTTGCCGATCGTTTTTTCCATAGTTCGCTCTCGTTAATTCGTGAGCATGTTTGACTTAATGCCCCTTTAGCTCTTACCTTAAAAGCAATCAAGCTGTGGCTCAAACGCGCGAATTCACATTACCAAGCGAGATAGGTTCGGTCGATATGGCTGCGTCGGCGGCGGAAGATTTCGCCAAGGCATGCAAAGTGCCCGACGAAGCTCTTACGGCGATCGACCTCGCTGTTCGCGAATCGGTCGCAAATGCCGTCAAGCACGGCAACCGGCTCGATGCCGATAAAAATGTCGAGATAACTCTCAGCATTGCTGAAAGCGTTTTTGAGATCCGCGTACGCGATTTTGGCATTGGTTTCAATGTCGATGCGATCCCGGACCCGACCGACCCGGCAAACCTGCTTAGTGCAAGTGGGAGAGGCATTCTTTTTATGCGGTCTTTCATGGACGAGGTCGAATGGCTTCGGCATCCCGAGGGCGGTATGGTGGTCCGAATGGCAAAGAATCTCTAATTTTGCGGCCGGGCATTTACTTTGTAGAAAATTTTGTTCTAAAATCAGCTTTCATTTTTCGTACACACACTTCGAGGAGATAAAGATGTCGGATATCAACATTTCGGAACGCCAGGCTGGCGATGTAACTGTTTTGGATCTGGAAGGCAAGGTAACCATCGGCGAGGGCAGCGTTGCCTTAAGAAATGCCATCCGCCGTCTGCTTGGCGAGGGCAAATCCAAGATCCTTTTGAATCTTGCCGGTGTCGGATATATCGATTCGAGCGGTATCGGTGAGTTGGTTTCCAGCTTTACTGCCGTCAATAAAGAAGGCGGAACGCTGAAGCTTCTTAACCTGACCCAGAAGATCCAGGATCTTCTTGCTATTACGAAGCTATTGACGGTTTTCGATACCTTCGACACCGAAGCCGAAGCACTTGCAAGCTTCGAATAACGTGGAAATTGCGATCGTTAGAAGGGGATAAAGGACACTCCGTCCTTTATCCTTTTCGCATTTTGGGGCATTATTTAAGGTTGCGATACATCCAGCAAAGGCCGGTTTTCATCTAGAGTTCGGTCTTGAGTTTTTGGGCACTTCGCAGGTTTTTAAATGAAAAAGCTTTTTTTCTTCATATTGGTCTCTTTTTTGGCCGTGCCGATCCCGGCGCAGGAAGTTCCGACCGGCTTCGACCTTTCGAATTACGGCGTCACGATCTCGCCGGACAAGCGTGTTATCGTCGTGCTTGCAACCATCGAGGCGGCGAGGGTCACAAACGAAAAAGGTGAACCCGTTCGCGTATTTCAAACGCCTCTCTCGGCCGAGGGGCTGAAGTTTCGCGATCAACTGACGAGCGATCTGGCGGCAGCCCCCGCGGATCTTCGCGAGCGTATCGCTAATTTCCTCGTCCGCTATAAACGAACCCGGCCTAACGCGACCGATTCCGAACTCGTTGCGCCATTCATCACGATGGCGTACTCGCTTTCGGACGTCCCTGACCTTGCCGATCCGGTCGTCACGATCGACCTGCCCGGCCAACTTCTTGACGTTCTCGATTTCGCCCCGATCGTTCGCGACTTCTATCGCCGCTCAATCATTTCGGCGAACCTGGACGAATACTTTCGCGCGTATCAAAAAGCATCGGACACAACGCTTCGCTCGACCGCCCGCGAGATGGTCAGCGAGCTTCTCTATTATTTGAAGACGCGGCCGCTGCTTGTTATCGAAGAGAAGGTGAAGACCGAGTCCCAACGAAGCCGTTCAAGCCGGACGCGGCTTCAGACTGTCGAGACGAGGATCCGCGAGCGGAAGTTCGTCATCGTCCCTGAAATGCTTTCGCCTTCCGGCACGGTCAACTTCGTTAACGTCAAGGACGAGTATTACGCCATCATTCCGCCGGATTCCGATCTCAGCTTTTCTGAGGTCCGAAGGGCATTTCTGCAGTTTGTCGTGGACCCGATCCTGCTCCGGAATGCCAAAGAGATCACAACGATCCGCGACCAAGTGAAGTCGCTGCTCGATGCCCGCCGGAAGGAGCGGAGCAATATCTCGCCAGACATTTATCTCGCGGTCTCGCGGTCGCTCGTCGCTGCCGTTGACGCAAAGCAGATCGAGAACGAGCGGACGCAGGCCGCTGCCACCGAAGCTCGGCGACGGATCGACCTGCTAACGTCAGATACCGAAAAAAGAGCCGTCGCCGCCGAATTCGAAAAACTCAAGGCCGAATTTGCCGATGAGACCGCTCTCCGGCTCGCCGAGGAATATGAGAACGGAGCAGTGCTCGCCTTTCACTTTGCAGACCAGCTCAAGGGCGTTGAGAACTCTGATTTCGACATCGCCGCATCGACCGCCGAGATGATCCTTGCCTTTAATGCCGAGCGCGAGTCGTACCGGCTTGTGCAATCAGCAGATGCAAGAAAGCGGGCACTCGCCCTTCGCGAAACCCGAAAGACCACGTCGACCGCGAATACGCTGACGGCCGAGAATCCGGTCACGACAAAGCTACGTGCGATCGATGAAGCAATTCAGGCCCGCCGGCTGAGCGATGCCGAACGCGACCTCAAGGCTCTGCTTCAGGGCAATGCTGATGATGCCCGTATCTATTACAACCTCGGCCGCGTTGCCGGCCTTGCGGCCGCCGGCATCGAAGATCAGGAACAGCTTGCCGCCAAACTGCTTGAGGCAAAGGTCGCGTACGAGAACGTCATCCGCATCGCGAATGTGCAGAGGATCGATTCGGCCCTTGTTTCGCTGACCTATGTCGCTCTCGGCCGCATTTATGAGTTCTATGACGAAAAAAGCATGGCGATGGGGCTCTACGACCAGGCGATAAAGCTCGGACCGGTCTCCGGAGGCGGGCATGACGAAGCTCTTGCGGCAAAGCAGCGGCTGATCCGGCAACAGTGACGGTCGCCGCAATAATTTAATGACCGAAAAAACTTATCGGAGCGGACTTGTCGGCCTTATCGGTCGTCCGAATGCCGGAAAATCGACCCTGCTCAATTACCTCGTCGGCGAAAAGATCGCCGCCGTCTCAAACAAACCGCAGACGACCCGCTACAAGATCCGCGGCGTCGTCTCGCGGCCCGAAAGCCAGATCGTTTTTATCGACACACCGGGCGTCCACAAACCCGGTTACCTACTTAACCGGCGAATGATGGCGGCGGTCGAGGACGCGATCCTCTCGGTCGATGTCGTCGTCCTGATCCGCGACGCGACCGTCACGACCGGCAACGGCGACCGTTTTGTCCTCGACCTCGTAAAGCGTTCCGAAAAGCCCGCGATCCTGCTTTTGAACAAGATCGATAAGCTGCGTGAAAAGGAAAAGCTTCTGCCGCTGATCGAGCTTTACAGAAACGAACACGACTTTGCCGCGATCATTCCCGCGTCGGCCCTGAGAGGCGAGGCGATAGACGCTCTGCTCACCGCTATCGAAGAACATCTGCCCGAGGGCGATCCGCTTTTCGGCGAGGACGAACTGACCGACCAGCCAATGCGGATGATCGTCGCCGAAATGGTCCGCGAAAAGATACTTGCCACGACCGGCGAAGAGATACCGTATGTGACGGCGGTAGTCCCGGAAAAGTGGGACGAGACCGACCCGGAAAGAACCGTGATCCACTGCGCTATCTTCGTCGAGCGGCCCTCGCAAAAAGGCATCATCATCGGCAAGGGCGGAGCAAAGCTCAAAGCGATCGGAACCGCCGCACGGGCGGATGTCGAGAGACTTTTAGGCCGGCATGTCCACCTCCAGCTTTTCGTTAAGGTCGTCGAAGACTGGCGAAACAAGGACCGCGAACTCAGCGGCATGGGGATCAGCGAATGACCGAGCAAAAACAACAGCCGACGGAATGGTTCGCACTCGAGGTCACGGCCGCCAGCTATGCCGCCGAGGCGATCGAATTTGCGATGAACGAACTAGACTGCCTCGGGTCGGAGGTCAACAGCCTCAAGAAAAAGCCGGGCGAGGACCTGACGATCGCGGGTTATTTTGAGCAAGAGATCGACCACGAGACGGTCGAGGAAGCGATCTCATTTGCCCTTCACGTCCACGGGATCAGGGCAGACAGCATCCGCGGCCGAGGCTGGCGACGCATCGGCCAGACCGATTGGCTTTACGACTGGAAGCAGCACTGGAAGCCGACAACCATCGGCCGCTTTGTCGTTTCGCCGCCGTGGGAAAGGGTTGAGGACGCCGAACGGCACATAATTTACATCGAGCCGAACATGGCCTTCGGCACCGGAACGCACGCGACCACTCAACTTTGCATTGAGGCCATCGGTGAGATCTATCGCCCAGGCGAGACGCTGTTCGACGTCGGCACCGGCACCGGAATTCTCGCCATAGCCACCGCAAAAATGAATGCGGCTGAAGGGCAAGAGATGCCGCGGCTCGTCGGGTGCGACCTCGACGTAGGTTCGATCGATATCGCTCGGGATAATGCCGGGTTGAACGAGGTCGGTGAGGCGATCGACTTTTACGTTGGCAGCATCACCAAAGAAAGTGAACCTGCGGATTTGGTCGTCGCAAACCTCACCATCGACGTCATCAAGCCGCTCCTCGATCTCCTGCTTTCGAAGACAAACAGTACACTTATCCTTTCAGGGGTTCTGACTGAACAGACGGACGAACTCGAACAGGAACTGGAGCGGCGAGAGATCAACAACGCAGAGATCCGCACCTCCGGCGAGTGGATCGCCGCCATCATCCGCAAAACTTAAGGCTCGGCCGGACGCCGTGCGGGCTCGATGTCGCCGTCGTCGGTGACGGGAACCAGCGGCTGACGCAAAACGGGACGCGTCCGCGTTCCATCGCGAAGGATCGGCGGCACGCGAGGCGACTGCAGGCCCGAGGGCGACAAGTTCTCCGTCCGTTTCAGGATCGCTCCGCCGCTTCCGCCGACCCAAAGGTTCTTTCCGCCGCGAAATACGACAGCTTGCAGCAATTTATTCGTGACCCCGAGCTGTGATTGCCATGTCCGGCCGCCATCGCTCGTAACTACGACCGAGCCATTCTCGCCGACCGCGATCGCCGAACGCGAGGCGAAAGCTGTGACGGCAAAAAGATTTGCCTCGATCGCCGTTTCCTCGCTCCGCCAGCTAAGCCCGCCATCTTCAGTAACGAGAATCGTGCCCCGCGAACCGACGATTACGCCCGTCTTTTCATCGGCAAAGCTGATCGAGTTGAGGCTCTCGCGGAGGTTGGTCCGAAAAGGCGTCCAGGTCTCGCCGCCGTCCTGCGTAACGAGAACCGTGCCGCGGTCGCCGACCGCCACGCCGACACGTTCATTGATAAAATCCAGATCCTCAAGCCATGCCCGCGTTCCCGTCTCAATGCGTTCCCAGTAAGCACCGGCAGAGGTTGTCTTAATGATCGTCCCATCCGCACCGACCGCAAATCCGACCCGCTCATTGACAAAGACCACGCCGAAAAGATCCGCGGTCGTTCCTGAAACGCCCGGCCCCCAACTCGCCCCGCCGTTTATCGTCCGGACGACCGCACCTTTATCGCCGACCGCCCAGCCGCGAAGCCCGTCAAAAAAGAAGACCGAATGAAGGCTCGATTCCGTCCCCGAAAAGACCGGCAGCCACCGCTCGCCGCCGCTATTTGTCAACCAAAGCCGCCCGCGTGAACCGGCCGCAATGCCGACGCTGTCATCGAGAAAAAAGAGGTCGTTGACGTCATCGCGGCCGCCCTCGGAAAGCCGCTGCCAGCTATATCCGCCGTCGTCGGTGCGGATGATCAATCCGTTCTCACCGACGGCCCAGCCCGTGAATCGGTCGGCCATGTGGATCGAGCCGAGCCGCGGATCGGTGCGGACTGCGAAGGGCAGCCACGTAACGCCGCCGTCGCCGGTCAGCCAAACAGCGCCATTTGCATCCGTTACCGAGCCGCGTTTCTCATCCGAAAAGCAGACCGAGAGCATATCGGCACGCGAGTAGGCATTCACTCTTTGCCAAGTCGTTCCGGCATCCGTAGTGCGGGCAATACAGCCCGAGCGGCCGATCGCAACCGCCTCTTTGGCATCAAGCACCGAGACGCCGGTCGCCGCAAGCGGCCCGCACGGACGCTCGACGCTCCAGGCCGCGCCGCCATCTCCCGTGAAATGAACGCTTCCCTCGGCGGAGACGAACGCGGCCGTCACGTCGCCATACGAAGAGACCGAAACCAACTGCGCGCTTGTTTTGGCATCGACCGCTTGCCAGCTAAGGCCGCCATCCGCCGAGCGAAGAACCGCTCCGTTGCTGCCGACCGCCCAGCCAAACTTCATCTGCTCGCCGGAGAATGAAACATCGTAGAAATGCTCGCGGCTTTCGTGCCGCGACGGGCGCCAGTCGCTCCCCGAGTTTTCAGTAAAAAAGATCGTCCCGCGGGCACCGACGACCACCGCGTTGCGATCGTCGCGGGCGAAGACGCCATTGAGCACCGCATCATCCGAACCGACCGACGCCGACCACGAAAAGCCGCCATCGCGTGTGCGGAGGATCGTGCGGTTCGGGCCGACGGCGTACCCAGTCAGCTTGTCATTTGCGAAATGGATGGCGACGAGTTGATTGCCCTGCGGAAGCGGATTTTGCCAGACCCAGCCGCGGGCCGAGACCTGCCCGAATGCGGAAACTGCCGCCGCGATCAGAATGAAGCAGAGAGATATTGGCGGTGAAATGCGTACTGCGGGGGTCATCAATTGTTCGGGCGGTAAGACACTGGCCGGCGAAAAAAGTTCAGATCTCCATTACTCCAAGCTCGGCTACGAGTTCATCAAGGTAGTCACCTTCGACCTTTCCTATTTTTGCTATCTGGCGAGCCGCGGTATCGGCCACTTCCTGCACCTCATGGCCGGCGTGGCCCTTTATCCACTGCCATTCTATCTCATGACGGGCCGCCGCCTTATCAAGCCGCCGCCACCAATCCTGATTGGTCTTTCGCTTCCATGTGCCGCCCATCGTCTCGATAACGTAACGCGAATCAGAGAACAGCCGGACCTTGCAGGGCTCCGACAAATTTTCAAGCCCAAGCGCCGCCGCGGCTATTTCAGACTGCTGATTCGTCGCACTGCCGAGATATTCGCCAAAAGCCTTCCAATAGCCCTTGAACCCCAAAACAGCCACCGCCGCGGCACGCGGATTTCCCTTCCGTTGCCAAGGCTCGAACCGTCACAAACTAATGTTACTTCTTTCACTCTTCTCCCTTCTCTACGAATCGCTCCCAAATTGTACGGGTAAGATGGCCAATAACTATGCTTGTAACAGCGATAACGACCGAATTCAGGACGAATCCCCAAGCATCCGTCCAATTAAACGGGACGCCCCAATCAAACTCCTGACCCGACGACGACGAAAACTTCAGTCCGTTCTCCTCCCAATCCAGCCGGGAAAGCTGGAGATTCACGATGTTCACAACAAACCAGATGCAGAGACTTATCCAAACGCCAACCTTAAACTTGCTGTCATAAAGGTTTGCCATCAATCCAGTCACGCCGTTGGTTTCTCAACCATCACCAACAAAGAACTATTCTTTTACTACTGGACTCGGCTCTAGAACTCCCAAGCCCACGATCGAAAATACGCAGACTATGATGATATTTCTCATCTACGCAAAAAACGTCCGATCACCCATGAAACTCCCAAGCCTAGGACGATAGCTACCAGAACATTCAACATGACGCCAGTCCACAAAATATCGTCGAGATGCAAGAAGGTGCCGTGATGATAAACCGGAAAGGGGAAACCGAAAATATAAGTGCATTCCACGTCGAAACAATCCCGGTTGACCATGTAACTCACAAGGTTTGCTGCTAGAACAAGCGAAAGCGAGACAACGAGTCCTAGATATTGCAATTGTGACCGACGCTCTGGCATAGAACTTACATCCCAACCCTCAGCTCATGATCCAAATACCCTTCGAACGTATCATCACGCGAGATCACAAATAGCTTATTCGAGAGGCTTTCTTTCATCACTTATCAATCGTCAGCTATTCAGGCCGTCTTTCAGCTTGTAGAAAGCGCTTTCCGCCGCGACACCTAACATGCCGGAAACGGCAAGCGCGATGATCAAGTTGAGTCCAGCCCCCGGCATGATCATACGATGAATATTTTCGGGAGGTCCCACACCTTCCATCGCCGTCGGGAATGGGAAACCCCATGACCACGCACCTGCCCAAACCATCCTCTGTTCCTCCAGGTATGCATAGTATCGGTCACGTTCCGAAAAGAAATCAATGGCGTTCGCCGCAACAAATAGCGACAAAACAACCAAGAAAACGCTCCAAAACACCGGATATTTCATTGACCCTCAACGGTGATCTCGTGGTCCAGATACCCTTCAAAAGTATCATCATGCGAGATCACAAATAGCTGGTCGAAGTGTGTGATCTGTCCGATCTGCATGGCGAGGTTCTCCCGCCGCTCGGCGTCCATATTGGTCGTCGGCTCGTCAAAAAAGGCGATGCGGATATCGGACAATTGCTTCAGCAACGCCAGCCTTACGGCAAGAGCCGCCGACATCTGCTCGCCGCCCGAAAGGCTGATGAATGGCCGCTCGTGGCCGCCCTCTTCCACATAAACGCCGTAGTCCTCGCCCCAGCGAAGCGTCCGCTCGGCATTTCCGCCGACCTCGCGAAAGATGCGGTTGGCCTCGGCTGAGACGTGAAAAACGTAGTTTCGGGCTACGAGCGGTGCGGCTTCCTTTAGAGTATCGCGGATGAAGACCGTCGTTTCAAGTATTTTCTCCTGCCGCTCCTTTTCCTGCAGTTCGGCGGAAAGCTCTTTCCTTATCTCCGCCAACCGCCCAGACTCGGAATTAAGTGCCGCAAGCCGCTTTTCCGCACTCTCTATCCGCACTTCGACGCCGGCCATATCGCGTTGAATGCCTCCAAGCTCTGCACCGGCGGCAGCGTGTGCCTCGGGGTCATAGCCACGCGTTGCCTCTTCAAATGCCGCGACCGCAGCGGACGCTTGCTCGCTCGCCTTTTCGAAAGCAGTAACTGCATCACGAAAAGCATCTTCGAGCCGCGGCAGGTCCTTAGCGGCCTGCTCAAATGCGATGAACGTGCGGTAAGCCTCTTCGGTCGCGTCGCGTTCGGCCGTTGCGGTTTGCAGGTCGGCGTCGAGTTTCACAAAGTCATCGAGTTGCTCAACAAACAACCTTCGCTCGCTCTCGAGCCGCTCCATGTTGCTCTCGATCTTGGTCACGCTCTCTCGCACTTCCGTCTCACGGGCGAGCAACGCCTCAAGCGGACGGA
This sequence comes from Acidobacteriota bacterium, assembly GCA_016716435.1. Classification (NCBI taxonomy): domain Bacteria; kingdom Pseudomonadati; phylum Acidobacteriota; species Acidobacteriota bacterium. The sequence continues at coordinate 1,275,244 of JADJWI010000003.1, read as the reverse complement.
TGCGGGAACGCGGATCGCCGAGCTGGTCGAGCCTCGCCTCGATCTCCGTTACCTTTGCCTCCGCGGCCGGAAGCTGCTCGAGCTTCGATCTAAGCTCGTCGCGTTCCGCAGCCAGCCGAACGCCTTCTTCCTTAACCTCTGCGAAACGCCGTTCGAGCGTCGGCACCTGGACGGCAAAACGCTCGGCCGTCTTTGCTTTGGCAAGGCCTGCCCGAAGTTCCGTCCGTTCACGGCCGAAGCGGTCGATCGCGGTTCGAAGCTCGGCAAATTGATCGACAAGAAACCCATCGAGCGTTTGCCCAGGCTTCAGGTTCAGGCACTTCTCGCTCAATATCGGGCACAGGCCGTTCCTGATCTCGGCCTGAAACTTTTCGTCGCGTTCAAGCTCGGCATTGAGCCTTGCAAGCTCGGCGGTTATCTCTGAGTCGCGTACTTCGAGCGTTTCGGCATTCTCGGCGCCGGCGGCCTTGGCACGTGCCTTTTCAAGCTCTTCCTCTGCCGACTTGTATGAAGCCCGCAACCGACGGAGCCTCTCTTCGGCCGCCTCAACCTGCTTTGCAACTGCCCTAAGCCCCGAAAGCTCCTCGCGTGCGGCGGCAAGTTCTTTCTCGAAGCTGATCTGTTCTTCAGCCTTTGGGCGAAGCTCGGTGAGTTCGCGGTGAGCATTCTCGATAGATAGGATCTCGGCCCGCGTGTGCCGCTCCTCGATCTTAATCGCGGCTTCCGCGGTTTCGACCTTTGCAAGCTCCGCCTTGATCCCATCCCGAACTCCGCGTTCGCGTTCAAGCTCGGCGAGTTGCTTCAGAGCCTCGCGATGCCGGCCGGCGGCTTCTCTTACGGCGTCGATCTTTGTTGAAGATTCTCTTGCCCGTTCAAATTCGGCCTCGGCCTGTTTAAGTATCAGTTCCGCACGCCCGCGTTCCGATTCCGCGACCTCTTTCTCCTTCGCGGCCTTGTCAAAGCGGTCCTTCGCTTCTTCAAGTTCGGCGACCCGCTTCTTCGCTTCATCTTCCTTTCGGCGAAGCTCGTCGACCTGCTGTTTCAGTTCCCTGAGCAAGATCTCCGTCGCCGCAAGTTCCTCGGCTACTGAATCGGCCCGGGCAAGCTCACCTTCGAACCGCGAGGCCTTGTTGTCGATCACACCGATGCGGGATTCGACAAAACGCTGCGTCTTCAGTAGTTCTTCCGCACCGCGGCGGTATTCCTCGACCTTGAGCAATACGTCAAAAGTCCGCTTTCGCTCAGCAGCTGTCGCCAAAAAGATCGCCGTGAACGTCCCCTGCGGAACGCCGATCGCATGCTTGTAGAGCATCTCGATGTCCGTGCCCGGCTCGACGGCGAGATGTTTGCGAAGGAAGCGGCTGACATCCTCTTTCTTTTCTGCGATCCGCGTTTCAAGCTGCGGGTCATAGACGTAATATCCCGTTCCGGTGTCGCGATAGATAACGTATTCTCGTTCGTCGAGCCCGCTCTCGATGGTCACGCGGGCATTGCCCTTCTTGGCTCCGCGGCTGACGAAGTCGTCCTTCTTATAGTCGAGAACATCGAACAAAACCCACGCCGCGGCCTCGATCAGTGTAGTTTTGCCCGCTCCGTTCTCGCCGGAAATGGCCGTCGTCCCGCGCTCGAAATCGAACACCGCCTCGAGGTGCGATTTGATGTTCTCGAGTTGTATCCGCTTTATATGCATCAATTAGCAGCGGTTCAGAGCAACCGGGCCGCGCGCTGAACGCCGTGTAACACTTACACTTTGATTCTAAGCGAATCTACTGTTGATTCGAAAATAGGAAGGGTCTCATAGTAATCTCGTAGTGAGATATTATGAAAATTGCACCCGGAGAAGCTGTCATTGCGATCTTGCACACGCCGAGAGAAAAGCTGTTTGGCATCCTCGACGAAATATCGGCGGCGGGCATTTCCCTGCGGGCGATCGAACTTAGTTATTTTGATGATTGGGTCGGCTCGATCGCCGAGGGCGAGCAATATCTGCCGATGAGCGATTACTTTGTCCCGATGTGGCGGGTCGAGCGCGTTACTCGCGACGAGGGCACATTGGACGCGCCCTCGCTTTCGGAGCACTTTGAAAAGCGGACTGGAAAAAATCTGGGCGAGTTTTAGCCTTACGGCTCGAGCCGGACTATCTGAATTCTGCCGCTGCTCGTCGTTAGCGTAACGTTGCAGGCCTCGCCGGTGCCAATCTTTGCTACCACATTCTTGCCGCCTGGCGTGATGTTTTCCGTTATGGTCTCGACCGGGATCGCCGCATTGAAACTGCCGAAACCGTAAGCCGCCGAGACCGTGCAGTTGCCATTCTCAGGCACAAGCATTCTCAAGGTCCCGTTCGACGTTTTGAAATTATAGATGCCGCCGGCCAGAAAGCCGCCTTCGAATTGCAGCGATCCCGTGATCGAGTTTGCCTCGATCTGCCTGTGCCCGACCCGCTGAAGCATTATCGAGCCCGAATTTGTTTTTACCTTAAGCAGATCGCTCGACTCGATCGGCTCGAGCCCATAAACAATGATGTTGCCCGTCGTGCTATCGAGAGAAAGGCTGCCCGATGAATTTGTGACGATAAGGTCGCCCTGCAAGGCTGAGGCTGAGATGCCGCCCGTTATGTTCCGGAGCGAGATATTGCCCTCAACGATCTTGAGGCTTACCTTCCGGACAGAGTCGACCGAAGTGGTCGCCGAGCGGCCATGAAAATTGAGCGTCGCACCGTGCGGGACGTCCATTTCAACGCTATCGCCGGAAAGGCACTCGCCCCGCTGTGCGGCGGTTTGCCCCTCGATGGCAGTCGGGGTTGCCCAGATCCAGGTGGCATTACCCGACGCTGGCGCACGCTCGAGCACGCGTATCCCAAACTTTCGCCCCGAACGGACCAGGATCCTTACTTCATTCCGATCCCAGCCATTAACTTTAAGCTCGCCTTCAGAGATGCAAAACTTCAAATTCACACTTTGCTCAGCGTCGACCCGAAGCTCGGTGTCTGTTCTCTGTCCGGGAAATATCGGAACCGGTGGGGCCACACGGACGGTCCGCGGAACAGGCGGAACTGTCGGAACGGAAGGTGTCGGCGGCGTTTGCGCCTGAGCCGCCGCCACGACGAAAAGCACTAGAGCGAAAACTGAAATGTAAATGAAAGACCGCATTGTCGTAAACCGCCCTTATTGCAGCGAGGCAAGCAGTTCCTCCTTCTGCCCGACGGAGTTAAGCAGGTCTATCTTGTCCTGATATGAAGAGTAGAGCACCTGACGAGCCGCTTGATTGTTCGGATTTTTCCGAACGACCTCGCGCATTTGCTTGATCGAATTCTCGACCACCGCAAGGTCGCGTTCAAACGAAACGCGGGACGAAGGCGAAAGCACCCGGTCCTTTTGCGAGTCATACGAAGCCTTGAGGGTCTCGATCGTGTTCAGGTAACTGTCTTCGCCCGGCACATAAAGTGCGTTGACCGGGCGGAAGTTGCCGGCCGGCGGCCTTGCAACGTTATCCGGACGGTAAGCGGCGTGAGTCGCCCTAGCCGGACTCGCCTTTGGCTGTTCGGTGCGTACCGGAACCGCTTCGAGCTCGGCCTCGGCGACCTCAGTATTCACTGGCGGTGCACTCCGGACGGTCGGCAATGGTTCAGCTTCAACACTCACCGTAGCCGCAGGTTGCGAAACTCGTACTATCTCATTCGTCGCATCGTTAAGCCCACCGCCCGGAATGAAGATGAACGCGAAGAACCCAAAAAGAACAAGCACGGCCGCCGCAGTCGCAAGCGAAGGGCTGGCGAGCATCGAGGTAAAACCGACGTACATCCGATGCCAGAACGGAACATGGGCCCGCTCGGTTTCGATGGCGTCATTGATCCGCGACCACAATCGCTGCGTCGGGACAAGCATGTTCACATCGCTTTCGACCGTCGCCATCACGAAGGACATTTCCTCCTCGGCCTCGGCGAGCATTAAGGCGCAGGTATCGCAATCGGAGATATGGTTCGAGATGAGAATAGTCTCCTCGCCCTTCGTCTCGCCGTCCAGAAACGCCTGCAGCGTTCCAATGTCTAAACAATTCCTGCTCATACCTGCTCCTCGCCCTTCTTTCCGTAAAATCTCAAAAACTCCTGCCGGGCGCGTGCGACATAGGTTCCAATGCTTGTTTCTTTGATCTCAAGCGCATTGGCGATCTCTCTATATGAAAGCCCCTGCTGCTTGAGTATCAGGCAACTCCTGAGCGGTTCACGTATCTTGCCTAGGGCTTTCTGGATCTCGCTTACCTCGGCCTTTTGCTCGTATTCCGATTCAACCGAAAAAACGTCGTTGTCCGCTGTTTGTTTGACGTAGTTTTCGTCTCTCGTGTTCGCCCTAACCTTTCCGCGGACCGTATTCTTGGCGATATTGAGGGCCACGCGGATCAGCCACGGACGCAGCATTTCTTCGTCCGCGATCGAATCGCGATGATGATAATACTTGAGAAAGACCTCTTGCGTAACGTCTTCGGCGAGGGCTGCATCGCGGACGACCGAACGCGCAGCTCGATAGACCGTCCGATGGTGAAGCGAAAATGCCTCCTCGAAACCGATGGTCTCTGTCGCTGCTGCGGCCGCTGCTTGCTCGGACATCGAGTCCACGAATATTTCCGTCGCCTTGATCATTACTAAGCATTCATTAAATGCCCGTCACAAGACAATACACCATTGAACGCGTGTTTGTGACAGAAGGTGTTTCAGAATTTGACCGGCAGCACTTCGTCCGAAGGCTCAAGGTCAACTGGCAAAAGTTCCTCGGCAACCAGTAGAACGGTCGTATCTGCCCCGGCAGTAAAGCCATCGTCGTCATTTATCTCGGCAGTGTTGATCGGCACGCGGTCGTCAGTAAAAATAGGCTCGGCATATGCGAGCCGCTTAAGGCAATCGTGAAGATGCCGCGCCCCGGAGCCAAAATCCCCAACGTCTTCGCCGATCACGAGCCGAACCTCGGCTTCCGATTCGATCAGCCTGTCGATCACCGCAGCCGCCCGGCTAACGGCGGCCTCAAATCTTTCGTTGATCTGCGGCCTACCTTCGCGTTCGCTTTCGACGATCTCGCGAAGCGTCAGCCGCTTTTCCTCTGCGGTCGGCAGCCGCAGGTCGAAAAAGACCTGTACCCGCAGGCTTTCATCGGCCGCCGTTTCCCGGACGATAACGCCGCGTGACCGTGCCGTCGCTTTCCAGTCGATCTGCCGCGGATCGTCGGTCGGTTGATATGCCCGAAGCGAGAGCAGGTCGTAGCCCGCGCCGCGTTTCATTAACGGCCGCCTTCCGGCAACAGCCGAGAATACGTCCGGAAGATCGTCTTGCTCGGCGAGTTGCGGAAATACGACGAGTTCGGTCTCTTTCGCTGAAAGCCTTCGCCGGTGGCGGAAAAAGGCAAACGGAAACTTCGTGGCTATCTCAAAATCGCTTATGACAAGCCGGCCGCGATGCGGAAACGTGTGGAACGAACGGCTCTCTTCCGTCTCGCCGCGGGCGACGTAAGGAAAATAATCGAGAATGCGGCGGATTACCGGCGGCTTCGCCAGGCGACGCATTATGAACGGCGGCACTATCCCGCCGAGTTCTTTCTCTGCGAGCGACCTCTCGCGATCCCTTCCGCGAACCTCGGCGACGATCGAAAAGGCCGGAAAAAGCCGCTTTCGGTTCGTCAACCCGACCAAGATCGGCGTTTCTTCGCAAGCGAAGATCGTCTCGGGAAACCGCATGCGGACGTCGAGTTTCTTGAGGTTCATTGCCCCGGCCGCAAAACCGGCGATCATCGCCCCGACTAAGATCGAGAGCACAAGGAAAAGCAGATTGTTGCCGGTGTTCCACGCCGAAAAACCGACGATGACAAGAAGCCCGAGCATGATCGCTCCGCCAAGCGTGAACTCGAACGGCAGGTTCATCTGCGAGGCCTCGCGGCTTGCGTTTCGAGCCAGCGGCGGCACGACAAAGATCAGTATCAGTAGGACGAATACGAGCGAGAGAACAGCCGCGGTTATCGCAAGCGTCCGCTCGCCGGAGCGGTGTGCAACAACGGTAAGCACCGCGAGCCCGATGCCTGCAAAAACGACCGCAAGTCCGACAAGCGCGTTGCGGAGGTCGCGGACGCTGAAGAGTTCACGGATCTTTCGGAGTTTGGACAAATCTTGGAGCTCCGCCGAGCTATATTGGGACGGCGATCTTTGTTAGGATCTCGCTGAGAATCGCCTCCGCTTCCCGTATGCGATTTCGCAGGCCCGACGCCCGCGAGCTGATCACGATCCTATGGGCAAAGCAGGGCAATACGAGATTCTTTACGTCGTCGGCGATACAATAATCGCGGCCATCGACCAGGGCATTCGCCTGTGCGACACGGAAAAGTGCCAGCGAGCCGCGAGGGCTTACGCCGAGTTCAAGCGATTCGGACCGGCGGGTCGCATCGACTATCTGCAATAAATACTCGATCAACGCCTCATCGACGCGAACCCTGCGGGCGATCTCCTGCAGCTTTATCACATCCGAGTATGAGGCTTGAGGTTGGATGTTCGCGATCGGGTCGCGGAATTCGCGGTCGTGCAGCATTCCACGCTCGTCGTCCTTGCCCGGATATCCCATCTGAATGCGGAGCATAAAGCGGTCAAGCTGTGATTCGGGCAACGGATACGTGCCGTGATGCTCGACCGGGTTCTGCGTCGCGATGACCATAAAGGGCTCAGGCAGACGACGGGTCGTGCCGTCCACGGTTACCTGCTCCTCGGCCATCGCTTCGAGCAGTGCGGACTGCGACTTAGGGGTCGCCCGGTTGATCTCATCTGCGAGAACGATGTTTGCAAAGATCGGCCCCGGCCGCCACTGGAACTCGCCCGCGGCCTGATCAAAGATCGAAAGCCCGACGATGTCCGCCGGCAAAAGGTCAGATGTGAACTGGATCCGGTGCGAGGTCAGCTCAAGCGAACGCGCCAAGGCGTTGGCGAGCGTTGTCTTTCCGATCCCCGGCACGTCCTCGATCAGAAGATGCCCGCGGGCGAGGAGCGTCACGACCGCAAGGCGGACGACGTCCTGCTTTCCGCGAATGACCGATTCGACCGACGCCCGAACGCGGCCGATCAAGGCAAAATGATCGAACTCCGGATCGGAAGCGCTGACAGCTGGCACTGTCTCTATCACTGCTGTATCTCGCATTAATTGGCGATTCTCCATTTGGAAGGGCGAATGTTCCGCCCTTCTATCTTACTAAATCTCGGCCACTTGTTGCATCCGATATTTTCGCCGAGCTCGTTTGTCACTGTTCGCCGCCGGAGGCCGGACAGCCCGGATTTGCAAATCTGCATCCAAAACATCTAAACTTTTGGAACATTTTCGTTCGTTTTTCGTGTTGGGTTTGATGGAGTTTTCGCGAAATATGATGTCCGTAACAAAGAACCGCAAGAATCAGCAGGGTTTTAACCTTATCGAGTTGATGATCGTTATGGCGATCATCGGCCTTATCATCGGAGTCGGAGCCCTGGCCTGGGGTGCAATGATCCGCTCCGGCAATGAAGCGGCCGCTACCGGTACGATCGATCGCATTCGTACCTATCAGGCCCAATTTGCCTCCCGAAACAAGGGCAAGTTCGGTACGTTCGATGATCTCATCCGAGTTTCTGGGCTCGACGAACAGTTTGCAGGTGAACGGCCGGTCGTCAACGGATATGTTTTCACATTGACGATCGAGGAGCCGAGCGATGCGCGACCCGGATTTTATTCGATCACCGCCGATCCGCAAGTCGCCGAAGGCGTTACAGCAACCGGAACGAGGCATTTTTACACCGATTCGGCGATCAGCACGATAAAGGCGACCGACGAGAACCGGCCCGCGAAAGCGGATGACCCTGCGATCTAGACTACCTGCCGACTTAGCTCAGTGGTAGAGCACTCGCTTCACACGCGATAGGTCAGAAGTTCAAATCTTCTAGTCGGCACCATTTACACAAAAGCAAAAAGGCAGCCCGTTTAAGAGCTGCCTTTTTCTTTTATTGATCTGGTCTGAATTAAATCTCGCCGTCTATCCTTGCCGCGACAAAGCCCATGCTGAATGAGGGCTTTTTCGGCCTGTCGTCCTTCGGCGGACGCTTGTCCTCCGGGCGGACGACAGGCGGTTTCGGTTTCGGCGGCGGATCCTTTTTATCATCCTTTTTTTGCGCCGAAACGGTGAACGACATCACCGCCACGATCGCAAAACCCATTAAAATGTTTTTAAATACCTTCATTGGTCTGTCTTCCTCTGCTTGGTAATTCCGGCTTCGAACGGGGAAGAATCGCTCTCGCCGCAGTCTTAATAGGCAATCCCGGTGCCATAGACCTTCTTTCGACGTCCTTACCAAACAAATGGTTGGTTTATATTGCTATCTGGTAGATTCACACTTTACAATACTTTACGTTATCGGAGATTTTTATACGAAAAGGTGGATTTTGCAATCTCTCCGCGTCCGAAACTGTCTCGGAAAGTGAACCAATATGACCGAAAAAACTGACTCCGGGGGCAATCTGGCAGGCTATGCCGTTGCGGCCGCAACGCTACTCACCATCGGTTTCAATTGGCTCGCCGCAGCCGGAATGGTCGGCGGCGTCACTCCGGCAGAGATCTCCGCGAAGTATCCGACGGCCGTTACTCCCGCCGGCTACGCTTTCTCGATCTGGAGCCTGATCTATCTCGGGCTGATCGCCTACAGCGTTTACCAGCTAAGCTCGAACGCAAGCCCGCAGGCACGTTCCATTCGATGGCTTTACGTCGTTACGTGTTTGCTGAACTGTTCTTGGATCTATTTTTGGCACCACGATTTCATCGCGGTCTGCCTCGGGTTGATCGCCGGGCTTGCCTTTACCCTTTTTCTTATTAACTCGCGGCTACGGACGGTCGAATCGACAAAAGATTTCTGGCTGGTAAAGGCTCCGTTCGGGCTCTACTTCGGCTGGGTAACGGCAGCGACGCTCGTCAATCTGGCGATACTTCTCGCCAGCCGCAACGTAGAAACCGGGACGCTCTTCGCCGTCGGGTTGATAGTCGTTGCCGGCGCTTTCGGCATCGTTTTCCGCGTCGCTCTGCAAAACTACATCTACCCGCTCGCGATCGCCTGGGCCGTCACCGCGATCGCCGTAAAGCAAAGCGGACAAACTGCCATCGTCGCCACCGGGGCGTTCGTTGTTATCGCCTGCCTGATCGCAACGCTCAGCTTCGTCGTTAACCTTCCCTCGACCGATCATCCCCGCGATGAAGTTAAATGAGCAATGCTCCGGTGAATCAAGGAAAGATCTGCATCTCGCTTTGCGCAAAGACACCGGCGGAACTTGCCGAAAAAATAGAGCGTGCGGCACCGCTTGCTGACGTCATCGAGGTCCGATTTGATTGTGCTGCACCCGATCAACTCGATGAATGCCTGGGCGTCGCTCTCGCGGCAAAGGCAAACATCCTCGCAACCTTCCGCCCGCAAAAAGAAGGCGGATTTCGCGATATTAACGACGACGAAAGGGCCGAGTTTTGGAATGCGGGCAACGAACTCGGATTCTGGGGAGCCGATTTCGAAGAAGACCGGATCGAAGATTCGTTCTACTGGCTCTGGGGCAATCGCATCGTCTCGTTCCACGATTTCGCGACGACGCCGGATGACTTGGCGGACATCTACGAACGTCTCTCTGCGACCGGTGCGGACATCGTCAAGATCGCGGTTCATGCGAACCGGATAACCGACACGATTCGCCTCTGGAACCTGCTCGAACCCGCCCATGCCGAAAACAAACAACCTGTCCCGATCGCGATGGGTGAGGCCGGTAAATGGACTCGAGTCCTCGGCCTCGCCCACGGCTCGCCGCTCGCCTACGCATCGCTCGAAGATGCAAGCGGGACGGCACCGGGGCAGATCACGGCCGGCGACCTGATCGATGTTTATCGTGTGAAAGAACTCTCCCGCGAGAGCAGAGTCTTTGGCCTCATTGCCGGAGATACAAGCTACTCGATGTCGCCGTATATTCAGAATGCTGCGATCAAGGCGGCGGGCATCGATGCGGTTTTCGTTCCGCTCCAGGTTTCGGACACTGAGGAATTCTTCCGCCGGATGGTCCGCGAAGCCACAAGAGAGATCGATCTAAATTTCCGCGGCTTTGCCGTCACCAATCCTCACAAGCGTGCCGTCATCGACGTTCTCGACTCAATAGACGAAACCGCCGAGGCCATCGGTGCGGTCAACACAATTTTTCACGACACAGGCAAATGGCTCGGCACGAACACCGATGCCGAGGGCTTCATCGCCCCGCTCAAAGAGCGTTTTGGTTCGCTTCAAGGTGCGAAAGTGGCCGTGATCGGAGCCGGCGGAGCGGCCCGGGCATGTGTTTATGCATTGCGGCGGGATGGTGCCGATGTGACAGTGCACGCCCGCGACACGTCGAAAGCGAAACCGCTTGCCGATCAGTTCGACGCTAAGTTGCTTTCGCTCGAAGCCTTCGAACGTCCCGACATTCTCGTCAATACGACCCCGCTCGGAACCCGCGGCGAACATCAAAGCGAAACACCGGTAAGCGCCGAAAAACTCTCCGGCATCAAGCTTGTTTACGACCTGACGTATAATCCTCGTGAGACGCGGCTGCTCAGCGAAGCACGCGAAGCCGGCTGCGAGACGCTCGATGGCCTCGAGATGCTGATCCGCCAGGCTGCGGCGCAGTTCAAGATATGGACCGGACTCGAGGCTGATACGTCCGTGATGCGAACTGCGGCGATAAAAAGATTAGAACGATGATCGATCAACCAGATCCAATAGCACTAAATTGTCCGAACTGCGGCGGTGCCGTGATGAGCGACCGCTCGGCGTGCGAATTCTGCCGCTCGCGGCTGAAGACGGTCGGCTGCCCTGCCTGCCTCGGCCTGATGTTTCTCGGAGCAGAGTTCTGTTCAAATTGCGGCAAGAAAGCCGCCGCTGCGGTCATCATCGAAGAAAAGGCCGCGGGCGATTGCCCTCGGTGCCGAAGGCCTCTTCAGTTGGTTGAGATCGATGCCGTACGGATCCGCGAGTGCGGCCAGTGCGGCGGATTTTGGTCGGCAACAGAGACGTTCGAGGGGCTTTGCTCGAACAGCGAACAGCAAGCCTCGGTTCTTGGCTTTATCGGCAGCGACGCCCACCCGCACGCACATCCCGCGACCATCTCGTACGTCCCGTGCCCGGACTGCGGAGATCTGATGAACCGAAGCAATTTCGCCCGTTCGTCCGGCGTCATCATCGACATCTGTAAACAGCACGGCGTTTGGTTCGATGCCGATGAACTGCCGAAGATCATCGCCTTTATCAACAAAGGCGGACTCTCGCGCCAACGTGAAAAAGAGAAGATGGCGATCGAGGACGAACGCCGCAAACTCCGCGATGACCAGCGGCGAATGGCCATGATCGAACGCCGCTCCGGCCTAACTAACTTTGAAAATGCACCTGAAAAACCGTCGGGCGTCGGCCGGGTGATCAGCTTCCTGTTCGACATTTGACCTCGAAGCTATAGCACAACGTCTTTTTCTATCGTCCAGGTGAACATCGGCTTAACGTTGCGTAGGGTCGGCAGCGGGCGGACGCGAATGGCCTTTCTCGTGATCTTCCCTTGGCCATCGTCGCTTATGTTCCCAACCTCGATCGTCATTCGCTGGGTCGAAAGATTGTAGCTACGCGTTTCGATATCGCCAGTATTCCGCTGCACCGAGGTCTTATCAACTCCGATCAGCGTCATCTCGCCGTTCTGATAACGAAACTTGTATGTCCGATTGCTCATCGACCACGAACCAGCACTGTAGAACTCTTCGAAGATAAATGTCAGAACACCACGCTTGATTGATACGTCCTGAAAGGGCTCCGTCATCGTCGGCGAATCGCTCATGACGATGAACGAGTTGTTTTGCACGTGCAGTCGGAATCCGCCTTTCGCATCTGCAAATGCGACCGCGAGGACGCGGGGATTGGTATCAAATTCTTCGGAACCGAGGCCATCATTCTTGTAAATGAATCGGCGGTCTGTTCCCTTGAGAACAAGCACGCAGTCGGGCCTCCCGTCCTTGTTCAGGTCGCCTTCGGCACTCGCCATGACCGTCCAATTTCTTGGTGTGAACCCATTGCACGTCGCGGCGGTTTGAACGAGTGCCGGGTAATCCTCAGCCGTTGGTATCTTCCATGGATAGTCCTCATCTTGTGCCGCGGCACCGGAAACGAAGATCATCAGCGATAAGGCCAGCAAAGTTTTTCTCATCGATTTGTTAATATAGCCCATTCCCCCGTTTTCGGGACGCTTGGCCTTTTGAATTTTTGCATGGACGAACGCTACAGCCGCCAGATATTGTTTCGCGAGATCGGCAGCGAGGGCCAGGAGCGGCTGCTCGCCTCGCGTGTGCTTATCGTCGGTTGCGGAGCTCTCGGCGCTTCGCATGCGGAGATGCTTTCGCGGGCCGGCGTCGGCAACCTCCGGATAGTCGACCGTGACTTCGTTGAATTCACCAATCTCCAACGCCAGACGCTCTTTAGCGAATCCGACGCGGCCGAGCGTTTACCAAAAGCGATTGCGGCAAAACGACGGATCGCCGAGATCAACTCTGAGATCGAGGTCGAGGCGATCGTTGCCGACGTCAACAACTCGAACATCGAATCCTTGATCGCCGGCTGCGATATCATCCTCGATGGCACGGATAATTTCCAGGTCCGGTATCTCGTCAACGATGCCTGTGTAAAGCACGAACTGCCTTGGATATATGGCGCCGCCGTTTCGAGCTACGGGACGACGATGACCATCCGCCCGGGCGAAACGCCATGCCTCCGCTGCATTTTTGAGGAAATGCCGGATGCGGGCAGTGCGCCAACGTGCGACACGGCCGGTGTGATCATGCCGATCATCGCCAGCATCTCTGCCATTCAGGTCGCCGAGGCGGTCAAGGTTCTCGTAGGCGACACATCTTCGCTCCACAGCTCGCTTGTCCAGATCGACCTCTGGGCCAATGATTGGCGAAAGATAAAACTCGCCGGAGCGAACGAGGATTGCATCTGCTGTGTCGGACGCGAGTTCGAATTTCTCGACGCCGAAGCCCAAGAGTTTGCCGCCGTCCTCTGCGGTCGCGACGCCGTCCAGATCGCCCCGCCGCGGCCAACCGAACTCGATCTTCCCACTCTCGCCCAGCGGCTTGCGGCCCTCGGCGAAGTAAAGCAGAACGAATACCTGCTTCGACTGAATATAGAAGACAAGGAGATGACCATCTTCCGCGACGGCCGTGCGATCATAAAAGGGACGGACGATATTTCCGTTGCGAGGATTTTGTATGCTCGGTTTGTAGGAGTTTGATATGCCGAATTTGAATTTACTCTTCTCGATAATGGTTGTTCTCTCTGTCTCTTCGTTATCCTTCGGCCACACTTCAACCAACTCTCGCTATTATTTTTCACGAATTGTATTGCCGATATACGCCTCAAATTGTAAGGCTCAGATCACTGCCGACGATATCGCTCCTAGCAAAAGGTCTTGCATCTTCAAAGGCCATTTAGAAATCGGGACAAAACTCCAATTGATTAAAGAGCGTCGAGCAGGTCGTTGGAAGCAGGTCACTCTGGCAACGGATGAAAATGAGGAGTTTTCGATTTATATTGATTATTCAAGCGGAAAATTTCAAGACATCTTTGGAATGGTGCTATCTCCGATACCATTTGAGCAATCCAGATTTGGCTGTGATGCAAAGACCAAAGTTGAGGTGATACAACTGATCGGATTTCCATCATCTATCAAGCGAGACCGGAACGGTGAAGTCTGGTCATATGACATTGAACATATTTCTTCGTTAAGAGGAGACGTTTGTGGATTTGATGCCTCATGGGTGCAGATCAAGAAAGATGGAACGATTCTAATCAGTGGAATCGTTTGAGATTGGCAAGCAAATAAGTGTCTGATTCGAATTCGCATCAAAGTTTGTCTTTGGCTAACAGGCGAAAATTAACAATCGTAGGTGGCAGGTTCGGCGGGCACTGAGCGGCATTCGGGGCTTTACCAACTATCTTGTCCCTTTAGCTATTAGCTATCAAGCTAAATCCGCAAGCGGCGTAACACGAATGTTTTCGGCCAGTTCGTATTTCCGATCGCCCGGATAGACAACGGTCAAACTATCAAGAGACAACATCTCGATGCTCTTTTTCATTGATGGCGAGAGGGTCGGAGCGTCGCTGTACTTGAACTCGAATCCAAGCTTCTTCCCGTCCTTCATCACCAAAAGATCCAATTCCGCCTGCGCGTGGATGCCCCAGAAAAAGCACTCTTCGGGACGAGCGTCGAGGCTACGGATCGTCTCTTCAAGAGCGTACCCTTCCCAAGAAGCGCCAAGTTTCGGGTTGCTTTCCAGTTCTTCGATCGTTTGAATACCTAGCAGTGAATGAAAAATACCGCTATCGCGGAAATAGATCTTTGGGCGTTTCACCTGACGTTTCCCGATGTTCTCAAACCATGGTGAAAGCTCGCGGATCATTAGAGTACCGGTAAGAATGTCTAAATAGCTTCTCGCCGTTGTGTCGTTGATGTCTAGCGACCGGCCAAGATCCGAAAAATTCACGATCTGGCCATGAAAATGTGCCAGCATCATCCAAAATCGCCGAAGCTGCAATGCAGAAACCCGAATTCCGAGTGCGGGAATATCACGCTCGAGAAATGTTCGGATATAGCTCTCTCGCCACCTGTAACTAAGCTTGTCATTCTCGGCCAGATACGAAAGCGGAAACCCGCCGCGAATAAGGTGCTTTTCCGAATTCTCAACCCCAACCTCCGAAAGATCGAAAGGCGTGAGTTCTATGTAGCTCAATCGGCCGGCCAGCGATTCGGACGATTGGCGAACGAGTTCACCCGAAGCACTTCCAAGTATCAGATATTTTTGAGGTAGTTTTCGGTCGATAAGAACCCTGAGAACAGGAAAAAAATCCGGTATCCGTTGTATCTCGTCAATAACGATCAAGCCACTCAACTTCTCGAGCGTCAGGAGCGGGTTCTCCAAACGGGCAAGATCAACAGGATCCTCTAGGTCGAATCGGTTAACTTCTTGTCCTGTGTGGTCGCCGAAGATGCCGGCCAACGTGGTCTTTCCGCACTGTCTTGGGCCAAGGATCGCCACAGCCGGAGTTACTTGAAACGCTTCGTGAATCTTCTTTTCAAAGGCTTTTCTTTTCATTACGTGAAAACTCAGGACTAACTCCCGAATTTTCATGATATCGTATTTATGACCGAATCTCCATGTTTTTTTCGTCTGAATCTTCGCGTATTAATTTGGACAATGAGATATGCTGATTAGGACGGTGGAACATCTTCCCAAAATTGTAATCATCGGCGGCGGGTTTGGCGGGCTTTGGGCGGCGAAAGCTTTGGCGAATAAACCGGTTGATGTCACCCTCATCGACCGCAAGAATCACCACGTTTTTCAGCCGCTGCTTTATCAGGTGGCGACGGCCGTGCTCTCGCCCGGCGAGATCGCCTCGCCGATCCGGCGGATACTCCACCACGCAAAGAACATCGAAGTGATCCTCGGCGAAGCTGTTGATTTCGATAAAGAGAATAAAGCCGTCAGGCTCGATGACGGAACCGAAGTTCCGTTCGACTATCTCATCGTTGCGGCCGGTGCTCGCCACGCCTACTTCGGCCGCGATGAATGGGAGACCTGGGCTCCGGGCCTCAAGACGCTTGAGGACGCGGTCGAGATACGCCGGCGTGTACTGCTGGCCTTTGAGCTGGCCGAACGCAAGGCGGCCCTTTCCGGAATTCAGGACCCGCTTACATTTGCAATTGTCGGTGCCGGGCCGACCGGTGTTGAGCTTGCTGGTGCGATCGCCGGCATCGCCCGCCAGGCGCTAAACAAGGACTTCAAAGCGATCGACACCACCACGGCCCGCGTCGTGCTTTTTGAAGGCTCGGAACGCGTGCTTGGCACGTTTGCGAGCGACCTTTCGGAGAGTGCAAAACAGCAGCTTGAGGAACTCGGTGTCGAGGTGCGACTAAACAGTTTCGTCAACGAGATAGAACCCGGCAAGCTCAAGGTCGGCGATTACTGGTTCGAGTGCGACGTCGTCGTCTGGGCGACGGGCGTTGCGGCCTCGCCTCTCGGGGCAAGGCTCGGCGTCGAAACCGACCGTGCCGGCCGCGTTAAGGTCGAGCCCGATCTCTCGATCCCCGGCCACCGGAACATTTTCGTCATCGGCGATATGGTTCATCTGCTGCAGGAGAACGGCGAACTCGTTCCGGGCGTAAGCCCCGCGGCGATGCAGATGGGGCGGCTGACAGCAAAGAACATCCTCGGTGAGATAAAGGGAAAGCCGAGGAAGAACTTCGTTTATCTCGATAAAGGCTCGATGGCCACTATCGGCCGTAGCCGTGCTATCGCCCAAGCGTTCGGGATGAAGTTCCGCGGCTTCATCGCCTGGCTGATGTGGCTCTTTCTCCACGTGGTCTTCCTGATCGGTTTCCGCAACCGCCTGTTCGTCCTGATGGGCTGGTTCTGGGCATATTTGACCCGCGAGCGAAGTGCCAGACTGATCACCGGCGACGCGAACGAACTCCGCGACGCTCTGATGTTCATGGAAGGCGAAGAGGCCGTAAAGCTGCTGGAAAAACTCGCCGCAAAGGAAACGCCGCCCAAAACAACGGAGACCGTCTGACCGGAAACCAAGAATTGCTGTGACTTATCTCCCCGATTTGCATATACTTGGAGCAATTCGAATTTTCGCCTCTTTTTTTTTAGAACACCCAGATGATAAAAAGCCTTTGCCTCGCTCTCGCTGCAAATTTTCTTTTCGCTATTTCGCTGTCGGCAAACGTCCCGACGCTCTGGACTGTTAACTCGCGTGCCGATGTGCTCCGCGGCGAACCGAACGGAGTTTCTGTCGGAGCGAACGGGTCGTTAACTCTCGCTCCTCGACTCACCGAAGCGTACAACACCGGCCAGCCATACATCTGGTCCACTGCCGCCGATGCCGCGGGAAATATTTACGTCGGAACCGGCGGCGAGGGCCGCATCTTTCGTGTGACGCCCGCGGGTGCGGGTTCGCTCTTTGCCGATCTGGGCGAACAGAATGTTTCGGCAATCGCGGTCGGACGCAGCGGTGAGGTCTTTGCCGCAACTTCGCCGGACGGCAAAGTTTACCGGATCACATCCGCCGGAAATGCCGAGGTCTTTTTTGAGCCGAACGAGAAGTACATCTGGTCGCTGGCGGTCATGAGCGACGGAAGCCTTGCCGTTGCGACCGGCGAGAACGGAAAGGTCTTTCGGGTCCGCTCGGCAGGAGCCGCTGCGGCCGCTTCGCTGTTTTACGATTCAAGCGAGCTGCACATCATCTCGCTCGCAGCCGATGCCCAAGGCAGCCTGATCGCCGGAACCGATTCGAACGGCCTCGTTCTTCGAATCGACACAAGCGGCCGGGCGTTTGCATTGCTTGATTCGCCGCTGCGGGAGGTCCACTCGGTCGCTGTCGGGCGTGATGGCTCAATTTATGCGCTTGCCATCAACGAATCGATCTCGACCGCAACGCCCGAGGCATCGCCGACGCCGGTCTCAAGAACGGTGACCATCGAGAAGACCGCGACGGTCACTCCGCCAACGCCTGAGAAAAGTCGCTACGACCTCTCGGCGGCAAAATCGGCGGTTTACAAGATCGCCGCTTCGGGTGCGAATGAGGTCATTTGGTCCTCAGGCACGGTCGTCGGATTTTCGCTTTTACCGCTGCCGGGCGGTGGAGGAGTGCATCTCGGCACTTCGGACAAAGGCCGCATCTATTCGATCTCAGATTCCGCAGAAGAACAGCTCGTCGTCCAGACCGGTGCGGGGCAAGTAAGTACACTCCTTCAGGCAGGAAACGCAGTCATCGCCGGGGGCAGCAATCAGGGCGTTGTGTATCGACTTGGGCCGGAGACGGTCGCTGAAGGGCGCTATGAATCGCCGGTGCTCGACGCTCGCTCGTCCGCTGATTGGGGTCGCATCTGGTGGCGAGCGGAAGGAAACGTGACCATTGAAACCCGCAGCGGAAATACCGAAGAGGCGGGCGAAACCTGGAGCACATGGGAACCCGTTCGAGGGGAAACAATGGCGGGAAGAATAACCAGCCCGGCCGCACGTTTTGTTCAATGGCGTGCAACTCTGCGTTCGGGCGGAACGCCCGCCGCACTCCGCGAGGTGACGCTGGCATTCGTTCCCGCGAACATCGCACCCGAAATCACATCGCTGACCGGGCTTCCGGCAAACGTCGGGCTCGCCCCGAACCCGCCGATCCAGATCGACCCGAACATCGAAACCTCAGGGATGGACCCGGCGATCTTTGGTATCCCAAATCAGCCCCCTGCACCACGGCGTGTTTATCAGAGAGGAGCTGCCGCATTCCAATGGACCGCCGAGGACCGGAACGGAGATTCGCTGCTCTATGACGTTCATATCAAGGAAGTGCGCGACCGCGATTTCGTCAGGATTCGTTCGGGCATCCCTGAAACATTCATCACAATTGACGGAACAAGCCTCGCCGACGGGCGATACATCATAAAGGTGGTCGCGAAAGATTCGGTTCAGAATGCACCGGCCCGAGTTCTTTCGGGCGAAAGGACCAGCGAACCCTTCGATGTCGACAACACACAGCCCTCGGTGACCGTTGTTGGCCAGCCGACCGTTGCGAACGGCCGTGCTCGTGTCGTTTTCAGTGCGCGGGATGCGGGCGGCTATCTCAGAAAGGCCGAGGTTAGCGTCAATGGCGGGCCGTGGATGCCGATCGCTGCAGACGATGGCCTGACCGATGGGCCGGAAGAGCGATTTACCGTAGAATCGGCCGTGCCGACCTCAGGCGTTTCGTCGGTCGTTCTTCGCGTTTTTGATTCGGCGGGAAATATCGGAAACGCCAGAGCTTTGATCAACCAATAGTAGTATCAGTCTCTACCCGGAGGAGAACATGGCAAATTTAGAGATCGGAAGCGCCGTTGTTTGCGGCATCTGTAAAAAGGACACGACCGTCACGCAAATATCGGAACGCGAAGGAACCACCGCATACGACCTTAAATGCTGGCATCGGAACGCGATCTGCCCCAAATGCGGTGAAATGGCACGCGATGCAAGCGACACGGTCCAACAGGTCGTGCCGCATTGCGAGAAATGCGACGGGCCGTTCTACGCGGATGATGATGACGGAGAAGACGAGAGCGCTTAATCGCGTTTCGGCAGCGTCATCGTTTCGCCTTCTTTGTTGACCTCAAGATGCCGCGTCGTTCCCTCGACAACGCTCGGAGGCATCAACTCGCCTGTTCGGTAACGCGATTCGGGCGAGACGAACTCGGTCGAAGCGGCCGGCAATTCTGCATTTGTCGTCGCGGAGAGATTTCTTGTCTGCTCCTCTACGCCGGGCCTCAGAGCCCTTAACTGCTCCATCTTCCGTGATTTGAGCAGGTCGGAAATTCCCTTGCCCAAAAATGTGAACGCCGGAAAGAGCATTGCCCACCACCATGTCCTGCCGCCGGCGACACCAGTCGTTTGAAGCACGATCGCGACGACCAGAAACCCGATGCCGCTGATAACAGCCTTTATCGCATCTCCATAGACCTCGGCCGGGTCGCTTCGCCTACGTTCGTCCTCAGGTTCGCCCGAGAAAAGGTCCATTGAGGAATCAAGATCCATCCCGAGACCCAGATCGTCGGATTTCGATTTTCGTGTAAGTGCTTTCGAAACAACGCCGATATCAACGCCGCAGCTCCGGCAAAACTTGCCGTCTTCCGGGTTCTTGGTTCCGCATTTAGGACAAAACATATTACAGTGGTCAGTCGTCGGTTTTCAGTTGCCAAACTACAGTTACCGGGCCAGTTCGCGTTGGCGGCGGGCCTCGAAAAGTACTACGCCAGCCGCGACCGAAACGTTCAAACTCTCTATCTTTCCATACATTGGTATCTTGACCAAAAGGTCGCAGTTCTCCGCGACCAGCCGGTGCAGCCCGCTGCCCTCCGCTCCGAGCACGAGCGCCGTCGGCTGCGTCCAGTCCCATTCGGTGTAATCCTTCTCCGCATCGCCCGAAGTGCCGACCACCCAGATCTCTCGCTCCTTGAGTTCCTCGATCGCCCGATTGAGGTTACCGACCTTCGCGAGTTTCATAAATTCGGTCGCACCGGCCGCTGCTTTCGCCACCGTATCCGTCATTCCCGCCGCCCGCCGCTCGGGAATCACGACGCCGTCCGCTCCCGCACATTCGGCGGTTCTGATGACCGCACCGAGATTCCGCGGGTCCTCGACCCCGTCAAGCAGGACCAGCAATTCCGGCTTCGCAGCCGCTTCAAGCACATCGTCAAGCGAAAAATAACGAACCTCCTCGACGAATGCGACCACGCCCTGGTGGTTCGCTCCCTTCGGAACTATCGAGTCCATCGCTCGCCGAGGAACGTTCTCGATCGGGATACGCCGTTCTCGTGCTAGCCCGGCAAGCTCGGCAAGCCGCGATTCCCGCCCGCCCTCGGTAATTTTGATCGAGACGACCTGCCGCTTTCCGGAGCGAAGAAGTTCCATCACCGGCAACACACCGTAAACGATCGGACCTTCGTTGTCCGGGCGGGCCGGCCTTCGTTCCCTTTCGGGCTCCGGACGATACTTTTTCATAGCAAATGGTTCCGCATTCGGGAGTATTTTGTGAACTGGTTCAAATTGTCTATTACGTCCGTTGCCTGTCGGCTCAGCCGGCCAAGCCCGCTCCGAACAAGCCCCTGCGCTTCTCTGCGAAACTCGGGCTCCCAAACGGCGTCGAGCAGATGCCGCAGATGGTTGTATTGCTTGTCGAAAATAATGCCTGTCCGTAGCGATGCCAGCCGTTCGGCAAGCAGATCAATATTCTCGCTCGCGAGCATCGCCTTAGCTTCGCCCAGACATGAGAAATCAAAACCGCTCGTCCGGATACGAAAGCCGCGATCATTGCCGCTCACGTAAATATCTATCATTTTTTCGTGCCGCTGTTCTTTGAGTTCTTCGGGCTTTTCGCTCGCGTTCTTGCGGCGTTTTTGCACTTCGCTGGTCGTCGCCATCGAAATATCGTGCCGGCCGGTGACGACGAGGCGGATGTCTTCAAGGCCTGCCTCGTGAGTAGAGGTTGTGTTGAAATCGTAAAGTCGCAGCCCCTCGTCTAAAAACTCCAGTGCCCGAATGCGCTGCGGAGGCGTCCGCAAAGCCAGTTCGTCGTCCGCCACCAACTTAGACCGAAAACCGAACCTAGCAAGATGTACCGCCACAGCCGCGGCAAGTTCCTCCGTCCGTAGCCTTGCGATCGGCATCGGGATGCCGCACTCGGCGACACGTTTCAGTTCGTCCGCGTCACGGCCCAAGACCGCTGCCGCCGAGCTAATATCGCCCGTTTCTCCCGGCATCAGAATAACGCTGATCCCATTCTCATGTGGCTCCGGCGGTGTCAGGTCAAGTCTTGCCAGCCCTTCTGCGGCGGCAGGATGTCCAAGTACCGAAGCGCAATATAAACAACTTTGCCGCGTCGGAGGATTCCGTTTACCGCATTTCTCGCAAACGAGCATTTCGTCCGGCGAAAAGCCGGATGGCGTGGTGAAAATGTCTCCAGTTTGACCAGGATCTTGCATTGGAAGTGACTGACCGAGCAGTATTTTAGCATGTTTGGAACCGCGTTTGCTTGACGAAGCACCCTTAGAGTAGCAAACTGTTGAAAGGTCGGTTCGCAGAAAGAAAGAGTTGATCCAGAAGATCAGATTAGTGTTTATTGCTTGATTTGAGGCCTATTTGCCTCGCTTTACCGTTAAACATCTTTAAGAAACCTGTATTTGAGCAGTTGTTTATATCAATTCGTTAGCTTCTTGATCACCTCGCTTTCCCCTCTGGAACCCGCCTAATTTGATCAGCCCGGGGGAGGCTAACATGCAGTTTGATACGCCAGGAAACTCCTCGTGGAAATTTGGCCATCGCGGAAGAGTAGCCGTTTTTATTGACGGCAACAATCTTTTTCACGCGGCGCGGTTTCACACGATAGATATTGATTACAACAAGCTTTTACGGGTCCTGCTCGGCGATGGACGGCTTCTTCGCGCGTTCTTTTATACCGGAGTTGACGCCGGGGCCGAACGCCAGCAAGGCTTTCTGCTCTGGATGCGACGAAACGGCTTTCGCGTTATCCAAAAGGAGCTAAAGACCTTTTACGACGGCACCCGCAAGGCGAATCTCGATGTCGAGATCGCCGTTGATATGCTGAGCCTTGCCGGAAGGTACGATACCGCCGTGCTCGTCTCGGGTGATGAGGACTTCGTTTATGCAGTCAATGCGGTCGCCTATAAAGGCTGCCGTGTCGAGGTCGCGGGGTTCCGCTCGAATACGGCCCCAAGGCTGATCGACGTCGCGGATTTCTTTATTGATCTCGGCGAGATCGCTGACCTGATCCGCAAGGATGGCTCCTCGGCCGAAGATTTCGACGTCAGCTATCGCGGCCCGGTCGAGGCTCCGGCACACGTTTCGCGTCCGCATGGTCGTTCGCGAACGAGTTCGGGGAGCGAACTCGACGAAAGCACCGCACCCGATATCCGTTACGAGGTTCCGGAATTCGTCCGGATCAATGACGAGCGATGAGGCTTTTCACCATTGACGAGGCCAATGAAATGCTGCCGCGGATCAGGATGAAGCTTCAGATGATCCGCGAGCTTCACAGCGGCCTTGATCAGTACAAGGAACTTGCGAGGGCGGCCGCGGCTGCCTCGGAGAGCGGCGGCGGAATGGTCGGCGGCTCGAACTACGTCAAATCGCTCTACGAGATCGGCAAACTAACGACAGAGATCACAGAAGTAGGTGTACAGGTCAAGGATTACTCCCGCGGACTGATCGATTTTCCGTCCGTTCGCGAAGGGCGGATCGTGCTTCTCTGCTGGCAGCTTGGTGAACCCGACGAGATCGAATGGTGGCATGAGATCGAGGACGGTTTTGCCGGTCGGCAAACGCTTTGAACTCGTTAAATTCGTGTTACGGGCGCAATAGTCGAGGGTTTTCCACCGTAAACTGTGGAAAACCCGAAAAGTCGTGTTATTTGAGCAGTTTAGTATTGACGACTTAAAGTGTTATCTGATAACATCCACTTAATTTTTTTGCGGTTCCGCGCAACTTTCTAGCCGAAACACATTAGGTCGCCTTATGAAGTGCCCCGTTTGCCGACGTGAACTTGCACCGACACTCTCCATTTGCTTTACCTGCGGAGCGATGGTCAACGACTCAGTCCGCGAGGAACTCGCCCCGAAGATCGGCCGTGGCTCGGGCCCGCTCGAGAAAAAAACAACGGACTCTCCGGCGAGCATTAGCGACAATGGAAACGCCCCGGCGACCAAACAACCGATAGAAACGTCTCCCGCTCAAGCTCCAGCCCCGGCGAGATCCAAAACCAATTTCCTTGCACCGCGACCGACCAGCAAAACGCTTGTGGAGTTTCAGCCAAAGGCTGCGAGCCTGCCCGAGTGGCGGCTTCAGGTGCAGAATGCCGTACGCAAGCGTAATGGCGTTGATACGTCCGAAGCCGAGCGTCCGGCTGAGGTTCAGCTTGCAAAGCTTCCGCCGCCGGCGACGCTTGAGCAGAGACCGGCAGTCGAGACCGCTCATGCCGCTTCACCGGCCAACCCGATGCTTGCGAAAGCTCTTCAGCGTATCGAGACCTCGCGGCAAACATACATGCCCGGTGCGGCCGGGGCGGCCGCCGTTGCCCGAAAGCCGATCGCGGCTCGACCGTTTCCGGCTCCGCCACCGGTGCAAAAAACGTATCCGTTCGATCTCGTGCCGGGAAAGGCAACTGCAACCCCGGCCAAACGCGAAGCCGAGCCGGCATCTGTTCCGGCCGCCGCACCTGCAAAGCCGCGACTCGTTTCGTCGCTGCGGATCGAGAAAAAGAAGTACGACACGAACAAGCTTCCGCCGATCCCGCAGCCGGCCGAGCTTTCGTCGAGCTTTGAATCACTTCCGGCCGCTCCGGCACTCGCCGTTGCTGCCGCTGCTGCACACACTACCTTCATCCCTGAATCGTCAGCCGAACTATCGCCGGACGAGCTGGAGATGAGCAGGGCCTTCGAGACCAATGAGGAGCCGGAGATCTTCGACGATATTCCGCCATTTGGGATGCGGTTTGCCGCCGGACTTTTCGACGTGCTCGCGAGCGGTTTTGGAACGCTCGTGATCCTTTCGCCGCTGATATTCGGACAGAACGCAGCCTATACGCTCTCGCTCGGCATCGGCTTTGCGGCCGTGCTCGCTGCGTTCCTTTTCCTCTATTTGACCGCATCGCTTGCCTTCCGCGGCAAGACCCTCGGGATGTGGATGTTCTCGCTCGAGCTTATCGACGCCGAGCAGAACGCTTACCCGAACGCTCATCAGGCCGCCGTTCACTCGGCCGTCTATGTGCTCTCGCTCGCACTTTTCGGGCTCGGTTTTGTGACGATCATTTTCGATGAAGAAAAGCGGGCCGTCCACGACATCATCTCGGGAACACTCCTTGTAAAGCAGACCTAACGGCTTTGGTCTTCGGTCCTGCCGTTCTAAACTTCCACAGTGGATCTCCGCTACATCTCTGCCGTTTGCGACGAGCTGAAGGCAGCCGCACTCGGCTCAAGACTTCGCCGTGTTTTTCAGCTCGGCGACCATGCGCTCGCATTCGAGCTTGGTCGGGCCGATGGCCTGTTTCTCTTTGCGGATGGCGGATCGACCCGGCCGCGACTTTATCTGATCGAGCGGCAGCGTCGAGAGCTTGAGCGTTCCGCTGCGGCTACCGGTTCCTTTGCACAGTATCTTCGCAAGCATCTCTCAAATCCAAAGATCATTCGGATCGAGCAGCTCGCCGGAGAAAGGATAGTTCGGTTCGACCTCGAGCAAAGCGATGACATTGCCGACGCGAAACAATGGTCACTGATCTTTCAGCTCACGGGCCGCTCAGCAAACATCTTTCTTCTCGACGATACGGACACGATCACAATGTCGCTACGCGAGGACAGGACCGAAGGAAGAAGGCCGGGCGAGGCCTATAGCCCGCCGGAACGCATCTCGGCCGCGGCCGCATCGGATGGCGAAATTTCCATGATCGACGGCTCGGTCTCAAAATGGCTTGATCTTCACTATACCGAGCTCGAAGCGGAAGAAAGGTTTCGAACGCTGGCAGAGACAACCCTTCGCCGTGTAAAGAATGAGATCGGCCGCCGGACGAAGCTGGTAAAGAATCTCCGCGCCGACCTCGACCAACACGGCGACGCCGAGACGTGGAAGAAATATGGCGATCTTCTGCTCGCAAATTCTGCGACCGCCGCAAGGCTAGAGAGCGGCTTCGCCGTCACAGACTATTTCGATGAGACCGCTCCAACGATCGAGATCCCGCATTTCGACCTGAAAACGCCTGCCGAGACGGCCGAGAAATACTTCAAACGATACACAAAAGCGAGGAACGCCCGCGGCGAAATAGAGAAGCGGCTCAACGCAACCGAGGCTGAACTCGAGTCGCTCCGGGCGGAGCTTGCGGAGATCGAAGCGGCCATCGAGAATCGCGACGAAGAATTTTTACGAGGAAAGACGCCGAACAAGGCTCGCCCTCAAAAGGGCTCGAAGAAGCAAATCAAGGCTGAAGACGCCCGCACATACGCCCGTGAGTTCGTGTCATCCGATGGCTTTGAGATACTCGTCGGTAAACGATCAAAGGATAACGACCATCTTACATTCCGCATCGCCCGCTCGCTTGATACCTGGCTCCACGCCGCCGATTATCCGGGTTCGCATGTGGTGATCCGGGCGGCGGGCAAGAACGAGATCCCGCAGCGGACGCTGGTCGAAGCGGCAGAGCTCGCCGCGTTCTACAGCCAAGCAAAAGGCCACCCGAAGGCGGCCGTTCACTACACGCAAAAGAAATTCGTCAATAAACCGAAAGGTGCAGCCCCCGGCCTCGTCCGGCTAGCGAGCTTCAAAACACTTCTCGTCGAGCCGAAGATAACGGCCAAGCAAAAAGACGCTACTCGCTGACGAGAGTCGCCACCGTCTCCTTCATTTTTTTGATCTCGGTCGGGCTCGCTCCCTTAAAGACGCCCCGCATCCTTCCCTCGCGGTCAACCACCACGCTAAGCGGAACACCCGCAAACTTCGCTACCCGAGCATATTCGTCGGTCGTCTCATTGCTTATCCGCACCAGTTCGTAATTGAGGCTCATCGTTCCGGCAAACTCCTTCATCCTGCCAAAGTCCTCGGGCTGCATATCGTCGTTACCGACGTTTAGGCCGATCACCTGAAGGCCCTGATCACGATACTGGTCCTGAAGTTTGACCAACTCCGGCATCTCCACTTTGCACGGAACGCACCAGATGGCCCAAAGGTTAAGCAGGAGAACCTTGCCCTTGCGGTCTTCAACGGTGAAACTGGAGCCGCCATCGGCCTCCATCGGAGCCTTTGCCAGCGACGAGGCAAGCATCGGGTATTCCGATTTTGCACCGTCCGGCCAGGTCATGTTCGGTTTATTATCGCCGTTTGCGGCCGTGTCCGCTGAGCCCGATGTGCCGCAGGCAGCGAGCGATCCCGCCGCAAGAACAGCGAGCGTAAAAAATGCGAACCCCTTCAAAATTTCTCTTTTTATCATTTCGAATCCTTTAATCTAAGTGCGATCAGCGATGAAAATACCAATATCCAAAACATTAACATCAGAACCAATTGGTTCAAAACATCGCTCATCCAGGGATGAAGGAATGTAACGTAACCACTCAGGTCGGACGGCACCCTCTTTATCTCCGGCACCTTCAGCCTCTCGCCGAGCGGATCCGGATCGCCGGGAGCAACTCCGTCGGGCCCGAGCCGCTTGTAATTCTCGATGTCCCTTTCAGCTTTTTCGATCAGCTTATCGTTCTCGGTTTCAATGAACTTATAAAGCCCTTGGCCCTTCGTCGGCCCGCGAGGGTCGGCACCTTCTTCCTCAAGCGTATCGAGCGTCGAAAATCGCTTGATGGTATCGAACGACCATGACGACGGCATCGTCAGGCCCACTACTTTACTTATGCCCGTGGGAACGCCGACTATTCCCGAAAAGAGTATCTGCGGAACTAGTATCAGCGGCACAAGGCTCGTCGCCATCTCGCCTGTCCGGACGACGGTCGAGATGAAAAGCCCGAGAGCAACGCCGATCAAGCCTGTCAGTATCGTCGCCCAGAGCTGCGGAATACCAAACAACTCGCCGGGCATCGGCATCAGCCCGACGAGGTCAAAGAATTTCAGCGGCCCGAAAAGCAGGACGCACTGAACCGAGACGATCAAACCAAGCACAAAGAGTTTTGATGCCAAATACGGGAGAATTCCGAGATTGAACATCCGCTCGCGGCGATAGACCGGGCGTTCGCGAATGATCTCGCGGGCGGCGACCGCCGTCCCGAACCAGATCGAGACGATCGCCAGGATGAAGTACACAAAGTCACGCGGCTGCTCCGAGCCCAAGACGAGAAACGTCATCAAGGCGATGATCGGGGCCTGAAGAAAGATGACCGCGAGGTTGAGCTTATCCTTGGCAAGCACCTCAATGTATCGCCGCGAGAGCGTCAGGAATTGGCGAATGGAGCCAAGAATGCCGAGCCTCGGGCCCTTTCCCGGCCGCGAGGATTCGACCGCCCCAATTTGTTTCAGCGGTTCCTCGATGAATTCGCGATGGATCGGCGTCTCGGCAAATTTCCGACGCCAGGTTTCCGCGACTCCGCCCGCGATCGCCGAGCGGTCCGCCGAGGACCGATCGGCCGCCTCACGTTCGACCGGCTCTTCGAGCTTGTCATACAGCTCACGGAAGGTCGCAGCTCCAAAGTGCTTGAGCGCATCGGCCGGCGGGCCAAAATAAACGAGCTTCCCGAGCATCAGCACTGCGATCTTGTCGAACATCGCGACGTTCTCCATCGCATGCGTCGTCATAACGACCGTCCGGCCCGATTCGGCGATCTGCCGGAAAAGCTGCATTATGCGAAATTCTGTCGCCGGATCAAGCCCCGAGGTCGGCTCGTCTAGAAAGATCGCCGAGGGCCGGGTCAGCAGTTCGACGGCGATCGAGACCCGCTTTCGCTGCCCTCCCGAAAGCTTGTTCACCGGCAGGTCCCGTCGGTCCGTCAGCCCGGTCACGTCGAGCACTTCGTCGATCGTCTTTTTTATTTCGGCGGCAGAAGCGTCCTTTGAAAGCCTCAATTTTGCGATGTAGAAGAGCGTCCGGTAAACCGTGATCTCGCGATGAATTATGTCGTCCTGCGGCACGTAGCCGATCGATTGCTTGAGCGAATGGAAGTGACGGCGAAGGTCGAGGTTGTTGAATAGAACGCTGCCTTCCGTCGCCGGGCGAACGCCGCACATCGCCTCCATCAAGGTGCTCTTTCCCGCACCCGAAGGCCCGAGCAAGCCGACGAATTCGTTCGGCTGGATCGAAAGCGAGATGCCATCGAGAAGCCGTGCCTTTGTGCCGCCGAACCTGCCCTTGATGTCGTGCGAAACGGCGACGACGTCGATCCGGGTCTTTGTCCGGGCATCAAAAACGCCGAGCGTCCCGGCCGCATCAACGCGAAGCGAGAAGGAGCCTATCTGAACAAAATCGCCGACCCCGACCGGCTGTTTCGTCACCCGATTGCCGTTGATGAAAGTGCCGTTTGTCGAACCGAGGTCCTCGACCAAAATACCCTGCCCGCTTCGGCTGAATCGCGCGTGGCGATTCGAGATCTGCAGCCCATCGAGCCGCACCTCGCAGCCCTCGGCCCGACCGACCGTTATCGACCCGCCCTCCGGGATCGTTTTTGAAGAAATCAATTGTGCCGCTGCCGGATCAGCTCCTTTCAACCCGCCCGTGGGGTCGAGTTTTAGCACCATCGTCCGTTGGCCTGCGTCATCGGCCCGAAACTGCGGCGACGACGGTGGCTTCGGCGGTGCAACACTTTTCCCGCCTTGCAAGCGAAGGATCGGCCCGCCGCTCCCGAACTGGATCTCATCGCCCGACGCCAACGGCCGAATCGCACTTATGCGCTGGCCGTTGACCAGAGTGCCGTTGAAGCTGTTGTTATCCGCAAGCAGTAGTTGCCCATTCTCTAAGCGGATCTCCGCATGCCGCCGTGAAACGGTCGCTGACGACGCGTCGAAGATGATATCGCAACCGGGATCGCGGCCGACCCAAACGGACGCGGACCTGATCTGAAAAGGCTCACGCGACCTATCGGAAACAAACTCAAGCGCAAGGCCCGCTTGCGAGGTCGGCTGGGCGACCGCAGGTGGAACCGGCACCTGGACCTTCGGTGCAGAATCCCACGCCGGCGGCGGCGGCGGTATCCCCGGTGCGGGCTCTGGTGGCGGAGGAGCGAGAACAGGTTTCGGCTCGGCCGTTCGTGCTTCTTTGAAAGAGACGACACGTATCTTCGGTCCGTTAGTGCCGAACTGAACTACACTTCCGGGGGCAAGCTCGCGAGGATATGAAATGCGTTCGCCGTTCAGGAAGATCCCGTAACTCGACCCTAGGTCCTCGATGTACCACGCGCCGTTCATCCAGTGAAAAGCGCCGTGTTTTCGAGAAACCATCGGAAACCGCTTTGCGTCAAAGGCGATATCGCACTCATCTGCATCGCGGCCGGCGAGCACGACATCCTTCGTGAAGGACCTTTCGGGGCCTCGTTGTCCTCCAATTTCTTCCGAAAGCGTGATAGTCATTAGCGGCAGATGTACACAAGAGCTAGTTCGAACGGCTAATCGGATTTTACACGAAGTTCAGGTTTCGGCGCATGGTGCAGGGACTAGGTCGCACATCAGATTATTGGGAGGATCTGGAAGCTTTGTTGCCGATAAGGTGCTGATCTAAACAGCACGTAGCCTTTCACTCGCGGACGAGGCGGAAGCCGAGCCCGGGGCTCTTAGTGGATTTGGCGACCTCCTGCCTGAAAGTGGAAGTGATACGGTCAGCTCCGGTTGATTTATAAAACGCTCCGCCGCCGCGGATCATGTAGTGCGGTTCATCCACCGGAGCTACCGCAAGCGTACTGCCCGGATAAACCGAAACTTCCGAGGAGGTCCATTCAAAGACGTTGCCGATCAGGTCCATTACACCCCATTCGTTAGGGCAAGAAGCGGTTCCGACAGCCTTGGGGTCGTTGCTTGGCTGATCGATAACGGCACATCTCGATTGGAATTTATCACCCCACGGGTAAAGATCATTCGCCGCTCCGTTTCTCGCGGCATATTCCCATTCGATCTCGGTCGGCAGTCGGTATTTAGTACCATCTCGTTTCGATCTCCATTCGGCGAAAGCGATTGCATCGTCGTATGAGACCAGTCGTACCGGCAGTTTTTCCTGTCCGGCAAGCGGTCGCCCATTTACCCAGTGTCCGGGAATCTCTTGGCGTTTTGTTTCTTCGACAAAGAGTAAATATTCCGCGTTCGTCACCTCGGTCTTATCCATGAAGAATTTGGCGACCTGCTGATCGTGTTCGGGCCTTTCGTTCTCGCGGCCATCGCTGCGTCCCATCTTGAACGTCCCCGCGGGTATCTCAACCATCTCGGTCCGAATGACCGGCGGCCCCGTTGGTGAAACGGTTGGCGTTGGCGTCGTTTGGTTCGTTCCATTCGCTCCATTTCCCGGGTCGGCAGGTTTGGATGAGAAAAGCCCCATCATATATGCACCGCCAAGGCCGGCACCGCCGAGGGCTATCATAAGCACAAGGCCGGCCGCACCCAGAACCCACGGCGAAAAAATGCCCCGCTTTTGCTTGCCAGAATCAACCTGAACATTCTGCGACCCGGTGTCCCAAGCCTGGACGGATGTCTTCGCCATGTCCGTCCGCGAGATCTGCGTCGAAGCCATTCTTTGCGGGGTGTCTTGGCCGACTCCGCTGTAGGCGACCGTCGGGGCCGGCATGTTCGGCCCAGTCCCGGGACAAAGCTCTGCGGTGATCTGCTTCGGCGTCCCGTCAACCAGCACGTCGCCGACCCAGTCCTCAAAACCGTCCTTGCTGACCTTGACGCGGTGGCTGCCGGCTTGAACTCCGTTGAGAGTGATCCAGCCATCCTCGCGAGATTCACCGACCGGGCGATTATCTACCCAAACCCTCGACTGCGGCGGAACGGTCCGAACGTTTATCGATGAGACCGGAAAAGCGGAGCCTGTTGTATGTATCCCTATTCCGGCCGGATAAACAGCCTCGCGCAGTTCCGCGATCATCTGTTCGACCGAGGCGGTTCGCTTGTCTTTGTCCTTTGCAAGCGTGTGCAGCACAACGCGTTCGACCTCCGGAGAGACCGTAACCCCGACCGATGCAAAGGTCGGTGCGGCGTCGCTGATGTGCTTCTTCATTATCGCCGGGATCGATGAGCCCTTGAACGGCACATCACCTGCCAGCATCTGAAATAGCATCACCCCGAGGCTATAAATGTCCGACCGCGAGTCCGGCTCGTCGTCGGCCCATTGCTCCGGAGCCATGTAGTATGGTGAGCCCATCAGGCCTGTGGTTTGTGCTTGAATGAAGGAACCGAGCAGCTCGCCCGATTTGATCTTTGCCAAACCGAAGTCGAGGATCTTAACAGCGTCCGAAAGATTCGGCTTGTCGCTGCAGATCATGATATTGAGCGGCTTGAGGTCGCGGTGAACGATTCCCTGGTGGTGAGCTGCACCGACGCCCGCACAAATGGCGGACATTATCTCGAGTGCCCGCTCGGGCGACAATACCTTTTCTCTGGTCAATAGATCATGGAGAGCCTCGCCCTCCACATATTCCATCACAAGAAACGGGATCGAACCGCCAATTACGCCATAGTCCGTAACCGCAACAACATTCTGGTGACGGATGGCCGCTGCCGCGAGAGCTTCTTGTCTAAAACGGGTGACGAGCTGCGGGTCGTTGCCAACGAGGTCGGGAAGGATGATCTTGATCGCAAGCTGAGTCTTCAGGTAAGCATGGCGCGCTTTGTAAACGACGCCCATTCCGCCCTGCCCAAGACGCGATTCGAGATGATACTTACCCTCGAGGACCGGTTCGCCCTGAATGGTATGCATCGTCGGCATACCATCTTTCGGGCATGTCGCGACGTCGTCGCCGTAGCAATTTTTACAGAGTTGGCACTCTTTCATTACGGGTGGCCGCCGGCAGTTTCGATACTACATTCCTGCGGACGACACGTTACTTGATCCTCGCTCGGTGAAGAGCCTTCGGGTGCAAACGTCTTGATTCTAATTTGTTTAACGGATACAAGCAAGGAAAAGGGTCACGTCCTGCTGAGTTTCGTCAAGACGCTCGCCTCTCCCGCCTATTATCCCTTGACCACGATATTAACAAGCTTATCGGGCACAACAACTACCTTTACGACCTCTTTCCCGGCAATGAATTCCTGAGCTTTCGCATCCGCCAGTGCCGCCGTTTCCAGTTCCTCGATTCCCTGCCCCGGACTTGCCGTGATCTTTGAACGAAGCTTTCCGTTCACCTGTATGACAACCTCGATCTTGTCATCTGCGGCCATTTCCTCGCTAAACTCGGGAAACCTCGCCCCATTTGCCAGCAATCCTTTGTCGTTCCCGATCAGAACCGCATAAAGCTCTTCAGCCGCGTGCGGTGCGAACGGCGTCAACATCAGAACGAGGCTCGTCACCCCCTCTTGCACGGCGGATATTTCATCGGCCGTTGCAGTTTCGGGTTCAATGCCTGATTCGTAAAGCGCATTACAGAGCTCCATCAGCGCCGCGACCGGCGTGTTGAACTGCAACGTGTCGAGGCTCAGGTCGATCCGCCGAATGGTTTGGTGCGTCTTTCGCCTTAGTTTGCGTGCAGCTTCGCCCTGTTCGGCCGCAGGAGCACCGTTGCCGAACGAGTCTTTCCATTTATAGACAAACCGCCAGATACGCTGCAGAAACCTGACGGCTCCCTCGATACCTGCCTCGTTCCAAACAAGTTCGTTCTCGACCGGAGCGGCAAAGAGCACAAAAAGTCGCGCCGCATCGGCCCCATAGATCTCGACCATCTCATCGGGATCAACGCCATTGCCCTTCGACTTCGACATCCGCTCGATCGCGAACTTGAGAGGAGTGCGGACACTCTTGTCCGCATCGCCGGTTCCTCCGGCGAGACTGCCGCTTCCGTCCGTAGCCTCAGCGTCATCCGCGCCCTTTCGCGTCGAAGCGACGCTCATGCGGACAGGAGTGTCCGCGCTCCGCTTGTATGCACTAACGATCTTCCCCTTCGCGTCTCGTTCGACTTCCACTTGATCGGGCGGAAAATAGATCCGCTTCCCGGTCTCGTCGTCAAAGAACGTCTCACCAACGACCATCCCTTGCGTCAGCAGACGTGTTACCGGTTCGTCGAGCGACAAAAGGTCGATGTCTCGCATCACCTTTGTCCAAAAACGCGTGTAGATCAGGTGCATCACCGCATGGTCGTCCCCGCCTATGTATTGATCGACCGGAGTCCAGTAGCCGGCAATGTCCGGCGAGAAAGGAAGCACCTCGTTTTCCGGATCCGTGTAGCGGAAGTAATACCAAGAGGAATCGACGAACGTATCCATCGTATCCGTTTCCCGCCGGGCGGGCCCTTCGCACTTCGGGCAGGCAGTTTCGACGAACTCCGTCACTTTCGAAAGCGGTGACTCGCCCGTTCCGGTGATCGGAGCATTCTCGGGAAGCTCGACCGGCAGATCATCAAAATGCACCGGCACCGTTCCGCATGCATCGCAATATACGATCGGGATCGGCGAGCCCCAGAAACGCTGACGCGAAATGCCCCAATCGCGCAGCTTGTAGGTCGTCGCGGGCTCGCCAAAGCCGTGAAGCTGGGCGTGATGCGTCATTTCCTCGATCGCGGCCTCGCTCGCTTTGCCGTTCCAATAGTCCGAATGGACAAGCACTCCGGAAGAGGTGAAAGGCTGCTCAAGAGCAAGCGCGTGCATCGTGTGATGCTCATGGGCCATGTGCGGTTCTGAGATCACCTGGCGGATCGGCAGGCCGAATTTCGTTGCGAACTCGAAATCACGTTCGTCGTGGGCCGGAACGCTCATAACGGCACCGGTGCCGTATTCCATCATCACGTAATTTCCGACCCATATCGGCACCAGCTCACTGTTGAAAGGATTAACGGCGTTCAAGCCGATCTCGATCCCGTCCTTTTCGACCTCGGCCTCATGATCGGCCGGCTTTGCCTTTTCGGCGAGGATCTCGGCGATCTTTGCGTGGACCTCAGCCGAAAACTCGCCCGCAAATTCCTGAACGATCGGATGTTCCGGAGCGAGCACGATCGCCGTAGCTCCGTAGATCGTGTCGATCCGCGTCGTAAAGACCTTGATCGTCCGGCGGTCCTCCGGCTTAAGGCTTCCCGTCTTTCCGGGCACACGCACCGCAAAATCGATGTATGCGCCTTCAGATCGCCCGATCCAGTCCCGCTGACGCTTGAGCACATTCGCCGGCCATCCGCCGCCGATGCTCTCGAGCCCGTCAAGCAGTTCATCGGCATAGGCCGTCGTCTTGAAGAACCATTGCTCAAGATCGCGTTTCGTTACCGGATTTCCGCACCGCCAGCAGAGCCCGCCGCTAGCCTGTTCGTTGGAAAGCGTGGCCTGATCAGTCTCGCACCAATTGACCTGCGTCAGCTTCTTATACGCCAGGCCCTTGTCATACATTTTGAGGAAGAACCACTGGTCAAACTTGTAATATTCGGGCCGATGGGCGGCGATCTCTCGGGACCAATCGTAGCTCAGGCCCAGGCGTTGAAGCTGACCGCGCATCGCCTTGATATTCTCTTCGGTCCAGTCGCGCGGGTTCACTTTTCGCTTAACCGCGGCATCCTCGGCCGGCTGTCCGAAAGAATCCCAGCCGATCGGGTGCAAGACATTAAAGCCTTTCAGCCGCTTGTACCAGGCGACGGCATCGCCAACGGAATAATTCCGAACGTGCCCCATATGAAGGTTTCCGGATGGATACGGAAGCATTTCGAGCTGGTAAAACTTGGGCAGATCGTCATCGACCTGCACCTGAAACGACTTGTTCTCAGCCCAATGAGCCTGCCACTTTGCCTCGATCTTTTTCGGAAAATACTTTTCGTCCATATGGCCACGATCCTTGCCTCGAAGACGCACAACGCCGCGAGAGCTTATCGAAATGGTAAACAATCAGTTTAACGGAAAACACTAATGCTATCCACTTTTAACCGGCTCGAACCGCAATTGGGAAGCCTCAAATTCCGGTTGCCGCGAAAATACTTGTCATGTTATTCTATTTGCACCGTTCAAATGCGGTTTTCGACTAAGCGTTTAATGATGATATCCAACAAAGCGCAGCCGGTCACCACCTGACATTGCCGTCTTCAGGCTCGACCGTCTGCCCTCTCGGAGGAAAAAAAGATGGTCAAGCAAAGCGAAGACAAAGTTGTCTCAAAACACACCCGTTCACCCCAGCCGATCTACCAACCTGCATCAGGCCGATCTTTGCGTTCGCTCCGCGATAACAATTCATTTGAGGACGTCATTTTCGCTTTGTCCGATTCATACGAGAACAAGCGGGCACGGCAGGTCGTCGAATGGGTGCGTCAGCAGGGCGTCCGCCGTGCGGTATGAGCATTTCCCGGAGCGTTATTGAACAATATTGGCTCCGTGCGGCTCTTTGCGGCCGGCTTTTGGTTTTGACCGCTATTCTTTCTTCCGTAACTTCTACAGCTCTTTCGCAAGGGCTTTCGACTCCATTTGAACCCGACCGCATTCGGCAGACGCTAGCCACCGGCACTTCCGAACAGAAACGCAACGCGCTGTTTGAGATAAGGAACCGCCGCGACCCGGCGGCCTCGGCACTTGCCGTTCCCGCATTGAAAGACCCCGACGACATCGTCCGGGCAACCGCTGCCTCGTCGGTCGTATTTTTGCCGGTGAGCGAAGCGGCTGACGTGCTCCTTCCGTTGCTCGGTGACCGCTCGCCATTTGTAAGAAAAGAGGCTGCCTTTGCACTCGGAACCGTCGGACATTGGTCAGCTACGCCGCGGCTTGCAGGAGTGCTCCGACGAGACAGAGACCGCGAAGTCCGAACGGCCGCCGCCATCGCACTTGGGATGGTCGGCGACATCGAAGCGATCGGCCCGCTCTCAGCCATCCTCAAAAATCGGCCAAAAGAAGACGACGAAATGCTCCGCCGAGCGGCCGCGCGTTCGCTCGGGCAGGTCGCCGAACTTATCCGCACCGGCGGCACGCGAGTGACCACCCCGCAGAGTTTTCTCCCTGAGAGATTCAAGGAAACCGGCGACCCGCTTGCACTCAAGGCAAACCGCATAAATTCCGAAAGCGGCCCAACGGTCGATCTGCTCGTTAAAGTTCTTTCCGATACGCGTGAGGCCAATGATACCCGCCGCGAGGCCGCATTCGCCCTCGGCGCTTTCGGCCGCCCCGAAGCGATCCCTGCCCTCGAGCGCAGCATTGCCGCCGCCGACCCTTATCTCGCTGAAACGGCCCGCGAAGCATTGCTCAAGATCCGGGCTGCCGATAGAAACTAATTCTTTGAATACGCTGGCGCATTTGTTTTAATAATGGAATGCGTCCCGTCCCGAAACCCGCAGCGAAGGCTGACGCCCTGCCCGAGCTTTACAAGTCCGTCCGTGCTCATACCGAAGAGCTTTGCTCGCCGCTCGAGATCGAGGACTACATTCCGCAGCCGACCGTCGATGTCTCGCCGCCAAAGTGGAACATCGCACACACGACCTGGTTCTTTGAGGAGATGATCCTCAAAAAGTTCGCGTCGGGTTACGAGGTCTTTGACCCCGATTTCGGCTTTCTCTTCAACAGCTACTACAACACCATCGGCGAACGCACCGCCCGCGACAACCGCGGCGACCTCTCGCGTCCGACGGTGAAAAGGGTATTTGAGTTCCGGAAGTATGTCGACGAAAAAATGCTCGAACTCCTTGCGGCAAATGACAGTGACGAGCTTCGCGAGCTCGTCGTGCTCGGCTGCAACCACGAGCAACAGCATCAGGAGCTTTTCCTGACCGATCTGAAGTACACGTTCAGCGTCAACCCGCTCTTCCCCGCGTACCGTGAAGGCTACGCAACCGAGGAACTGTCAGAACCGCCTGCGTTAGCGGGCGGCCAGTTCGTGGATATCAAAGGGGGCATCTTCGAGATCGGCTACGACGGCGACGGCTTTTGCTTTGACAACGAACTCGCCCGCCACGAAGTGCTTCTTCGCGATTTCTCGATCGCGGATCGGCTGGTCACGAACGCCGAATTTCTCGAATTCATCAATGACGGCGGATACCGGCGGCACGAACTCTGGCACGCCGAGGGCTTGGATTGGGTGAACCGCGAGCAGGTCAACGCCCCACTCTATTGGAATAACATCGACGGCGAATGGCATTACTTCACCTTGGGCGGGCTCAGAAAACTGCCGCCCGAGGCGCCGCTTTGCCACGTCTCATTTTATGAAGCGGCGGCGTTTGCCGAGTGGAAAGGAATGCGGCTCCCGACCGAGTTTGAATGGGAGGCCGCGAATGCCAATTTCGATTGGGGCAAACGCTGGGAATGGACCAATTCGGCTTACTTGCCTTATCCCGGATTCAGAAAACCGGGCGGAGCGGTCGGCGAATACAACGGCAAATTCATGATCAACCAGATGGTCCTTCGCGGTGCTTCTGTAGCCACGCCCGAAGGCCACAGCCGGCCGAGTTACCGAAACTTTTTCCACCCGCATCTGCGCTGGCAGTTCACGGGAATCCGGCTTGCTCGCTAGTTTCACAACCGCTACGGATTATCAATTTGTATGCAGCCATCACCGACACCGGAGCTTTCGCAGTTTGCCGAGGACGTGCTTGCCGGGCTTTCGGCAACGCCGAAGCGGCTTTCGTCGCGCTACTTTTACGACGACGAAGGTTCGCGGCTTTTCATGGAGATTATGAAGCTCCCCGAGTATTACCCGACTCGGGCCGAGCTCAAGATCTTCGAGGACCAAAGCGATGACATCCTCAAAGCATTTTCCGATGGTGCTGAAGGTATCGACCTGATCGAGCTCGGTGCCGGCGACGGTGCAAAAACGGCGGTGCTTATCGAGCACTTTCTCGCGAAGGGCCTCGACTTCACCTATAGCCCGATCGACATCTCGCAGGAGGCCAATGCGGTGCTTGAGGCCCGCTTCCACGAAAAATTCCCGAGCCTCGAGATCCGCCCGCACACCGGCGATTATTTCCAGGTCCTCGATTCACTAAAGAACGGTAACGGACGCCGAAAAGTGCTGATGTTCCTCGGCTCAAACATCGGCAATTTCCTACGCGAAAAAGCCGTTAATTTTTTCCGCAGTCTTCGCGGCGTAATGAACCCGAACGACCGGCTCTTCATCGGCTTTGATATGCAGAAAGACCCGCGGGTGATCGTCGCTGCCTACGACGACCCACAGGGCGTGACGGCCGCTTTCAACCTGAATCTATTGACGCGCATCAATCGCGAGCTCGGCGGTGATTTTGACCCCGCGAAGTTCTCGCATTACGCCCAATACCGCCCGGTCGAATGCGCCGCCCGCTCGTTCCTGATCAGCCGCGAAAAGCAGACCGTCCACATCGAGGCTCTTGGCCGGTCATTCGACTTCGAACAATGGGAGCCGATCTTTATGGAGATCTCGCAAAAATACACGCACGCGATGCTCGAAGAGTTCTCATCGGAAAGCGGCTTTGCGATCGAGGCTGAGTTTTTGAATGACGAGGATTTCTATATCGATTCGCTCTGGAGGCCCATTTGATATGAGAAAGTCCGGTATCGTAGCGCTTCTCTTACTGGTTACTTTTGTTCTTTCAAGCTGTTCAGATCCGGTCGATCATTCTGAAGCCCCAATCCCGGACGATTATGAAGTCTATTCGGCATATTTGGAGCAGTCGGTAAAATTTAACGAATTCAGCCCAGTATTGTTGATATGTAGCAATACAATCTCCGACGATGCCGGGGAGGCCTTTATCGAAAAGGTGCCGAAGCGATTTCATCCAGGAGAACTAGATCACTCGCTGATCCGAGCCTTAGCAGAAACCGCGTCGAGTTCTAGCGAACTCTCAAATGATTTCAAACTCTCTTTTCGATATCAGCTCGTCTCTTCGGACCAACTCAAAGCATTAACCGACGACTTAGAACCCGGCTTTCGGCGTGAAAAGGCAGTGTCTGACGCGTTCCCAAATTCCACTTTGCCATTCTTTTTGTCGAAGATCGGCTACAGTGAAGACGGATCGAAAGCATTGTTTTTTGTTACTCGGATGGGAATAGATGGTCGATATGTTCTGATGCGGAAAGAGCTCGGAAAGTGGAACGTAGATATCGAACGCTGGTCTTATATCGTCTGATGAACATTACTCTCCTTTTATTCGACTCCATCGATTCCACCAACACCGAGGCCCTCGAAATGGCTCGCGGCGGTGCGGATGAAGGCACCTGCGTCATCGCCCGTCAGCAGACCGCCGGCCGAGGCCGCCATGGCAGAACGTGGGTCTCCGAACGCGACGCCGGGGTTGCCTTTTCGATCATCCTTCGCCCCGCATTGCCGCCCGAATCGCTTCCGCTTATTACCTTGATGGCGGGCGTCGCCGTTCACGAAACACTTACGGAACTCGGCCTCTCGCCCGATATCAAATGGGTCAACGATGTGTTGATCGATGAAAAGAAGATCTCCGGCATCCTCGCCGAGACGACGATGACGGACGCAGGGCTCGCGGTTGTTCTCGGCATCGGGATAAACATTCGCAGCTCAAACTTTCCGCCCGATCTCGCCGACCGGGCGACATCGATCGAGGATGTTCTCAAGGATCCGGAACGAGTCCCGACGCCCGAGCAATTGACGGCGATCCTGACCGGTAGTATCTCGCGGCTTTATGAAAAGCTAACGGCTGCCGGCGGCCCAGCGGCCATTCTCAGCGACTGGCGAGATCGTTCGACCTACTTCGCCGGAAAACGGGTCACGGTCCGAGCCTTCGACCAAACGCTGATCGGAACGACCGACGGGCTCGAGCCGAGCGGCGCCTTGCGCCTAAGAAAGGACGATGGCGAGATCGTCATTATTCAGGCCGGCGACGTCGAGCAGCTTCGTGCCGATCCGGCGTCTCTTTGAACTTTCCATCCGCACGGTGTAACGTTGTAGCTTGGTCTTATGAGTAACGAGTTTGAAGCAAAGCCCGAGTTCGAGTTTGACGAAGAGTTCGACGAAGAGTTTGAAGAAGCACTTGAGGCGTTCGATGAGTTTGAGCTCGTCAATGACGATGTGACGCTTCGCACGGCTGTGATGCAGAAAGAGAATATGATCGCTCTTTTGTGCATCAAGAGCGCTCCCGTCGGAGCCGCGATCTGCCGCGTCGATCCGCGTGAGGCTTTGCCGGCCGTCCAGATCTATGACGACCCAAAGGCCGCGTTGCACTGGTTCTCAAAGAGCCTCAGGACGAGCAGGGTCAATGGCTGGCAGCTTGTTTACGACGGCCTTCCGCTTCAGGGATGATCTAATTTCAACTTTACTTTCGCC
The DNA here is from genome assembly GCA_016716435.1 of Acidobacteriota bacterium. Taxonomy (NCBI): domain Bacteria; kingdom Pseudomonadati; phylum Acidobacteriota; species Acidobacteriota bacterium. Next base: position 1,234,798 of record JADJWI010000003.1, on the reverse strand, counting down.
AAACGGAGATCGGGATCTACTCCTGCTTTCCGTTTTTTTCGCATATGCTTCTGGCAATCGATATCGGCAATTCAGCTATTAAGTTCGGCATTTACGAACCGGGCAATACCCTCGACCGCTTTTCGGTCGCCACCTGGCGCGACTATGAACCCGAAGAGCTTTTCTTTGATCGCCTGCGTTTTGTAGCTCAAAAGTTCGTCCGAGTGGACCACGTCATCGCCGCGTCCGTCGTCCCGGAGGTAAACGCGACGCTGACCCGGGCGACCCGCGAGCTTTTCAAAGTAACTCCCGTCTTTGTCGATGAAAAGACCGACTTCGGCTTTGTCATTAAATACTCGCCGCCTTCGCACGTCGGCGCAGACCGCTTGGTTTCCGCATTCGCCGCGGTCGAGAAATACAATGCGCCCGTCATCATCTGCAGCTTCGGCACGGCGACTGTGGTCGATGCTGTGAATTCGAAGCTCGAGTTCATTGGCGGCATCATCGCTCCGGGGCTCGGGATCATGGCCGACGGCCTGCATTCAAAGACCTCGTTGCTGCCAAAAGTGACGATCGCCCGGCCCGAAACCTTGATCGGCCAAACTACCTACGACGCTATTCTTTCAGGTGTTTATAACGGCACGGTCGCTCTTGCCGAGGGGCTCATCGCTCGCGTATCGAATGCGATGATGGCGGAAGATCCGGACCATCGGCCAAAGGTCGTTGCCACAGGCGGATTTAGCCGCGTCCTTGCCGCGGACCTTCCGTCAGTAGATGCCTTTGAGGACGACATGGTGCTCGAAGGCCTTCGGTCGATCGCCGCGAAAACCCTCAAATGATCAGCACGTCTTAAGCGAACGTCGGCATAAGCTTCGGCTGCCTTCGGGCCTTTGACGCCTGTTCGAAAGCATAGGCGATGCCGATAAGCTTCGCCTCGGTGAACGCCTTCCCGAAAAACGAGATCCCGAGCGGCAGTTCCTTCGAAAAGGCTGCCGGAACCGTGATGTTCGGATATCCCGCAACCGCCGCCAGCGACGAACTCGAAATATACCCCGAACCGCAGTCGCCATTTACCGTGTCTATCATCCACGTCGGCGCGTTCGAAGGGCCGATGATCGCGTCGAGCTTATCGCGATCCATCACAAGATCGATGCCCTCAGCCTGCGTCAGACGTTTGGCCGTTTCCAATGCTTCGATATATGCCTCGTCGCTTAGCGGGCCCTTCGCCGCGGCGGATTCAAAGATGCTCTGGCCAAAATAAGGCATCTCGCGCTTCTCGTTGTCCTTATTGAACTGCATCAGATCTTTGAGCGTCTTGTGATCGCCACCTCGCTCGGTAAGATATTTTTCAAGGTCGGCCTTGAATTCATAAAGCAAAACCTCGAACTCCGCCGCTCCAAACTTGCCAAGCGAATCGAAGGTCACATCCACCATCACGGCACCGGCTTTTTTCATCACGTCGATCGACGCATTGAGCATATCGTCAACGTCCTTTCGCCGGCCGAAGTAGTTTCGGGTAACGCCGATCCGCGCGCCTTTTAGCGCACCGGCATCGAGGAACTTCGTGTAATCGATCGGCTCTATTTCCTCGCGGCCCGCCATTGCTTCATCCGCGTCGTCAAAACCGCAGATCGCCGTCAGCACTGCCGCCGCATCGGCCACGCTGCGGGTCATCGGCCCGGCCGTATCCTGCGAATGAGCGATCGGGATGATGCCGCTTCTTGAGACAAGTCCGATGGTCGGTTTAAGCCCGACAATGCCGCAGATAGACGCCGGGCAGACGATCGAGCCATCCGTCTCGGTACCGATAGCGATGGCCGCCAGATTCGCGGAAATGGCAGCCCCTGAACCCGACGACGATCCGCACGGATTGCGGTCGAGAATGTAGGGATTGCGCGTCTGCCCGCCGCGGCCGCTCCAGCCGCTGATCGAGTCGTTATCGCGGAAATTGGCCCATTCGCTCAGGTTCGTTTTACCAAGAATGACCGCACCGGCCTCGCGTAGCCTCGCGGCAATGAAGGCATCTTTCTTCGGCGTCGGTGCATTGAGAAGCGCTAGACTGCCGGCGGTCGTTTTCATCTTGTCGGCAGTGTCGATGTTGTCCTTGAGCACGACCGGTACGCCGTGGAGCGGCCCGCGGACCTTGCCGCTTTTTCGCTCGCGGTCCATTTGATCGGCGATCTGCAGAGCGTCAGGGTTAAGCTCGATCATCGAGTTGACCTGCTTATCAACGGTCGCAACGCGGCGAAGATACGCCTGCACAAGCTGCCGCGAGGTCAATTCCCCGGAACGCATCGCTTCCTGTATTCCCGTAACGGTCGCCTCCTCCAGACGAAAGCCTTGCCGAGCGGCAAATACGCTCGGAGCGCCGCCCGCGGCAATTGCCGCTCCAAATCCGGCAGTTATAGCGGTTCCCAAAAACTCACGACGATCAATGCCCATTTTTATTTGTTCTCCTCACCGGTTTCCGGCTTTGTGATCTCGATATACTCGTTAATTGCAAGTACCTTCAGCTTGTCGGTGATTCTCGCTTTTTCCGCTTCGGCGGTCAATTGACGAAGCGGCATCCCCGCCGATTCGTCCGAGAGGTCAAAGGTGCCGTAATGCATCGGCACCAGCCACTTTGCCCCGATATCGCCAAATGCCTTGACCGCGTCGGCTGGGTTCGTGTGGTTCGCCTCCATGAACCATCGCGGTTCGTAGGCTCCGATCGGCATCAGAAAATAGTCGATCCCGGGAAAGATCTCGCCCGTTTCGCGATAGTGCCGGCCGTAGCCGCTATCGCCGCCGTGATAGATCGAGGCCGAACGGCTCTTGACGACGTAGCCACCCCAAAGCCGCCGGTTGGTATCAAAAAGCCCGCGGCGCGACCAATGCCGCACCGGCACGAAATAAACCTCGACCGCCTCGTCGCCGATCTCAAACCGCTGGAACCAGCCCGCGACCGCGATCTTATTCGTCGGCTTTATCCACCCGCGAAGCATCTCCTCGCTGCCCATTCCGGCGATGAACGTCGCCTCCGGAAACTTCTCAGCGATGGCCCGAAGCGTCGTTTCATCGGTGTGGTCGCGATGGTCGTGCGAGAGAAGTACGTAGTCGACCCGCCTGATCTTTTCGAGCGGCGATGGCACATCGACCCATCGTTCGACCAGCGGCGGCGAGCCGAAGATCGGATCGACCAAGATACCGCGGCCCTCAAGCCGAATGTAGAACGAAGCGTGCCCGAGCCAAATAATGCCATCCTCTTCTCCAGCCAAAAACGCCGAAGGATCGCGGACCTCCGGGCGAAATGTGTCGCGTTCGCGCTCGGCCTCAAACTCGTTCGAGCTCAATTGCCATTTCAGAAGCTCACGCGTCTTTGGCAGAAAGACGAACTCGTCGTTCATGAACCGCCCGCGTTGATCGACTGGCGTTCCGGGCCATCCAGCCCGAACGGTCTCAAGCCCCGGAACCGAAACACGATCGGTCAGCACCGCTACATCGGAATCGCTCCAAAAGGCCGTCCCGATCAAAACGAACAATGCTAAGAGAAAAACACCACCAAGGCGGACCGTCCATTTCTTCATTACTTAAACTATACGAACCGCAGGCCCGTCGCTCCAAACGCGGGCCGCGGTGCTGAAACGCGAGCCAACTATGCGATAATCCCAAAAATGAACGGTCGGCCCGCTGATATCCTTCCCAACAAGCTGATCTCCGCACTCCGCGGATACGACCTGCTGCCCGCGATCGTCTTTTTGCCGACGCGCCGCAAATGCGACGAATCCGCTTCGGAGGTCGCCGCCGATCGCTCGCAGCGATCTGACCCAGAAAAATACGAGAAGCGGAAAGCCCTGTTCGAGGCCTTTGCCGAGATGCACCCGGAGGTCCTCAAGCACAAACACGCAAAGATCCTCGTTCAACAAGGCGTCGCCTCGCACCACGCAGGGCATATCCCAGCATGGAAGCTTCTGGTCGAAAAGATGATGTCCGGCGGATTGCTCAACGCGATCTTTGCGACATCGACCGTCGCCGCCGGCGTCGATTTTCCGGCCCGCACGGTCGTCGTCAGCAATGCCGACACCCGCGGAAATGACGGTTGGCGGCCGTTCTCGGCAAACGAACTTCAGCAGATGACCGGCCGTGCAGGCAGACGCGGAAAGGACAACGTCGGCTTCGTCGTCCTCGCCCCGGGACAATTCCAAAACCCGCGAAAGATCGCCGAGCTCTTGAAGTCGCCTCCCGACGCGCTCGAGAGCAAATTCAAGGCGACCTATACGACGCTGCTGAATCTGCTCGACGCCTTCAGCGGCTTCGGGCCGATCCGCGACATCGCCCAAAAGAGTTTCGCGTTCCAAAAGACCGGCCACCGCATCGAACGGCTCCGGCAAAAGAACGATGAGATCGAGGAAGTGCTGACAGAAAAGGCAGCGAAACTTGGCTTAAACTTTAACGACGTCCGCGGTTTTGAACGGCTGGTCAGCACGCGGGAACGGCTGCAGCATCGGCTTCCCGAAACCCGTGCGGAACTTCGGATGGAATGGCTGCGGCAAAGCGTTTTGCCCGGCCGCATCGTGACGCAGGGCCGTTCGGGCAAGCGTTACTTTATTGTCACGAGCGCATTCGGCGATTTTGTTTCAGCGATGCGGGACGACGGCTCAGGCCGGACGTTCTCGCTCGCACGGATCAACCGCGTCTTTGAGAATATCTACCGATTGAATGAGAACGCCGTCGAAAGAGCGTTCCTTGAAACGCTCGAGGGCAAGAATCCGCCGCTCGAAGAGCCAAAGCCGTCCATCGCTCGCGGAAATCTCGACTCCGCGGAGATCATCACCAAGAGCCTCGAGGATTTTACGAAAAACGAAGCGACGGCCGAGTTCCTTTGGCTTTCGGTCAAGGAAGCTGCGGAGTTCGAAGAGAACCGAAAAGACATCGAGCGGCTCGTCGGCCGCATCTGGTCGCCCTTTGAAAATCGAGCCCATGTGCTCGACCGCTTCGATTTCATCGACTTTTCGAAAGAACGCGTCACGGACGACGGCCGTTGGCTTGCCGACCTTCGCATCGACCGGCCGCTGCTGATCGGCGAGGCGATACGTGACGGCGTTTTCGATGGCACCTCGCCGGCTGCTTGTGCCGGACTTGTCGCTTCGATCGCCGCTGACGCCGACCGCAGCTTTGGCGACCTGAACCCGACGACCGAGCTTCTCGACGCCGCAAATGCCTTTTTCGATGTGCTGCACCGCGTCGGGAACGTCGAATGGGAATACGGCATCGAGCCGACCGAGGACATCAATTATTCGGCGGCCGCAGCAGCTGAATTCTGGGCACGCGGCCGGGCCTGGGACGAACTCGTCGCCCGCACAAAGGCCGAGGAAGGCGATCTTTTCCGCCTGCTTTCCCGCACCGGCGAGGCCCTGATGCAGATCGCCGAACTCCGCGAGGCCAATCCCGACGCTGCCCGAACCGCCCGCGAAGCCGCCGATGCCGTCCTCCGCGACCCGATACGCTGAATCGGTAGTCGTTTTTCCATTGCCGAAATGCTAATCTTTAGGTTTTGGCGCTAATGAAGGAACAAATCAGGGAAACGCGGCTAGCCAACGGGCTCACTGTTCTGACGGATCGGATGGCGGGTGTGCGTTCGGCAACGCTCGGTTTCTTTTTCCGCGTCGGCTCGCGAAACGAACCGACCAACCTGAACGGCATTTCGCACTTCATCGAACACGCCGTCTTTAAAGGAACCTCTCGGCGTTCGGCGATAGAGATCGCCCGCGAGCAAGACCGGCTTGGCGGCAATCTTGACGCCTTCACGACCCACGAAGAGACCGGGTTCGCGATAAAGGTCATCGACGAACAGCTTCCGGCCGCCTTCGGCCTTATCGCCGAAATGCTGACCGATCCACGCTTTGAAGAGGCCGACCTTGAGAGCGAGCAGCGCGTCATCATCGAGGAAATGAAGATGATCGACGACTCGCCCGAGGAATATCTCGGCGATATTTTCCATCGCGAATTCTTTCCCGGCCATCAGCTCGGGCTCTCCATTGCCGGCACTCCCGAGACCGTCAGGAGCTTTGGGCGAGAGGTCACGCTAAACTACCACGCGGCCGCATTCGCTCCGCAAAATCTTGTTATTGCCGCGGCCGGCAACATCGAACACGACGCGGTCGCTGAACTCGCCGAAAGGCTCGAGTTTCGCACGCCGAACGGCATTACTCCGCAGTTCACGCTGATGGCTGCCCCGGCCGTCGCTGCCCCGCTCGTCATCGAATACAAACCGGAGCTCGAGCAGGCCCACCTCATAATGGCAACGCCATTTATCGGTGCCCGCGACGAACGAAGGTATGCTGCTGAGCTTCTCGCCAATGCCATCGGCGGCGGAACATCGAGCCGGCTCTGGCAAAAGGTCCGCGAAGAACGCGGGCTCGCCTATAGTGTTGGTGCATCGGCACTGCTTTTTAGCGACTGCGGGATGTTTATGGTTTCGGCCGCGACCTCGCCGGAACAGGTGGACGAGGTCGTCGATATCGTGCTTGATGAGATGCGCTCGATCGTCCGCAACGGCGTCAGGGCCGATGAGATCCAGTTGATGAAAGATCAAACGCGTGCGTCGATCCTGCTCGGGCTTGAGGACTCAGCCGGCCGGGCCGGAACGCTCGCCAGCATGGAGCTGCTCCACGGACACCAGATCGCGGTCGAGGAAACTCTCGCAAAAGTAGAGGCGGTCACCGAGGAAGCGGTCGCGGAACTAGCAGAGGAGTTTTTCCGCTCCGAACACATCGCGTTCGGAGCCATCGGAGACCTCGACCCCACCGCCGTCACCCGCGACCGCCTTTCGGTTGCTTAACTGCCGCTCTTCGCTTTTGAAACCGTAACTTTGAATTGAATATTCTCTGCTCGCGACTTCGCCGCATTCTGGCTGACGATAACCTCGTATTCTCCGCCCTCAGCAAGGACCTCATCGAAGACCATTCCGCCCGGTGCACCGTCGGTCGAGCCATCGGGCCGGCGAACGGTGCCGACCATGATCGGGCCTTCCTCGCCGCTCCATTCACTCGTTTCTATCTTTACCGTAACCCTGTCACCAGCCGCACCGACGAACGAATACCGCTTGCGGTCGTCAAAGGATTCGAGCGTGCCGGACACAACGGCCGCCATCATCGCTCCTTCGAGGTCGATCCGCTTGACTGGAAGTATGGCATCGCGGTATTCGTTGTCCGCTCCGCTTTGAGCATCCGTCACAGCATTTTTGCCGCTTGATTCGAACTTGATCCGCTCGAAGCCCTTGAGCCCACGGACGATGATCCGCCCGTTGCTCGGGTCCTTGACGGCAACCGCAAAAGGAACACCATCGGCCAATCTCCATTCGACCCGGCCGACCGCCTTGAGCTTATCGAGCCCGAAGCTCACGACCGGCTCTTCCCATTCGCGCGTCGCATCCGCAACGTTGAGCTGATAGATCGTCGCGGCATCGAAGTAATGAACCTGAAATCCGCCGGGACCTTTGCACATCGTTGAAACATGGCCGCCTTCCTCGCCGCCTACGCTCGTGCAGCCCGCGGTCAGCTCGGTGTAGGCGCTCGCGAACTCCGGCGTTGGCTTGCCCGTTTGAGCCACTTCGGAACCATCAATGTCGATCGTGAAGATATACGCATCTGCCGAATACTTGTCGGTTCTCCAAGTCCCTTGGGCATAAACGCCGGCCATATCGTCCTTGCCGAGAATTCGCATCTCGATCCCTGCAGGGTGGTTTGTGAAGGTCACATACTCGCGGGACTCGATCTCGCTTCTGATGATCTGTTTAACCTTGCCGTAGATCTTTTCAGCATCGGCGATCCGCATTTCCGGGTGAACCCCCGCGGCCGTCCGATAGTTCTTGTCCCAGACCATTATGTACTCGACCTTTGCCGTCTCAGTGATCTTCGCATCGCGGTCTTCTTCACCGGCGAAGAGTGTCATCACGATCTCGTCGCCACGTTTTACGGCGATCAGGGCAATGCCCTCGCCGTCGCTTGACCGCTCAAGCTTCATCGGAGCAACCGCCTTGCGTACCTCGGCGACCGTCATCCCGATCTTGACCGCTCCCGCACTATTTCCCGTGATCAACGCGGACTGTGCCGCCGCCGCAAAAATACTTACCGCTATCACCAAGATCCCGAATACACCCGTTTGAACCGCTTTCATCACATCCTCCTTAATTGTCTCAATTGTCTTTAAGCCTTCCCGACCGCTCTCGCGCTCTTGCCTAACTGAACGGGGCAGCCCCGCGGGACTTGCATTCTATCGCGAAAAGAGTAGATTTCCGCTGGAGGATCGTGATGAATACCCGCAAAATATTCTTGAACACGCTGATCGCATCTGTCGCATTAAGTGCCGTTCTCGGTATCGTCGTCGTCATTGCCGGGAGCTTCGGCGAGTTTGAGCTCCGCGTGCTGATGACCACGCTGACCGTAACCGCGACGAGCATCCTTGGGCTCGCCTGCGGTGCATGTTACGAGGCGGGCCGCGGCCGCAAGCTTCCGCTTGCCGGCATCGTTCTCTCGGTCGTCTCCGCCCTCGCCCTTTTCCTCATTATCTGGAACGTGCTCGATGACAACGAGACCTATATCAAAACGACCATGACGCTTGTGATCGGTGCCATCGTCGCCTCGCACCTCTCGCTGCTCCGCCTCGCACGTCTCGACCGGCGATTCGCCTGGAGCTATCCATTCGCCGCAGCCTGCGACCTCCTGCACGCGGCGATCATTCTCTATCTGATGTGGTTCGAACCGGAAGGCGAGAGCGATCTCGTTTTCCGAACGATCGGCGTTCTATCGATACTGATCGCCGCCGTAACGGTCATAACGCCTGTCTTTCATCGCCTAAGCGCAGGCGAGACGGATATCGAAAAGATCGATGTGGAGATCAACGAACTGAAATTGAAGATAGAAGAACTCGAGAAGCGTAAAAGCGAAGCCCTCAACAAGCAGTCAGAACCGCCTGGGTAAGCGGGCGGCCAGTTCGCTAAACCGCAAGCGGATCGAAGAAAATCTAAAGACAAGTATCATGATGCTTGATAAGCGATAGGATCCTTCACACCGGCTCGTTCAAATCCCCGGAGCCGCAGAGCACATGAATCGCACTTACCGCAGGCGAGCGTTTCGTTGCGATAGCAAGACCATGTGAGATGAAGCGGAGCTCCGAGCTCGATTCCCTTTTCTACGATCTCGGCTTTTGAGAGATGAATTATCGGCGTTCGAATTTCGACGCGGGTGTCGGGCTTAGTTCCCGTGTTGATCGTTTGCTGAAACGCCTCGTAAAACTCGGGCCGGCAATCCGGATAACCGCTCGAGTCCTCAGCGACCGCACCGATGTAAATACTCGTCGCCCCCAGAACCTCAGCCCAGCTCGTCGCTATCGCCAGCATATTCGCATTCCGAAACGGCACATAGCTCGTGGGTATTTCCTTCGAGTCAAGATCGGCGTCGGTCACGGCAATGTTGGAATCCGTCAGCGATGAACCGCCGATCTTTGCGAGGTATTCGATCGATACGTCAAGAATACGATAGGCGTTATAGAATCCGGCGATCCGGTTAAATGCCAAGCGTTCGCGTTCTTCTGTTCGCTGTCCATAAGAGATATGAAGCATCGCTATATAGGAGTTCTCATTCCTTGCGATGGCAGCGGTAACACAGCTATCTAGTCCGCCGGATACAAGACAAATAGCCAAAGGCACGTTTTCGTTTGATGCTGTCGATAAATGACTGCAGATCAAATCAACGGTCGCTGTGATGCTTTCTGTTGTAAATCGTTCATTCGATCTATATGTCTCGCAATAGAAAGGACACATGCCGAAACTGTTCTCAACGTGAAACTCGTCACGCTCGGCGCCCGGAATCCAAAAGTACCAAATTCCATCATCATCGTTCGGACTGGTTACCTGTAACTGATCAACTCGGACATTTGAAAAGCGTTCCTTAACAAGTGAGATCACTTTATCGATATCACGTTCGCGCATTTGCATTCTCCAACTATACTTGCGAAGCGATTTCAAAATTACCTCGCCAATCCCTCTTGCAATATCTGCGATAATCTCCAGATCAGCTCATTGCCCATGTCATCCATTATGTATTGCACGACCGGCATGTCATCGACCGTGATCGCCATCGCGATGCGGCCGCGGCGTGTGTAAACTATGCCGACGTCCGATCGCAGGCGGTCGAGCGAGCCGGACTTCGACGCGACCGGCACCGTGTCGAGTGCGTTGCGGCCGATACCGTCCTTGTACTGCTGCCGTCTTAATATCGCGATCATCTCGGCCGATGCTTCCTTCGAGACGACCTCGCCTTTCTCCAGCATCTCGAGCAGCCTGACCATATCCCGCGGCGATGAACGCCCGATGCCGAAGAGCTTGTTGACCGGCTCGTCCCAGGCCTTTGCGTCACCTCCGCCGCCGATCTTGCGAAGCGAGAGCGTGTCGTTCAGCCCGAGCTTTGCCATAAAGTCGTTGACCGAATTGCTCGAAACCTTGTCCAGAATGACGTTCGTCGCCGTGTTGTCTGATTGGACGATCATCAGCGTCATCGCCGTCTTTACGTCTATCTTCGTTCCGTCTGTAAACTCAAAAAGAATGCCCGAACCGCCGACCTTCACCGCTTTTGTTATCTCGATCGGATCGGTCCACGCGATCTTGCCCTCGGCTACCTGCCTAAAGACTTCTGTCATGATCGGCAGCTTGATGGTGCTCGCCGTCCGCACCTGTTCATCGGCCCGCATGCCGTATTCCTTGCCCGTATCGAGGTTTTTGGCATAGATCCAGACCTTGCCCTTAAAGTCGCCGATCTCAGTCTTGATCCGCTCATCAAGCGAAGGCACCGCGGGGCTTCCCGCCGGCTGCGGCCTCGCTTGGGCCATCGCCGAAACCGCAACGAAAGCAACCACCACTGCAACCAAAATTATCTTCTTCATATGATTACCAACCAACGTTTCTCCGAAAAATTGTCAATTGAAAATTGGATCATTGGAAATTGAAAAAACAAGAGATCGCCGGCATTGGTCACGTCTCGGATTCATGTTGAATTTACGACTCACGATTTACGGTCCACGAGGTCTAAACTCCGTGAACGTCTGGCCCCCAGATGTATTTGTGAAGCTGAAGGTTGAGCCGAACCCGGAGGCCGCTCGCCGCGACCGCTTCGGCGATATCCGCCAGATTTTCGACGCCGAAGACCGGCGAGATAAGAATCTCCTTCGCTCGTTTTTCGAGATGATACTCGGCGATGATGCCCTTCGCAAAATCACAATCGGCGAGGTCGGCAATGACGAACTTGACCTCGTCGCGGTCCGGGCGAAGCCTTTCAAGGTTCGGCCAGTGGTTCCGCTCGGCCTCGCCGGAGGCGGGACATTTCACGTCCAGAATGATCTTTGCCCTCGGATCGACCTTCTCGGTTGAAACATATCCGCCCGTCTCGATCAGCACTTCGTAGCCGCCGTCGCAAAGCCTCTCGATGAACGGAAATACATTCTTCTGCGCAAGCGGTTCGCCGCCCGTCACCTCGACCAGCGGACAACCGAATTCCCCGAGCTGCTCGAAGATCTGCTCAAAGCGCATCCGCTCGCCCCCGGTGAACGTATATTCGCTATCGCACCAAACGCACCGCATCGGGCAGCCCGTCAGCCGCACAAAAGCGCACGGCCGCCCCGCATGCGACGACTCGCCCTGCACCGAAAGAAATATCTCTGTTATACGAAGCTCAGGCAATTTCGATCATTAGATTAACACAGCCCGCTTTTGTCCTTGACCCGACGCGGATCGCGTCTAATATAGGTGCAATGAAAAGAATTCTCGCGTTGATGACGTTGGTGGCGGTTCTGGCCGGGCAGGCGGAGGCACAGCCGGCGGGCAAGCGGCTGAACTGGTACAAGGGCAATACTCACACCCATACGACCAATAGTGATGGGGACAGTCCGGCGGACGAGGTCGTCAAATGGTACCGGCGCAACGGCTACCAGTTCGTGGTGATCACCGACCATGAGTACATAACCGAGGTCGCTCCGCTCAATGCCCTTTTTGGCAAGCGGGACGCTTTTCTTATCATCTCCGGCCAGGAAGTAACGGACAGCTTTGGCGGAAAGCCATACCACATCAATGGGCTCGGGCTTCGCGAGGTCGTGATGCCGAACCGGCTCTCCGGTGCGGTCGCGACGCTGCAGAAGAACATCGACGACGTCCGGGCGAAGGGCGGTATTCCGCAGCTAAATCACCCGAATTTCGGCTGGGCACTTACGGCAGCCGATATTCGTCAGCTGAAGAATATCAACCTGATGGAGGTCTATAACGGCCATCCGCTCGTCAATAATCTCGGCGGCGGCGGCTCGCCCTCGGTCGAAGCCATCTGGGATGAACTCCTTACCGGCGGGATGATGATCTACGGCATCGCCGATGACGACTCTCATACATTTACCCGGCCTGGCGACCGCACTGCTGCTTTGCCGGGACAGGCGTGGGTATATGTCCGTGCGGCGGAGCTCACACCCGCGGCCATCCTCGCGGCACTCGACCGTGGCGATTTTTACGGCTCGACCGGCGTCGAACTCGAGGACGTCGCCATTGACCAAACCGGCATCTCTATAAAGATCAAGCCCGCGAGAGCCAGCCGCTATCGGGTTGAATTCATCGGCAAGGGCGGCCGCGTGATCGCGGAATCAATCGAAAATCCCGCCGTCTATAAATTCAAGGGCGACGAGGGCTACGTTCGCGCAAAGATCTACGAATCGAACGGAAGGTTCGCGTGGATCCAACCCGTTCGCGTTCCTTAGGATCAACTATTTCCTGAAAGTAGCTTCGCGAGATCAGCGTCGGTGAGGTTATACGTTTCGTTACAAAAGCCGCAGTTCATTACGGCGCCGGTTTCTTCTGCGATCATCGTCCTCACCTCGGCCTCGCCTAGCGCGGCGATCATTGCCGATGCTTTTTCAAGCGAGCAGGTACACGCAAAGCTCACCGGCCTTTCTTCCAGCACTTCAAAATCGATCACGCCTAAAGCGATACGGGCAAGGTCTTCAGGGCCTGCACCTTCTTTGACAAGCTCGGTCACATGCGGTGCTCGGCCTACTGTGTCCTCGATCATGGTCACGATGTGGTCATTCGCTCCGGGCATCATCTGGATAAGCACTCCGCCCGAGGCCGCAACAAAGGGTTCCGTGTTCTGAAGCAAAACGCCAAGTAGCACGGCCGACGGAATCTGCTCGGACTTGGCGAGATAATAGGCGAAGTCCTCGGCGATCTCGCCCGAGACGATCGGCACCGAGCCGACATATGGCTCAGGCCGAAAGCCGATCTCAAAACCGGCCTCGCGGATAACCACGAAATTCCCTTCGCCGACGATCCCGCTTACGTCAAATTTGCCGTTGGGCTTCGGCGGCGGCTCGGCGATCGGGTTTTTTACAAAACCGCGGACGGTCCCGATCTTCGTCGCCTCGGCGGTAATGCCGCCGACCTCGCCGCGGCAATCTATCTTCACCGTCAGCCGGTCAAATTCCTTTATTGTCGAACCCAGCAGGAGCGTCCCCGTGAGCATTCGCCCCAAGGCGGCGGAGACGGTCGGCGAGGTTCCGTGCCGCCGGACGGCTTCCGCAACGATGCCCGTTGTTACTGCCGAGATTACGCGGACGGTCCCATCGGCCGCTGTTGCATGAATCAGTTTGTCCATTGTTTAGAGTGTCGGAAATCGCGTTTGCCAAAGTCAAACCGGCCGCAATTCGGTGAAATTTTCCGGCAAAGGCGGAACTTAAGCCTTTACTTCAACTTACGGCCGCAGGTGTTGCTTTTATTGCACTTACCACAATATGTAGTATGAAAAAGTTCTTGACATTACCATATTTCGGGGTTAGGATTTGAAACACTCGGGACGAGTTCCCCTTTACGGCAAGTTGCCCGGCCGGCACGAAAGCCTTTCAAGCAAATTTTCGGCATCGCTAGCTTTCGGTTAGAAACTCCGGCCCAAAAGCCTTAAAATCTAGGTTACATCTAACAGGAGAAACGGAGAATGAGCACAGCCATTGAGACCGGCACGAGGAGCATTGTCTCCAGCGGAAACGGAGCAACGGGAGCGGCACCGGGCATCGAAGCACGCCCGCTTGGACTCAACGCCCAGAAGGTCGTCGCCAAGCGATACGCCATTAAGGACGAGCACGGCGAGGCCCTCGAGACCTGGGCGGACATCGTCCGCCGTGTCGTCGGCCACGTCTCCCGTGCCGAAAAAGACCCGACGGCACAGTCGATGTTCTATCGCGATATGTCCGCCGTGATGCTCCGCCGCGAGTTCATTCCAAACACGCCGTGCCTCGTCAATGCCGGCAAGCCGAAGGGCCAACTCGCTGCTTGCTTTGTGCTCAATGTGCCGGATTCGATCGAGGGCATCATGGAACACGCCCAGAACGTCGCCGTTATCCACCAGACCGGCGGCGGAACCGGAATGACCTATGAATTCCTGCGGCCGGCGGGTTCGATGGTCAATTCGACCCGCGGCGTCGCAAGCGGCCCGGTCTCGTTCATGAACATCGTCAACCAGACGACCGAGGTCGTAAAGCAAGGCGGTGTCCGCCGCGGTGCCAATATGGGCATTCTGGCGGTCACTCATCCGGACGTTCTTCGCTTCATCCACGCCAAAAACGACCAGACGAGCCTGACAAATTTCAATATTTCGGTGACGGTCACCGACCTTTTCATGGACGCCGTCGACAGCAAGGTATGGTTCCAAACCGAGTTCAACGGCGAGCCTTGGCAGCAATCGGTCTTTGACCCGCTGACGGGCGAGGACTACAAAGTTTACCGCCGGCCGGATGGCTCGACCGTCACCTTTGCCGATAAGGCCGCCTTCGAAGCCGCCGACCTCGAAGGCTGCACCATCGAGGAACCGCCGATGCCCGGAATGGTCTATGCACCGGATATCTGGAACCGCATCATCGCCTCGGCACATAAATATGCCGAACCGGGCATCATCTTCATCGACGAGGTCAACCGCCATAACCATATGATGGCGTCGATGGGGCCGATCCTCGCATGCAACCCCTGCGGCGAGCAGATGCTCCATTTCAATAACTCCTGCAACCTCGGCTCGATCGATGTTGCGAAGTTCTACGATGAAGAGAACGGGGCCGACGACGTCGAAACCTCGGTCGAATGGGATAGGCTCGGGCAGGTAACGCGGCTCTCGACGCGATTTCTCGATAACGTAATCGACGCGGGCTACTTCCCGCTTCCGGCCATCGAGGACGTCGTCAAACGGACGCGGCCGGTCGGGCTCGGCATCATGGGCTTTGCCGATCTCTGCCTCAAGCTCGGCATCACGTACGGCAGCGAACATTCGCTCGAGCTGATGGAACGCATAATGGGCTTCGTTCGGAAAGAGGCGTGGAACGCGTCGCTCGCGATCGGTGCCGAAAAGGGCGTTTTTCCTGAGCTGGAGGCAAACAAGGACGCCTACGCAAAGTTTCTTTACGACGAGATCGGCATCGCGAAAGATGTGCCGCTGACGCCGCGAAATTATGAGGTTACGACAATCGCACCGACCGGAACCATTTCGCTTGTCGCGGAAACCTCGTCGGGAATCGAGCCGAATTTCTCGTGGGCATACGTCCGACAAGATACGCTCGGCACGCGAACCTATGTTCACACCGAGGCCGCAAGGGCTCTCGGCGTTGAGGTCGATCAGACTGATGAGGAATCGATAAAACAGGCGGCCGAGCACGTCGTTGCACACGAATCCGAGCTCCCACCGCGTTTCATTTCGGCGATGGGAATCCGTTCGGACGAGCACGTTCGCGTTCTCGCCGCGGCACAGAAGCACACCGATAACTCGATCTCAAAAACCTGCAACGGTGCCCGCGACGACACGCTCGAATCGGTGGACGCACTCTATCACCTCGCCCGGAAGCTCGGCTGCAAGGCCGTCAGCTACTACCGCGACGGCAGCCGCGAAGGCCAGGTTCTGAATGCGATGAAGGCAGAGGAGAGATCCTCGGACGCGGAGAATGAGGGACGCGGCGACACGGAGACTTCCGTTCGGTTGGACCTTTCGGCCTCTGCCCGTGTTGAGCGTCCGCGTGAGCTTCAGGGCTCGACCTGGCGAATTCCATTCGACAATCAGAACCTTTACGTAACGGTAAACCACGACGGCGAGAAGGTGCTTGAGGTCTTCGCGACCGGCCCGGTCAGCGAAGGCGTCGGCCTGCTTGCCTCAAAGATGCTCCGCGGCGGTTTTGAGGTCCGCGAGGTTGCCCGAAGCCTCAACAAGGTAACAGGCACGAACGCCGTTTGGTTCAACGAACGGCTGCTGACCTCGCCCGAACAGGCAGTGGCCGAGTGCCTCATGCTGACCGACCGGCGGCTGAAAAATCTTCCCGCCTCCGAACGCCAATTGCAGAAGCAGCGGGCGGGCGTGGCAGCGGCAGTGCCGGGAACGGAAGGCATGCACGTCGCAACCGACGCCGAGGAGATCTACAGCGAGATGGCGACGCTCATCGGCGAATGCCCCGAGTGCCGCGGCCAGCTCGAACATGCCTCGGGCTGCGACTTCTGCCGCGACTGTGGTTATTCAAAATGTAAATAGATCTTCGGAAATTGATGCGCTGGGCCGGATGGGAATTCCCGCCGGCCTTTTTATTTTGGCTGGGCCGCGGGAAAACTGCGGCGGCCGCGAAGGGTCGGGTCGGCGGCAAATGCGGCCTCGAAGCGTCGTTCTGCGAGCTCCGCCATACCTACATTCTGCAACCGCTGGCCGAGCATGAATTGAAAAAGCGGATCACGCGGCGTGGCCCGGTCGGCCATCTGTGAAAGTTCGCTCGCGAGTTGAGCGTTGCCGCTTGCCGCGGCCGCCCCTGCAATAAAATTGCTCGCGATCGGTAAATTCGGCCGCTGCCGGACCGCTTCCTGCCAGGCTGCGACCGCTTCCTCGCGACGCCCGAGCATCCAGAGCGATTCGCCCTTGTCCTCGAGGGCGATCGAAAGATCCGGCCGTTCGGCGAGTGCCGCTTCGTGGCCCCGAAGCCCTTCTTCGAACCTACCCGAGCGATTCAGGATCGCCCCGCGGTAGTAGAGGCTAAGTGCCCGCTGCTGTCCGCTCTGCCGATCGGCCGCGACCGAAAGTAGCTCGAGAGCCTTGTCCTTATTTCCCGCGAGATATTCCATCCAAGCGAGCTTCGGCATCGCATCGGTGTTCGTGAAGAGGCCGATCTCGGCCGCCCGCTGAAGATGCCGCCGGCCCACGGCGATGTTGCCCTGATCGGCAAGTGAAAGCCACGGCTGCGGGTTCGATTGCAGGAGTGCAAGTTCGTCCGGCACCCGGATGTTCTCAAAAGCACGCGTCCCCGCTGATTCGTGATAGCGCACCCAGCCGCTGTGGGCATTGAGCCCGATCCAGCCCGCCGCGAAGGCTAGAAAAGCATAGCCGGCGAGGGTCAGGCTTCCCTTTGATCGAAGGCTCCAGCGATAGAAAACAAGGCTCTCACGTCGGAACAAATGCAATGTCTTTACTGCAAGAAAGGCCGTGATGATCGCGATGCCGATCGCCATCAGCATCGGCACGAGTTGATAGACGTTCCAGACGGCGAAGTACGCCGCCACGAACGCCGCCGCCGCGAATATCTCCTCGGGCCAGGTCAGCGAATACTTTGCCGAGGGCTCCGTATTGACAGCGACCGAGGGCTTGCCGAAGCCAAAATACAGAGCGTCGTTCGGGCAAACGCTGACGCAATCCATGCATTTCATGCAGCCCGGATCGACCACCATTCCGTACTTCTTCACCTCCGCGTGGACGATCACGTTAGAGGTACACGTCGCCGTGCAGTGCCCGCACTCGTTGCAGGCATCGGTCACGCGAATGCGGCCCGGTGCAAACTTATCGGCGACCGCAAAGAATCCGCCGTACGGACAGCCATAGGTGCAGAAGCCCTTCGAACCGAGAAAGTAAACGGTGATGAAACCGACGATGAAAAGAAATGGTATCGCCACCTCGATCGGCGGAAAGGTCGCCCAGAATTCGGTCGTGATCAGGTGATTGCTAAAAGCTGGAATGATCGGCTCGTTCTCCGGCTTCGTTATAGCCCTCAGCACCGTCGGCCAAACGAACATATAAAGTGCGGCAATGAGCGGGATGAAGATCAGCAGCCGCGAGCGGAAGGGCCGCGGTGTAAGCCCGATCTTTTTCAGCATCCACGCACAAAGATCCTGCAAAGCGACAACGTGGCAAGCCCAGCCGCAAACGAACCGCCCAAGTATCAGCGTCGAGAGGATCGCGAGTGCAAAAAAGATCGCACCGGCATTTACCGCTCCCTGCTGGAGCGTCCACATCGTCTCCGAAGGCTCGATCGGCGAGACCGTGCTGCCTGTGTAAAGCCACTGCGCGATGTGGGCCGCCATAAGGAGGTGCAGAGCGATCAACGCCCCCGCACGCCAGCGGCCCATGGTCGACTTACGCATGTCCGGTTTGCCCTCGCTCGCCGAGGCGATAACGGGCAGCTTGGCGCGCTTTTTCGGCGTGTCTTGTTTTCCTTCGCAACCGGGTTTCATTAGTGGAACGGACCGGGCCATCAGCGTTTTATATGCAGGGAGATTTACCGCCTTCTTTGCCCTAGCTTGATTAAATCACATTGGATGGCGATTTATTTAGCCGCGGGCCGGCGGGCAGAAACTTTTTGACGGCCGGTGAAATAAGATCAAAACAGCGGCAGATTGCTTTTATCGCATCGCAACGACCCTGCGACAAAAGACTTAGAATCATTCAAATTCGTTTATTGACCCGGCGGTCGATGTGATATAACTTTTAAAGCCAATTTCACTCAATTTTAGCGCCTCATCCGCTTACAGGTTAGGGCTTTGTTAATCCAAAGGTAGAAACGTTAGGAGAAGTTTGATGAAGAAAAAGTTGCTGGGCAGCCGGTTCCGTACCATCTTTACGGTCCTCGGCATTTGCGCCGTATTCGCTGCGATTTTCGGGTTCTCCGAAAATAGCACAGTCGCCGGTTCGGACTCAGAATCCGGATTGCTTGAAAAGATGATCGTAGCCAACGGCAGCGTCGCTCTTGACGTTGACCTCGGGCTGCTTTCCGGGGCCGAGGGCTCCTCGCGTACAGAGAGCCTTGCCTTTGAGGCCGAAAAGGATGCGTTCTTTGCGATGCTCGTTTTCAACAACGAGATCCGTGGAACTATCCCGAGTATGCTTCCGATCCACCCGCAGCAGAAAGCTGACCTTCCGACAAAGCTGCAGGAATCGTACGAACGCCTTGCCATCGAGAGCCTCCCCGCCGGCGGCCAATATGAGCTGATCCTGCGAGATTCGAAGACCGGCTTCCACTTCTTTAATGTCGATGGGCCGGAATTCGCTTTCGATCCCGAAACGCGTACGATCACCATCAAGGCTGGCCGCGTTCTGGTCTCCGACGATCTTGCTGCCGAACTCGAGCGCCCCGAGGCCGCCGGAAAGAGCGTCGGCTCGATCAACATTTCGACCAAGATGCGTACCATCGAGACCGCCCGCATCGTTAACGGCGGTGTCGAGAGCGGCAAGCTTCCGGCTGGATACGGCATGGAAGACAACGCCGGAACGGTACCCGGCCCGGACGTGATCGTCGGTGATGTTTATGGCCTGGCACAGTTTGGAAGCGCGAGTAATGGATTCGTCGGACTTGCCGTCGGAACGAACTCATGCAACGCGGGAACGGTGGACCTTGATTGGTTCGCATTGCCGAGCAACAATCACCCGGTCATTCCGCAGAATATGTATCGCATGAGCGGCGGTACGAATGGCGAAGTGACCTTTGAGCAGATCGGCCAGTCAAGCATGAAGCACGCCTTTACCGCTCTGACGCAGAATCTCTGCGGCTATGGCTGCAACGGCGTCGGCGGCAGCCGCCTTGGCTCCGGATGTTCGGATCCATACTCGGCGAGCCTCAATGCCGGTCCGAGCCTTGGTTCGCGTGCGTGGGTAAACCCGTTCACCGGCTTTTATCCGCGTGGCGACTCGGCCACACCGCCGAACAGCCACTCCGGACACTCGCACCTTGGACCGGATCACCGCATCCTGACCAAAATCGACGATCTCCGTACGGACATCAATCAGGGAGCCCGCTACTATGCGGAGGCGCAGTACGTGACGCCGCACGAATATCAGTGGTGCCTATCGAATCCGACGCAGTGCAACATGTACAACAATATGTCGTATCGTCGCTACACAGTTGGCGGAACGGCGGGTTCGTTCTCATTCTCGCCGGCCGAAAATACGGTCCGCCAGAAGCCGGCCGTTCATGCATGGCCCGGTGCGACCGTTACCGAATATAGAGTTGCGGGCGGCACCGACGGAGCGTTCTATGTTGCCTACAAGGTGACACAGATCGCCCAAGGCACTTGGCAGTATGAGTACGCGATCTTTAACCATAACCTCGACCGGGCGATCGGTGCGTTCAGCGTGCCGACCGGACAGGGAGTTTCGGTGACGAACGTCGGCTTCCACTCGCCACCGCAGCATCCGGGCTGGACCGGTGACGGTACGGTCGGAAATGCCGGCTTTAGCTCGGCAGCGTGGGCAGTTAATCAAAACGCCGATGCGGTCAGTTGGGCGACGGAAACACTCGCACAGAACCCGAACGCGAACGCCATCCGCTGGGGTACGATGTATAACTTCCGCTTTACTTCGACCAGTGCCCCGACGACGAAGAACGCCACCATCGGCTTCTTTAAGACCGGCGAACCGATGACGGTCCCGGTCGAAGCTCCGGGAAGTTCGGTCGTTGCAAACGTCGCTGTCTCAGGGCGTGTCACAGACTCGAACGGCTACGGCATTCCGCTGGCACGCATTACGATCACCGATGGACAAGGTGCAAGCCGCTCGGTGCTGACCACAAGCTTCGGAAACTACACCATCTATAACGTAGTTCCCGGACAGACCTACACCATCGGAGCTACGGCGAAGCGTTACACCTTCCCCGCTCCGCAACAGGTGCCGATCACGACCGACGTAGCGAATCTCAACTTCGTCGGAAGCGAATAAACACGCATTAGCGTGAAAGATCGAGGCTGTCTGAAAAGGGCAGCCTCTTTTTTTGTCTCCGGATGCAAAACCCCGCACGTCAGTAAGGGCGATTCATCCAATGCTTATCAGCAGACCGAATTCCGAAAGTCGTCGAAGACGACGGGATTGATGTAGCCCACATCGCGAGATGTGGGACACGGTCCGATCAAAGCCCGAACCGTCGAAGACGGTGGCATATGCTTCGCCGATCAAGAACGAGGAAATAGAAAACGAAGAACACCGGAAACTCGTCTGTGGCTTCTGAGGCTTTTTTCTGTGTCTTCTGTGGATCTCGTCTTTGTCTTCTGTGGTCTTTGGAAGACCAGAACCAGGACCACAGAAAGCAAAGTCCGAAGCCGCACAGAGAGACCAGCCCGGTTTTACTTCCGCCCACCGTATCTTCCGGACTACCCCAATTTGGTGACGCATTTCGCGGCCGGGCGGTCTATAATGCCCTCGGGCAACTTGCGGCGGAGTACTCGACTCAAACGAATATTCATCCGGCTTCAGGCTTTTTCAGGATCGAATCGTCTTAAGTCCGCTGGGGCTGACGAGAAATGCATTCTTGCACGCCCAACTCCGTTGGTTTCAGATCAATAATTCGAGAATCGCAATATCGGAAGTCTGACCCTGATCTTTTGGGCTTACATTAATAGTGGATTTTAAGGATATTGGAATTTTCGTATGGCTGAGATGAATGAATTTTACGAGGCAGATAGCATTGAGGGGCTCGCTTTTGTAGATAGCTTCGTACACGACTGTGAGTTCTCGTTAGACGATCTCGTTTATGATGAGAACGCTCGTGTTGTTTCTGTGCCGTTCAAGAAGACTCTCTTCGACCAGCAAACAGTCCTGAAGAGTGGTCTTCTGAAAAAGCTGAAGGCACCCACTTTCGAGTTCAATCTCAAAGTATTCGATGTTCGAGAACTATTTGTCGAGGATCCGCAGCAGATCGGGAACTACGAATTCTCAGGGTTTGAATTCTCCAGCGATGACAGGAGTTTGATAGTTGAAACGGACGCTTTTCTTGTTCTAAGAATGTACGTTGACATGCTGAAAGTGGCGATCCTGAAATCGCCTGAACCAATATCTTTTGAGATTTATCGAAGCATCTAGATATACCTTCTTTCTCCCTTTGGAACATCATAGTGGGTTGGTTCTTTGACAGCCGGTCATATTGGGAGCCCGCGGGTGGTTACGGACGAGGACGGGCGGGTACCGAGCCGGTGGGACTACACGGCCTTTGGCGAGGAGAGCGTGACGCCGAAGCGTGCGGCGGGGCTTGGCTATGCGGGCCAGAGCGAGACGCGGAAGGGCTCACGGGCTACGAGAAAGACGCCGAAACCGGCCTCGACTTCACCCAGGCGAGGTATTATAACGCGACCCACGGCCGCTTCACCTCGGTCGATCCGCTAACGGCAAGTGCCGCGACCCTCAGATGTTCAAACGGTACATTCAGATTTGATCGAGCTTCCGATTTGGGATAGACAATATGGAAAGACGGGGAAAGCAATTGTTCTTGGTTCTTGGTCTGTTGGTTATAGCGGGCTGCTCGACCGCCCATGAAACGGGCTCCACTGTTGCCCCGGAAATCGAGGCGCCAGCTCCAATTCCGGTTGTCGAAGAACGGACGGCCGATATACCGGAAACCCCAACGGTACTGGTAAAGAAAAGCGGTTGGATCCAGCTCGACCGGCGGCAGTTTCGCGTCACGCAGTACCGAGAGCCGCTTGAGTCAGATCCGCGGTTTTACTCTTCGAAATTTACCCCTACGGCACCTGTGCGATTCTCGACCATTTGTGACGAGGATGTGGATCCGGCGGAAAAAGCGGCCTGCGCGGGCTATGTGATGGGCCGCGAATGGAGCGTGCGGGAGATAATTGCTTTCGACCGCAATGAGAAGGCCTTTTGCTATAAAGTGGTTGCAGCCGATACGAGAAATGGTCAGCGGGGCGGTCTGGCGGTTTTCGTTTTCTCCGATCAGAATGGCGACGGCATTTTCGAATCGCTACATTTGTCAGACGCAGCAGAAACATTTCCCATCCCGAAATGGGCCGAAGAATGAATCGCTTCGAGAGAGCCAGACAACTTCATTTCTCGGACCCGGAAAAGAAAAGTTTTCAACCACTGATAAAGAAAAACAGGAAAGTGAAACTCTTCTTTCGCCTTTAACCTTTCTTCTTTCTTCATGACACCCTTCCTACAGGTCGGGTTTCCGCCTGTACGGCTACCGACCACCGACCACTGATCACTGATCACTGACCACTGACCGCTGACAACTGACAACTGCCTAAGGAACCCATGCCGCCGGGACCGGATAATCGCCGTCGATGCCGAAGCCGATGATGCCGACTCCGCCGGTGCTTCGGTTAACGTACCAGGTGCCGACCGAGGGCCGGAAGACCGCGAAATCGGTCTTGCCGTCGCCGTCATAATCGCCCGGTGCCGGGATGTCGCCCGTCGCGCCGAACGGAGCGGCAAAGAAGCTCGAATCCTCGCTCCTCAGCACATACCAGAAGCCCGTATCCGGCCGCCAGAATGCGATATCCGTCTTGCCGTCTCCGGTAAAATCGGCCGCAACCGGCTTGTCGGTCGCGAGCCCGAACTGAGCCGCGATCACACCCGCCGTCGAGCGGCTGATCCACCATTCGGCACCGGTCGCACCGCTCGGACGGAAGACCGCAAGGTCGGCCTTGCCGTCGCCGTCGTAATCGCCGATCTGCGGAATATCGCCGCTAACGCCAAATGACCGGATGTCCGTTCCGCCGGTTGATTTCAGGATGAACCACGTCGCACTATCCGCCCGGAAAACGGTCGGGTCGGCCTTGCCGTCGCCGTCAAAATCGCCCGCGACCGGAATATCCGTCGCCGCTCCGAACGGGAAGGAATAGAAGCTGAAGTCGTCGCTGCGGAGAACGAACCACGAACCCGCCGAGGGCCGATAGACCGCTACGTCCGTCTTGCCGTCGCCGGTGTAGTCCGCCGGGACGATCTTGTCCGTCGGGTCGCCGAACTGAAACGCCCGGTTCTGGCTGTCCGAGCTGCGCAGATACCACCACTGCCCGAGAGCCGTCCGATAGATCGAGATGTCCGTCTTCCGGTCGCCGTCAAAATCTACGAACGTCGCAGCGGCCGGCGTTGCCGCCTCGCCAAAGACCGTGAAAGTAAAGAGCCTGGATACCGAGAAACCATTCGTCGCACCGGCATCCGGAACGTACCAGCGGCCGTAGAATGTCTGGCCGATGAGGGACGCATTGTTCGGGATCGCAAGGCTGACCGACCCGCGGCCGGTTCCGGAAAGCGTTACGGTCGAGCGTGCAAATGAACCCGCGGCCGGGATCGAGGCGCCGACTCCCGGGTCGGCTGCGTCGATAACGACAACCGCATTCGCACCCGCCGCACCGTCCTCAACAGCAACCGTAAAGCTATCGTTTCCGACCAATGGCGGTTCGATGGCGATCGCACGCGGGACAAGGGCCCCGCCGCCCGGCCGGCCCGTTCCGGAGACCTGCGGGACGCGGCTCGACTCGGTATAGAGCTGCGGCCGATCAAAGGGCGGGAGTTCATCGCGAACGCGAGGGTCGGTCATCGGCCGCTTCATAAAAGCAACCAACTGAGCTCTCTCCTGCATTGTCAGGCCCATCGGCCGGATGACGCCGCGGTCAATGTTCGGTGCATCAAAATCGCCGCCGCGGTTGTAAAACGCCACCACGTCCTCGAGCGTGGCGAACTTCCCGTTGTGCATGAACGGAGCGTGAAGCTCAACGTTCCGCAGATTCGGCGTTTTGAACTGCCCGTCGTTATCGACGTTGTTAGTAACAAGCCCGCGTCCGCGATCCTCGGCAGGCGGGCGAACGCCGATATTGTGAAACAGATGGTCGGCGAAGAGCGGGCCATCATGGCATTGCATGCAGGTCGTCCCGGCAAAAAGCTGGGCACCTGCTTCCTCGCCCATTGTTAGTCCGCCGCCACCCGTTGCCCATTTATCGAACGGTGTTCGGTCGGAGAAAAGCTGCCGTTCATGCGTCGCGATCGCAAGTGCGATCCGTGCCGGCGTTACTTCCGGCGTGCCGAAAGCCTCTTCAAAAAGCTCCGGATATGTCCGTCCGTCTATCCAGTTCGTGAGCGATGGCGGCAGATTTGAGGCAAGTGCGAGCGGCCTTGAATTCGCGATGCGATCTGCCACCTGCACCCAATTGCGGCCGCCATGTGCCATTTCAACATCCGAAAGCGGCGGCCCGATCACCTGGCTTTCAAGTGCTCCTCCCTCGGCAAGAATGACCTGATTCGTCAGCGGATCGCGGAACTCATCGTTCGCCCGGCCGTCCCAGAAAAGCCCGCCGTTGGCATAGCCCGCGTTCAGATATGAGGGCGATTTGCGTCCCGTCACCTGAAGGCGAAAGCCAAAGAACGGAGCTTCAACGTAAGTGCCATCGAGGTTGTTTTTCGGAACGCCCGGCGAGCCGAAAATGTCGTCAAGCGTCGCAAGCGGGGCTCCGGGAACGTCCGGAACGCCATTCGGGCCGGGATTGCGTGCTGCGTTGCTTCCAAAAACAGTTCGCGGGTCTGAGCCGCCGGTCGCCGGCCTATGACAAGTACCGCACGAGACCGTTTTGGTCGAGGACATCTGCTCATCCCAAAAAAGCGTTTTCCCGAGCGATGCCTTCGTGGCGGTGATCGGGTTGCCGGCCGGAACTGGCGGCGGTTCGAGCGGGCTGTAAAAAATACTCGGGGCGTTCGGGGCCGTCGCTCGCGTTCCTTGATCGGAGGCACTGAGGTTGCTGACCGTTCCGCCGTTCTCTGCACGAACCCAGTAGAAATATTGCTGCCCCGCCACCGCCGTCGGGTCAAAGAAAAGATTCGAAGCCGACGTGCCGACCTCTGTCGCCGAGCCCGGGTTGTCAGGCGTGTTGCGGTAAATGCGATAGAGCGTCGCCCCGCGCATCGTGTCCCAATTGATGCCAACCTTGGTCGTGTAATCGCCGTCCGAGGCCAAAACGCCCGTCGGCGGCTGCAGCGAGCCCGTAACTCCCTGCCCCGAAACGGGCGAGATCGAGCTCCGCAATGCAAAAAAGAAAACAGCAAGGATGGCGAACGCAAAAACCGCGAGAAGCTTTAATCGATTCATTAAGAACGGGTCCCCAATATTACAAAGATACGGCGAGGCCGAGGCGTGCCGAAATGAACTTAAGGAATGCAAGGAATTCCAAGTAAAACTATATCACCGTAAGGGCCAAGGCTCAATGAAATCGGTTCCCTAAGGTTTCGACTCAAGTCAAAACAATGGCAACCGTTCTTGCTTTACGGTATCCGGTACGCCGGCACGGGTTCGTCACCACCAACGCCGAAAGTGAAGATACCGATGCCTGCCTGCGTTCGGTTGATATACCAGATACCCGTCGAGGGACGAAAGACCGCAACATCCGCCTTCCCGTCGCCGTCGTAATCTCCGGGAACGGGAATGTCGCCCTCCGCTCCCCAAGGAGCAGCGTAGAAGCTCAGATCTTCACTGCGGAGAACATACCAAAGACCTGTTTCCGGCCGGTAGAAAGCTGCGTCCGTTTTCCCGTCGCCGGTAAAGTCCGCGGCTGTCGGCTTATCGGTCGCTAGCCCGAATGGTGTTGCAAAAACCCCGGCCGAACTGCCATCTATCCACCACTCGGCTCCGTTCGCACCGCTCGGCCGGAAAACCGCAAGGTCGTCAATGCCGTCGCCGTCGTAATCGCCGATCTGCGGAACATCACCGGCGGTCCCGAACTGTTTGAAGATCGCTCCTCCGGAAGATCTGAGGTTATACCAGGTGGCGTTGGCCGGCCGAAAGATCCCGTGGTCATGTATCCCGTCCCCGTCAAAGTCACCTACGGCCGGAACATCGCCCGCTTGGCCCCATCCGAATGCGTAGTATGTCAGATCGTCGCTCCTTAGCACGCTCCAAACGCCTGCACTCGCATCCCACGTCGCCAGGTCCGTTTTCCCGTCGCCGGTGAAATCGCCCGGGACGAGTTTCACATTTTCGGAGCCGAACTCGATTGCACGGTTCTGGTCGTCCGAACTTCGCAAGTACCACCATTGCACGGCCGACCGCCGATAGATCGAGATATCTGTCCGCCGGTCGCCGTCCATGTCTACGAACGCCGCGGCCCGCCTGAGCGGCTGATCGCTGAAAATGCGAAATGTGATCCGTCGCGAGACCGAAAATCCGTGCTGCGCATTCAGGTCGGTCACATACCATCGGCCGTAGA
Organism: Acidobacteriota bacterium; assembly: GCA_016716435.1. Classification (NCBI taxonomy): domain Bacteria; kingdom Pseudomonadati; phylum Acidobacteriota; species Acidobacteriota bacterium. The sequence goes on along the minus strand of JADJWI010000003.1, from coordinate 1,207,557 downwards.
AAACGCGGTTCACGAGCGATTGGTCGTTCGGGATGGGAAAACTGATCGAGCCTCGGCCGTTGGCGTTCAGCGTCGTGATCTCGCTGCCGAGCGAACCCGAAACCGGCATACTCAAAGCTATTCCCGGGTCGCGATCATCAAGAACGAGTCTCGCCTGAGCTCCCGGGTTTCCGTCCTCGATCGCCACGGTAAAACTGCCGTTACCGAGGAATGGCGGCTCAACGGCGATGGCCCTTGGGACCTTTCCGCCAAGCCCTTGCCGGCCCTCACCAACGACCGTCGGCACCCGGTTCGACTCCGTATAGAGCTTTGGTCGGTCAAATGGCGGCAGCTCATCACGCACACGGATGTCGGTCATCGGCCGCTTCATAAAGGCCAACAGGTTCGCCTTTTCCTGGCTGGTCATTTGCAGGTTTCTGATCAACTGCCGGTCGATATTGGGAGCATCGTGGTCGCCGCCGCGGTTGTAAAATTCGACGACCTCCTCAAGTGTTTGGAACTGCCCGTTGCGCATGTAAGGCCCGCGAAGCTCAACGTTTCGCAGCGTCGGCGTCTTGAACGCTCCATCGTCAACAGGGTTATTGGTTATCGCACCTCTACCGCGATCCTCTTGCTGGGGCCGGACGCCGATGTTGTGAAACTCATTATCGGCAAGAAGCGATCCCGTGTGGCAATCGATACAGCGTTTATTAACGAAAAGCGAAAGCCCGTTCATCTCTTGCGGCGTCAGTTGCTCGATGCTCGCGCCCCATCTGTCAAGAGGCGTTTGATCAGAAAAAAGCTGCCGCTCATGGCTGGCAATAGCCATTGCGATCCTGGCCGGGGTAACTTCGGGTGTTCCAAAAGCCTCTTCAAAAAGCTCGGGATAGCTTCGATCCCCGATCCAGTTTCGGAGCGAAGCCGGAACATCCTCGGCAAGCATCAGCGGCCGGACGGCAGCAATTCTGGTCGCACCTTGAGTCCAGTCCCTTCCGCCGTGGGCCATCTCAATATCTGAGACCGGCGGGCCAAGCACCTGGCTCTCAAGGCTGGCACCCGCGGCGATCAGGACCTCATTTGTCAGCGGGTCGCGAAACTCACCCGTTGCCCGCCCGTCCCAAAACAGGCCGTTCGGAGTGTAACCGGCGTTGAGATAGCTTGGGGCTCTCCGCTTGGTAACCTGCGTGCGAAAGGCGAAGAGCGGCGAATCGAAATATGTCCCGTCGGCGTTGTTCTTGGGAACTCCCGGCGAACCAAAAACGTCATCGAAAGTGTTCGGTGTTCCGTCTGCACCGGGATTTCGAGAAGCGTCGTCGCCGAAGATCGTTCGCGTGTCGCGGCCGCCGGCTTCCGGGCGGTGACAAGTGCCGCAAGCGACAGTATTGGTCGAGGAGAGTTGCTCATCCCAAAACAATGCTTTTCCGAGAGACGCCTTTGCAGCGGTCACCGAGTTTCCTGAAGGAGCCGGCGGCGGATCAAGCGGTGGAAACGGGCCGGGAAAAACGTTCCCATTCGCCCGGCGGCCCGACGCCGCTTCGCTAAATGAACTAGAAGTAACCGAATTCTCGGCACGGACCCAATAAAAATAGGCCTGCCCGGCGACCGCGGTCAGGTCAAAGAAGTAGTTTCCCGCCGCGGTACCGACATCGGTCGCCGTATTCGAATCGTCAACCGTATTGCGATAGATCCGATAAAGCGTGGCTCCGCGGACGGTGTCCCAATAAATGCCGATCTTTGTCGCGTAAAGGTTGACCGTTGCCCGGACACCCGTAGGAGCGTCAAGCGGCCCCTTCGCGAAACGCTCTGTTGCCTTCGAGACCTCGGATCGGCCCGAAAAAAAAGCGACAGCGATTGCGGCAAACGCAATAAGTACAAGGATCTTCAAAGCTCGGGGGTTCAGCATGGTTAAACGAGTTATCATGCCCGCAAGATGCCGGCGTGAACACTAAATGGGCAATCGTCGTTAACTCCCAAGACAATAGCACTTGATCTGCAAATGCTCAATCCTTTTTTGCGGCAGAAAGAGTGCTGAATTGGTTCGCTAAATCTGTGTGGGTTAATATAGACCGAGATGATGAAACCGCGAAGATTCCGAAATATCCTTTTCCCGGCAGTTCTTTTTCTGGCGATCTCGACGGGCGTCGGGCAAACCCCGGTCACCAAGACCGTCTCGTCGGCTCCGACAAGGTCGGCCGAACTTGCGGACCTTGAAAGCTCGATCCAAACCGTGCTTTCGCGGCCGGAATATCGTCGCGGGCAGATCGGATTCAAGGCCGTTTCGGCAAAAGATGGACGGGTGATCTTTGAGCACAATTCGGAGAAGTACTTTATGCCGGCCTCGAACATGAAGAATTTCACGGTCGCGACAGCCCTCGAAAAGCTGACGCCGGATTTCCGCTTCGTCACCTCCATTTATTCACGCGAAGCCGTCCGGGATGGCACCATTGCAGGGCCGCTCCGGGTATTCGGCCGCGGTGACGTGTCGCTTTCTTACACATCAAACAACGGCGACTACTTCAAGGGGATTGACCGCGTCGCCGATGCGATCATCGCCGCCGGCGTAAAGAAGATCGAAGGCGACATCATCGGCGACGAGACATACTTTAGCGGAAGCCCGCTCCCGACCGGATGGGAATGGGACGACCTCCAGTTCTATTACGGTGCCGAGGTCTCGGCCCTGCCGGTCAATGACAATGCGGTCGCGTTGAGCGTAAAACCCGGCCCGGTCGGTTACTCATGCAGCGCACAATTGACGCCGGTCAATATGATCGTGCGGGTCGTCAATACCTGCATTACGGCACCGGCGGGGTCGCCGCGGACGCTTCGCATCCACAAAAAGCTCGACCAGAACATCATCGAGATCAGCGGCGAACTGCCCGTTGGAAATGCGGGATATTCCGGTAACGTCGCCGTCTCGCGTCCGGCGGAGATGTTCGTCTCATTGCTCAAGCAGAGACTGTTGGAGAAAGGCGTCGAGGTGACCGGCCGCACGTATGCGATGAACGACAAGGCTCGGATGCCGACCGATATTACGTTCGAGCTTGCAAAGGTCGAGTCGCCACCGCTTTCTGTGATCGCGGCCATGACGATGAAACCGAGCCAGAATATGTACACCGAAACTTTGCTCTGGACGCTCGGTGAAGAGGTCGGCCGAAAGATGCCGCAGCCGAACGGCAACCAGAACCGTACAAGCAGCGAGCTCGGGATAATGGTCGTCCGCGACTTTATGAAGCAGGCCGGTGCGGCGGAGGACAGCTTTGTCCAATACGACGGAAGCGGGCTCTCGCGCCACAATATAGTCTCGCCGGATGCGGTCATCGCTATTTACGATTACATGGGCAAGCGGAGCCGGTTCGCCCAGGCCTGGCGAGACAGCCTGACCATCGGCGGTGTCGATGGCACGCTCCGCAACCGCTTTAAGGGAACACGTGGCGAGGGCAACGTCCGCGGAAAGACCGGCACCATCAATCAGGTCTCGGCACTCTCGGGATATCTAACGACCGCCGCCGGCGAAGAGGTGATCTTCTCGGCACTCGTCAACGGCATTCCCGAAACGCGGACGCGGGTCGCTTTGATCGATGAACTTGTGATGATGCTCGTAAACTTTAACGGCCGCGTCATCTATTAAGGCCTTCCGGAAAGCGAAAAGAGACGCTGGGCGAGCATCTGCGCTCACCTTGCGTCTCTTTCTTCGTTAATTCAAGCGTTCGGCCGATCAATAACCGCCGCCGCCAAAATTCCCACGGCCGCCGCGATTTCTGCCACCACCACCGCCGTGATCTTCACGCGGGCGTGCCTCGCTGACGACCAGGTTGCGGCCGTCATAATCAGTGCCGTTGAATTGAGCGATCGCGTTCGTCGCCCCGTCCTCCGTCGCCATTTCGACAAAGCCAAATCCACGCGAGCGGCCTGTGTCGCGGTCGGTTATGACGTTCGCAGATGCTACCTCACCGGCAGCCGCAAAATGATCCTGAAGATCGTCGCTCGTAATGTTAAAAGAAAGGTTTCCGACGTAAAGTTTTGTACCCATTTTCCTAGAAAAGTATCCGAGAAGCAGAAAAGCCGGGCAAGGCGAGCTGGCCGATATTCGGCGGCCGACTCAAGGCAGCGACGCACCCGTGCCGAAAGTTTCAGAAGCTTCAAATTTGCAATTACCAAACTCTCAAAACCGAACCGAAAAGCGTCGCTTCTAAACTGACCGGACGGACGTATCTGCCAAGACACAAAACGAGAGCAAAAACAGATGAAGAATATCGGTTTTAGAGTATTTCCGCAAGGATTTTCTTTTTCGGCCGATTCACTTCAGTTTGCTCGATCGGACATCTCGTGTATCATGCTGTCAGTTCACGTCCACGAACCCGCAGTTTGATCGAACCCGATCCGCACACCTCCGGAATTTTTCGGCCGAGGTGAAGTGTATTTTTCTCAGTAAATCCAAATTGGAGATCAGACTATGCGTAATGCTTTCGGTTTCATTGTGATCGTCATACTTTGTGTGTCGGCTTTCAACGCACAAGCTCCCGATCGGATCTTCTACAACGCCTACCGGTTCAACAGCACCGATATTTATGTCTCCCGCGATGGCGGGCAAACGATCGCCGCGTTTACGGACGATGCCGGGCTTGACTATGGCCCTTCGATCACCCCGGACGGACGCTGGATCATTTTCACATCGGAGCGGACAGGAAAACCGAATCTTTTCATCAAGCCTGCCGATGGGAGTTCGCCTGAGCGGCAACTCCTCAGAACTGATTCGATGCAAGATCAGGCGGTCGTTTCGCCGGACGGCAAATGGATCGCCTTCGTCTCTACACATCTTGGCGACGCCGAGATATTCCTCGCACCATTCAACCCGGCCGGCGAGATATCGCTTGCAGCGGCCCGCAACCTGACGGACCATCCTGGCGGCGACTTCAGGCCTGCGTTCTCGCCCGATGGTTCCTTTATTGCCTTTTCAAGCGACCGCGGCCATCCGATAAAAGAGCATTCTCAGTTTCCCTTTGCACGCCGGCGAACGGGCGACATCTGGCTGATGAACAGCTCTGGCGGCGACCTAAAGCGGCTGACCGATTCGGTCGGATGGGACGGCAGCCCAGAGTGGACGCCCGACGGACAAACCATCTACTTTTACAGTAACAGGACGGGCCACGAGCGAATATTCAAGATGGCCGCTGATGGACGGGGGCAAGAACCCATTTCGCCGGAAGGCGTGAACGCCGCGTCTCCGCAATTGCTCCCTAACGGCAACATACTTTTCTTTAGTTGGACCGAAGCGGTAGATGGGACGATGGAGATCGGCCCGAAGCAACTCGACCCAGCGACCGGACGGATCGATGACTGGATTCGACGCGAGATTCACCTCATCGGTCCCGAAACGCATCCGAACGGCCTCATCGCCTTCTACGGCGGGCCGATACCGGAGCGAGGCAATAACAAAGGCGGCATCCGCGGCGATGTGCTTCTAAAGAACTCGCCGCTTCAAACCAACATTGAAGGACTTCCGGTCGGACTTTACGGCGTTCGGCGAGCGTTCGTCGCCTCGCCCGACCCGGCGAAACCGGTGCTGTACTTTTCGGCAAATTCGGTGGACGGCATGCCGTTCACTTATTGGCTATTCGCTCTGGCCGCATTTCCGGTTTTTATGGCAGTCCTTGCCCTCGCCGGGGTGGTGTTCATGTTTTGGGATCGAAGATCCGTCGCCTTTTGGAAGTACATTGTTTACGTCATCGGCGTTCTCGCGATTCTCTTTTCGGTCGTCGGGGCGTTCTTCCTCGTTGCCGTCAATTCGCCCGGGTCGATCGTGAAGGTCGCGTCCGTAATGGGTGTGCTCGGTTTGCTGCTTCTGCTACTCGCTCTTTTCTTTTTTAGGCAGGGACGAACCCGGAACTCTGCAGGCGATCCTCGCAGCCGGTTGAGCAGGCTATCAGCCCTGGCAACGGGCCTTGGAGCGGCGGCGGCACTTTACATCGCCATCTTTACGCCGTTCTTCATGAATACCGGCGCTGAGTTTTTTGCTTATAACTACCGCGAGGATCGGCTCGAAAAGCTTTTCGATTTCGGCGTCGATTATTGGACACATCCGGCATTTGCCAGCGTGCTGGACACCCGAATGATGGCTGATGGCCGAAGCTTGACCTTCACGACCGGGCTCTTTTTTGGCTCCGAACCGGATAAAGGCTCGATCTGGAGCTACAACCTTGAATCGAGGCAGCTCGAAAGGCCGGTCTCATCCGGAATGAATGATGGCTTTGGCGACTTCACGACCGATGGTAAGAAGACCGTTTTCCGCAGTTCCCGGAGTGGCCATTTCGACATATATCTTTCTGAGAATGGGCAGGTTCGCAATCTGACGAACGATGCTCACAAGGACAACTTCCCGACGATTTCGGCCGACGGCACGAAGATCGCGTTTTCATCAGACCGCGAGGGGGCTCCTTACGCATCTCGAAAGGCGATGGACATTTTCCTGATCGAGCTCCAACCGGATGGAAACTGGACGCCGCCGCGGAAGCTAACGACATCTAAAGGCCAAAATGCACACGCTCATTTCTCGCCGGATGGGAATTGGGTGATATACACGACGGAGGATTTCGGCATTGCCGACGAAGAGCCGCTCGTGCAGAGCACAGGATTTCATCCGCAGCTCTACGGCGAGATCGTTGCCTTACGACTAAGCGATGGTAAACGAATCCGACTAACCCACAACAAATGGGAAGACGGCACACCGCTTTGGGTCAAGGGTTACTGACGGCGTTGCAGTATCCCTAGTAGCTTTTCATGGATTCCGCCGAAGCCGCCGTTGGACATTACGGCGATGACGTCGCCGGACTTCATTTCGGGCGTCAGATGTTCGACGATCGCATCGGCGTCCGGGAATGCGAACGCGGACTTGCCCTGAAGTTCGATGTCCTTGACGAGTTCATCGACATCGAGCACCTTGCCGAGCTCACTCGCCTTTGAGGTGTTGTAAACACTGGCGATGATAATGTGATCGGCGTACGAGAACGCCTTCGTATAAGGCTCCTGAAAAACCGCCAGCCGCGACGACCACGAACGCGGCTCGAATACGGCGATCAGCCGTCGGCCGTCGTATTTCATCCGCAGTGCCTTGAGCGTTTCTTCGACCGCCGTCGGGTGATGGGCAAAGTCGTCGATGACCGTAACTCCCGCGACCGTTCCGCGGACCTCCATTCGGCGTTTGACGGACTTGAATGTGTCGAGAGCCTCCTGAATTTTCTCTTTTGAAATACCCCAGGCATCGGCGGCAATGATCACCGCGAGGCAGTTCCGCACGTTGAACTCGCCGATCAGATGCGTCTCAAATTCGCCCCAACTGTGGCCCTCTTTGAATACGGTGAAACGCGTCACATCACCCGCAAAGTCGATATAACGTGCTTGCCATTTCGCATCGTCCGAAAGCCCAAAGGTCTCTATCTGCGTAAAGAGCCGCCCGTGCATCTCATCGAGAACTTCCCTTACGACGGGCGAATCGATGCCGCAGATCAGCCTGCCATTTCCGGGCACAAGGTTCATCAGCCGCGAGAATTGAAACTTGATCTCCTGCAGGTCGCGGTAGATATCGGCGTGGTCAAATTCGATATTGTTGACGATGGCGATCTCGGGCAGGTAATGCATGAACTTCGGTTTCTTGTCGAAGTATGCCGTGTCGTATTCATCGCCCTCGATGACGAAAAAATCGCTGTCCGTGACGCGAAAGCTCGCACCGAAATTTTGCACCACGCCGCCGACCAGAAAGCTCGGGTCGAGCCCGCCGACCTCTGCGACCCAGGTCGCGATGCTCGTCGTGGTCGTCTTGCCGTGCGTCCCGGCGACCACCAGCGAACGCCGCCCGCGGATGAAAAGCTCCTTGACGATCTCCGCCTGCGAGCGATAGACGAGCTTGCGGTTGAGCACCTCTTCAAGCTCCGGATTGCCCCGCGATATAGCATTGCCGACCACGACGCAGTCCGCACCGATATCAGCATTCTCCGCCCGGTATCCGTTCAATATCTCGATGCCGAGGGCCTCAAGCTGTGTTGACATCGGCGGGTAAACATTCTGGTCCGAACCCGTAACCCGATGCCCGCCCGCCTGCAGCATCCCCGCCAGCGAAGCCATCGCCGTCCCGCAAATTCCAATTAGGTGGTAGTGCATTTACTGTCGATTTAAAGCGTTTACTAGGTGCAAAGAGAAACGCATTGGAAATTATCGCTTCTCTTTGACCTACAATTCTCTGCGAGACCTAAACAGGTACGATCTCAGCACACTTTTTCCAAATAACATCTCGCTCCTGTTTTGTAAGTATTCCTGGGAACGGAGTTGACGACCGCAATCTCTGTCCTTCGTCAGTTTCCTCGGTAAGAATCGCTATGATCTCGTCGTACGTGCGAGTGTCGAGGATTTCTACCCATTCAAGAAGGGCCCGTCTTCCTGCCCCCTCAGAAAACGCCTCACTTGAAAGCCATCGTCGGAGATTCCCACGAGCAATTCCGATCACTGTATCTGGATCATCCCGGAGCTTTTCCGCAATAAGCCGATGTAGCGAGAGCGAATAAAGATCGCAGAAATTCATCCTATCAGTCTATCAAAAAAACGTAGGCACATATGACCGAATGACCACCTTCAAAACGTTAGCAATTGAGATACTGAAATGGCGTTTGCTGGCCCTTTTTCTGGTAGTGTGCAACGGACTTTCCGATCAAATCCTGCAATTCTCCGGCAACAGTACCTTCGAACTCCCAACGCTGGCGATCTTTTCCGTGAAACGTGATGTTATTCTCTTCCATCCACGCGAGCCTGACCTCAGACAACGGTCCCTGAACCGGGTACCATTTAACAATCCGGTACACCTGTCTGATCAAACCACGATACACTGCGAACGCATATTTCGCTTTTTCACGCCTCGATCCTAATTTCCAGCGGCCGCGGGTAAACTCATATAAAGCTTCTTCCTGCATTCCGGGCCGATATGCCCGATTCAAGATGATCAGAATCGATGGTACCGTGATCTCGGCGGGTTCAGACGCGTAGCGAGCCTTTATATCGCGGACGTGCATCACGCCACGTTCATCCGAATGATGCCCCTTTACCAAATTGGATAGGCTACCGATCTCTTCAAAATCTATCAGAGCCGCCTCGACCTCGAACGCTTCTTTCTCAGTCAATCCATGGCGAATTATCTGCAGCAGCACCTCTTCTCCCTTTTCGTGTATCGCCCGAATCCGGTCCAACTTATCTGAAACCGCTGCGGTTTTGAGCGAATCTGTCACATGCGAGAAGACGCGGTTGCCAGTTCCTTTCCCAATATAGAATACCTTGTTGTCCTGGAAGGGATCGCGAAGAACGTAAACATAATGGCCTAGCTGCTCAATAACAGACTGCGAGAACTCGTAAAGTGACTGGTTCATTTTTTTTAACTCGGAGTGGTAGATTTGATTTGAGCGAGATGAAATAAAAGACGGAGAGCCCGCCTCGAGCTGTAATTATATCAAAGGGACGGATGCGTTGACTACAGAATTTGCTTAGACCTAATAGGCCAAATGAATAGACAAGCAATCAATTCATCATCGGCGGAAACGATCATAATCGGCGGCGGCGTTGTTGGGGTGAGTGTGGCATATCACCTTGCCGAACGCGGGGCGAAGGATGTGCTGATCCTCGAACGCGAGGCGGATCAGGGCCGCGGTTCCACCGGTGCGGCGACGGGCGGCGTTCGGGCGCAGTTTGAGACGGAGATCAACATCCGAATGTCCGTTTACTCAATCGATTTTTTCGAGAATTGGGACCACGACTGCGGCTATGAGCCCCGCGGCTATCTCTTTTTTGCCACCGAGCCCAAGCATTTCGATTATCTCAAGCGAAACGTCGAGCTTCAGCGTCGGCTCGGTGTTAAGGGCGTTGAGACCGTCGGGCCGGAAGCGATCCGCGAGATGATCCCGGGAATGAACTGCTCCGACATTCTCGGCGGGAGCTTTGGCCGGCAGGATGGCTTCATCGACCCGCCCGCCGTCATGCGCGGCTTTACCGAGCGTGCCCTCGCCCTCTGTGCAAGGCTCGAAACAGGCGCGCGTGTTCTAAACATTCTCACCAATAACGGCCGCGTCACGGGGGTCGAAACCGAAGCGGGACGGATCGATTGCGGCCGCGTCGTTGTTTGTACAGGTGCCTGGGCCGCCGAACTTGCCGCCACCGCCGGCATCTCGCTCCCGGTGGAACCGCTCCGCCGGCAGATCGTCTGGGCACGATCGGCCGAGCCGCTTCCGCCCGGGCTTCCGATGGTGATCGACCTCGGCACGGGATTTCACTTCCGGCCTGCAAAGAACTCCGAACACGAACTGATGTTCGCCTATCCCGACCCAAACGAGCAGCCTTCCTTCAGCCGCGAACTCGACGATGCGTTCGTCGAAAAGATCCGCGAGCGTGCCCGCCACCGGGCTCCGTGGCTCTATGAGACCGAGGTCGTCCGCGAAAAGTGCCGCGTCGGGCTCTACGAGAATACGCCCGACCACCACGCCATCCTCGGCGGCTGCGAGGTCGATGGGCTCTATTTCGCCAATGGCTTTTCGGGCCACGGCGTCATGCATTCGCCCGCGACCGGCCGTGCCCTTGCCGAGATAATCCTGGATGGCAAGGCGAGCTTCCTCGATGTCTCGATGCTCTCGCTCGCTCGCTTCGCCCGCGGCGAACTGCTCCACGAAACAGCTTTCATCTAGCGAGTGTGAAGGTGAAAAAGTGAAAGAGTGAAAAGGTGAAAAAGTTTAAATGACCGAACGCAATGCGCGAATCGGGCATCGTCACGACATCTCCGTGTCCCCGCGTCTCCTCTTCCCCGCGTCCGCCCTTCTCCTTTTCTCCTTTTCTCCTTTTCTCCTTTTCTCCTTCTCTCCTATACTCCCATTCTTGTACTTCCACTTTTTCACCTTTGCACGTTTTCACCTTTTCACCCGCTCTCCCCTTCTCCCCTTCTCTTCCCCACTACGGTAAAGTATCCCTATGACAACGGCGATCGTTCATCACCCCATTTATGAAAAGCACGACACCGGCCCCGGCCATCCGGAAATGCCGGAGCGCTACCGCGTCGTCGTCGATGCTTTGCAGGCAAGCGAGAATCTTTGGAATTCCCTCAAGGAGATCACGCCCGAAAAGGCGTCGCAGGGCTTGATCCAGGCGGCTCACTCGAAAGAGCATTTCAAGCGGGTCGAGGGAGCGTTCGCAAATGGGCTCGAACGGCTCGATGCCGATACGACCATCTCGATGCAATCCTTTGACGCCTCGCTCTTTGCAACGGGCGGAGCCATCGCCGCGGTCGATGCTGTAATGCAGGGCGAGGCTCGGAATGCATTTGTCGCTGTTCGCCCGCCCGGCCACCATGCGACCGCCGAGCATGCGATGGGCTTTTGCATCTTCAACAACGTCGCCGTCGCCGCCCGCTATGCGCAAAATCGCTATAAGGAGATCGACCGTGTTGCTATCGTCGATTGGGACGTGCACCACGGCAATGGAACTCAGGGCATCTTCTATACCGACCCGACCGTCTTCTTTTTCTCGATGCATCAATATCCGTGGTATCCCGGAACCGGTGCCCGCGGCGAAACCGGCCACGGCAAGGGCCTCGGCTCCACCTTAAACGTTCCGGTCAAGGCATTCACAAAGGCCATGGACCAGAGGTCCGGCTTTGACGCGGCGATCGGCGAGATCGCTTCAAAGATGAAGCCCGATCTGATCTTTCTCTCCGCCGGTTTTGACGGGCATCGCACCGACCCGCTCGGCCAGCTTCAGCTTGAGGATCCGGATTTTTCGGCGATGACGCGGACGATGATGGAGTGGGCAGATGAGGCCTGCGGCGGCCGCCTCGTCTCCTGCCTTGAGGGCGGCTACAACCTTGAAACGCTCGGGCCGACCGTCCGCGAGCACGTCGCAACACTTTCCCGGCCTAATTGATTAACGCCGCGAATCGATGTGTGATAGTATTCCTCAATCCCAGAGAGATTTTCCCGGAGCAGTGACTTTTATGCCGGATGTTGAAACGATTTGCGTCCAATGTAAAGAGACCTTTCTTTTCACCGAAAAGGAACAGGAGATCTTTTACCAGCGGAATTTGATGTCGCCTCAGCGATGCGCACGCTGCCGGTCAAAAAAGGCCGCCGCCAGCGAGGACGCTCCAAAGCGGTATGAAATAGTCTGCGACAACTGCGGCAAGCACGACCGGGTGCCGTTTCAGCCGAAGGTTGGCCGGACAGTTCTCTGCCGCGAGTGCCACGAGGCTAGCCGCTCGCGGGCACGCTTTGCCTGAAGCTTGATCCAATCTAACCCAGAAGAGGTGATACCCGATCCTTATGAGCTTTGAAAACGTTATCTACGAATTGAACGGCCACGTTGCCACCATCAAATTGAACCGTCCCGATGCACTTAACGCTCTTTCTTCGGGACTCGGACGCGATCTTCAGGCCGCGATAATCCAGGCGTCCAACGAGGGCGCGCGGTGCATCGTTTTGACCGGCGAGGGCCGCTCGTTCTGTGCCGGCGGCGACCTCCGCGAGATGCAGCAGGTCGGGCAGGCCGAGGGCCGCATTGAAGCATTTCTCGATGCCCCGCTGAAGACACTGCATGAGCTGATCAAGCTGATCCGCAATACACCCGTGCCATTCGTTGCCGCAGTCAATGGAGTTTGCGCCGGAGCGGGAGTCAATCTCGCACTTGCCTGCGATATCGTCTTTGCCGCTGATGACGCCGCCTTTCGCCAGGCATTTGTCCGCATCGGGCTTTCGCCGGATTGCGGCGGTACGTTCTTTCTCCCGCGGGCAGTTGGCGAAAAGATCGCGACCGAGCTTTTCATGACCGGCGATTCTCTCTCAGCCGAACGGGCAGCCCAGCTCGGCATGGTCAATCGGCTCGTCCCGGCCGCCGAACTCGTCCAGCAGACCCAGGAATTCGGGGCAAAGCTCGCCGCCGGCCCGACCGGTTCTCTCGGACGCATCAAACGGATGATGAACGCGACTTTCTCAAACAGCCTCTTCCAACAACTCTCGCTCGAAGCGGAATGCCAGCTCGAATCGGGCCAGTCCGCCGACTTCCGCGAAGGGGTCACCGCGTTTTTCGAAAAGCGGCCGCCGCACTTCACGGGACACTAAACTCTTTATAACTTACTGAAATCTCATAATTTAAAGCCGGGTAATTGCCTGGCTTTTTTCTTTTGTTTTGGGTTCATTCGGATAGCTGGCGGCATAATTTCCTCTCGCGATTTGACACCGGCCGAGCCATAAAATATCCTTCTTGCAATTGAAACTCATTTTCAATAGATATTTACATGAATACGATATCAAACGATCTTTATCCTAGTCCCGACTCCAAGCTCAGGAGTCTCACGGCCCGTTTGCTCACTGTCACACTCATCGTCGTCTCGCTTGCAGCAGCTGCTTTCGGGCAGTCAACGGCAAATGCCGATTCGATGCGCGTTGCTGACGCGAACGGCTCGCCGATCGCCGGAGCCCTTGTCTCGGCAACCAACTCTGCAGGAAGCACTCGGGTAAACGCGGTCACGGGCACCGATGGCCGCTTTTCTTTCACCGGTATTCGCGGCCAGGCGGTCATCGTGGTTTCTGCCGAAGGCTTTGCCCGGACCGAGCGGCGAATCGAACTTCCGGCCGAGTCCGGGATCGAGATAGTGCTCTATCCTCAGCCGGTCGCGGCCGAGGTGATGGTCTCGTCAACGTATCTCGCTGGAACGGCCGCGAGCCTCGATGAAGTCCCGGGCGCGGTGGAACGGCTCGACCGCCGAACGCTCGAGTCCGCTCGCGTTTTTGATTTTTCAGAGGCTTTGCGTAAGATCGCCGGCGTCCACGTCCGCGATGAAGAGGGCTTTGGCCTGCGACCAAACATCGGCATCCGCGGAACCAATCCGACCCGCTCGACCAAGGTGCTCTTGCTTGAGGACGGGCTGCCGCTCGCCTACGCACCATATGGCGACAGCTCTTCTTATTACCATCCGCCGATCGAACGTTACGCCGAGGTCGAGGTACTCAAAGGTTCAAGCCAGATCGTTTACGGCCCGCAGACCATCGCCGGTGTGATCAACTACATCACGCCGAACCCGACCGAAAAGCCGAGCTTCGGCCTTAAATTATTGGGCGGCAACCGCAATTATTTCAATGGGAGCGTCTTCGGCAGCGGGACGATCAAGAGCACCGGCATTTTCGCCAATTACGCCCGAAGGCAGGGCGACGGGGCACGCGAGAATATCAATTCCCGCCTCGATGACACCTCCGTCAAGATCGTCCAGACGATCAACGACCGCAATGCGCTGACGTTCAAATTCAGTCACTACGGCGAAGATTCGAACGTCACCTATTCGGGCCTGACCGAGGCAGAATATGCCGCCAACCCGCGGCAGAACCCCTTCCGCAACGACTTTTTCTACGGCGACCGCTTTGGAACTTCGCTTTCACACTCGGCCGTGCTTTCAGCGGCTGTAACGCTTACGACGAACGCCTATTACAATGTTTTCCGCCGTCACTGGTGGCGGCAATCCTCGAACTCCGGCCAGCGGCCGAATCGGCTAAACGTCGACCCCGACTGCCTTTCGATGGCCGACCTGAACACGACCTGCGGCAACGAGGGCCGGCTTCGCAAATTCGATACTTACGGCGTCGCCCCGCAGCTGACCTATCAATACAGCTCCGGGAAGGGCTTCCGCGGTGAGCTTCAGATCGGCGGCCGGCTCCACTGGGAAGAGCAGAACCGCCGCCAGCTCAATGGCGACACACCGAATAACCGTGCGGGCGTTCCCTCGGAGATCAACATCCGCCGCAACTTTGCCTCGTCCGCTTTTGTTCAGAACCGTTTCGTCTTCGGCAAGTTTTCAGTGACGCCTGGCGTTCGCTTCGAGCGGATCGAGATCGAGCGGCGGAACCTGCTGACGAACCCGATCTCCGAAGGCCGGACGACGGTCGAAGAGATCATTCCCGGTATCGGCTTCGCCTATTCGGGCCTCCCGCGGACGACCATCTTTGCCGGCGTTCATCGCGGATTCTCGCCGCCTCGGGCCGAGGACATCATCTCGAACTCGGGCGGCGTTGTTGAGCTCGACCCCGAGCGGAGTTGGAACTACGAGGCCGGAATTCGCACCAATCCGATCCGCGGGCTTCGGCTTGAGGGCACTTTCTTCCGCCTCGATTACCAGAATCAGATCGTTCCGGCGAGCATTGCGGGCGGCATCGGCGCTGCACTGACCAACGGCGGCGAGACGCTCCAGCAGGGCATGGAGTTCAGCGGTAGGCTCGATACCGACGCATTCTTCGCTTCGCGTCATAACATATTTATTCGAACGGCGCTTACTTGGCTGCCGGTCTCAGAGTTTCGCGGCACGCGGCTTAGCTCGATAACCAACTCCGGCATCCTGAATTCGTTCTGCCCGGCATCGCAACGAATCAGCCTGACGCGGTGTTCGATCACCGGCAACCGGCTTCCCTACACACCGGAAACAACGGCAACAACCAGCCTCGGCTATTCGCACGCCAAAGGTTTTCATGCATTCATCGAGAACGTTTACGTCAGCCGCCAGTTCGGCGATGACCTTAATGCTTTCGCACCGACGGCCAACGGCCAGATCGGCCCGATTGGTTCGCAAACCTATTGGAACGCTACCGCCAACTACAAGGTCGAGCGATGGAAAACGACGTTCTTCGTAACGGCGAAAAACCTCGGCGACAAAACGCTCATCGTTGACCGCACACGCGGCATTCTCCCGTCGATGCCGCGGCTCGTGCAGGCCGGCATTAACGTCACGTTCTAACGGGCAAACAGGATCCACTCGATGGAAATCGGCTTTCCTAAAATGCTAGATTTGAAAAATATTATGTTTACAAAGATCCTGCTATTTTTCGCGGCGGCCGCAATTGCCGCGGCCTCGATCGGATGCGGCGGCTCGACACAGTCGCCCTCGAACACGGCAAACAGCAATGCGGCAACCGGTCAGAAGCTCGTCGTCGCGCTCAAGCCGGACAAGAACCCGGACCAAATGATCGCCGAACGCGATGCGGCGGCGAAGTTCCTCTCGGAAAAACTCGGCCGGCCGGTCGAGGTCATCATCCCGCTCTCGGCCGCCGTGATTAACGAGGGCTTCTCGAACGGCACCATCGACCTCGGCTACCTGAGCGGCACCGACCTGATCAACGCCAAGGACGCCGAGCTTCTACTCGTCGGCGAGATCAACGGCAAGACGACCTACAAAAGCTACTGGCTTTCGCTAAAAGAAAAACCGTACGCGAGTGTTGCCGACCTGAAAGGCAAGCCGATCGCCTTCGCCAGCCGGACGAGCACTTCGGGCTATGTGATGCCGCTTTGGGATCTCCGCCAGAAAGGGCTCATCTCCGAGAAGGCCGACCCGGAAGAGTTCTTCGGTACGGGTAATGTCTTTTTCGGAACCGGCTACGTCTCGGCGGTCGAACGTGTCCTGAATGGCCAGGCCGAGGCCGCGGCAGTCAGTTACTACGTCCTCGATGAGAACAAACACCTCACCGAAGAGCAGCGTGCGAAGCTCAAAAAAGTGGCCGAGCAGGGCGACGTGCCGACGCACATCATCGCAATCCGCAAGAACCTGACCGGCCCGGAACGCGATAAGCTCAAGGCCGCATTGCTCGCGATGAACGAAGGTACAAACACCGAGCTTCGCGACAAGCTTTTCACGTCAAAGCTGGTCGAGGCCGAGCAGGAAGGCCACCTCAAGCCGCTCCGCGAAGCTCTTGCCACGCTTCCGAAATAAATGTCGGAAACCGCGTCGAACACTAGCCATACGGCCGTCCGAGTCAAGGGGTTAACCCTTGACCGCGACGGCCGAAGGCTTTTCTCCGAGATGTCCTGGAAACTCGCTCCGGGCGAACTCCTTGCCGTCACCGGGCCTTCGGGCGTTGGTAAATCGAGCCTAGTTTCGGCCCTCGCCGGAATGCTTGAACCGACCGCCGGAAGCATTGAGCGGCCCGCCGCCGTTAGTTCCGCGGGCATCGTTTTTCAGGACCTTCGGCTGACGAAAGAGCTGAGCGTTTTGACCAATGTGCTTTGCGGAAAGCTCGGGCAGTTCCCTTGGTGGCGGACTCTTTTCGGCTTTCCGGCAGAGGAAAAGCTGGCGGCTTTTCAGAAACTCGAAGAGCTTGAGATCGCCCATCTTTGCCACAAGCCCGTCCGCAACATCTCCGGCGGCGAGCAGCAACGGACGGCGATCGCTCGCGTTCTTTTTCAGGAGCCGGATGTGATCTTTGCCGATGAACCGACCTCGAACCTCGACCTTGCACTCTCCGAACGCGTGATGGCAATGCTCCGCCGCGAATGCAAGACCGCCGGCCGCTCCGCCATCTGCATTTTGCACGACACGGAGTTCGTCGGCCGCTATGCCGACCTCGAGCTTCGGCTCGGCCGTGAGTTTCCCGACGGATGGGAATTAAGGAGGGTCGCGGATACCGCAGCATGACCGCCGTGCCTCCAAAACTCTCGTGGCGTGAACGCTTTACGGCCTTCCGAGCGACGCTGCTGCTCTTTGCCGTGGCCGTCGTGATCTCGCTTCCGGCCCTTCGCGGTTCGGGCCGCGATCTCGGCTATATCGAGAACCTTCGCCGCTTTGCCTCGCAGTTCTTTCCGCCCGATCTCTCCGTAACGCCGCAGGTCCTTTCCGCCCTCGGCGAGACCATTCAGATCGCCGTTATGGCGACGGTGATCGCGGTCCTCGTCGCCTTGCCGCTCGCCGCCGCGGGTTCGCAGACCGTCGCCCCAAAGTGGCTCAATATCGGCACCCGGATGGTGCTCAATGTTATCCGCACGCTGCCGTCGCTCATCTGGGCACTTGTTGCCGTCGCAGTCGTTGGGCCGAACCCGCTCGCGGGCGTTATCGGCTTGACCTTCTACAGCATCGGCTATCTCGGCAAGTTCTTTAGCGACGCCTTCGAATCGGTCGAATCTTCCGTCACCAACGGGCTCAAGATGCTCGGTGCAAATCCCGTCCAGGCGTTTCAATACGGCATGCTCCCGCAGCTCAAGCCGCTCGTTATGAGCCATGCCCTCTGGATGCTTGAATACAACATCCGCTCGGCGGCGATCATCGGCTATGTCGGTGCCGGCGGCATCGGGCTCCTTCTTCACAGCTATCAGGAATTCGGGCAATGGGACCGCTTCGCGACCGTTCTCCTTTTCATCTTGATTCTTGTCACAACGCTCGACTTCTTCGGCGAGTGGCTCCGCGGAAAGATCGTCCGCACCGATCAGAAGATCACCTAGCCGACCCGCCTTCGCCGAACATTTTCACCCCTTCACTGATTCCTTAAACGCTGCAGTTTCGCGTCTATATTAGAGGCATTGGAAATTTAGACCCCGTTGCTCCAATATAGCGTTTTATGCAGCCGCTCACTAACGGACAACTCATCCGCGGCAAACGTGATTTTCGCCATCTGCTGGCCGGGCAGTTCGTCTCGGAACTCGGCAGTTGGTTCAATTTTATCGCGGTGCTCGGGCTTGTCCGTGTGATGTCTGATGCTTCGCCGATGGCGGCCGGGATCATCTTCGTCTGTCGGCTTGTGCCGATGGCGCTCCTCGCCCCGATCGCCGGCGGCCTTGCTGATCGCTTCTCGCGGCGGCAGATAATGCTCTGGACCGACCTCGCCCGTGCCGGGGTCGCTTTGCTTCCGCTCTTTATCGTAAGCCGCGATGATCTCTGGATCGCGTATATCGCGACTGCTCTGTTATCTGCGTTCAGCAGTTTCTTTGACGGAGCCAAGAATGCCGCAACGCCGAACCTGACCGGCAAGGACGGCCTGCTCGCGGGCATGGCTTTGATGTTCTCGACTCGCTTTCTGCTGATGGCGGTCGGCTCGGCACTCGGCGGCTGGGCGGCGGCTGTCTTCGGCTACGAGATATCGTTCATCATCAACGCCATCTCGTTTCTCCTCTCGGCATACACGGTCTGGCTGATCCCGGAAGAAGCCGTCCGCGAAGCCGCGACCGCGGAAACGCGGCCCGAGACGACCTTCATCGGCGAGATCCGCGAGGGGCTCGTCTATACGGTCAAGAATCATTTCGCGTTGACGATACTCTTGCTCAACGTCATCTGGGCCACCGGCGGCGGTGCTATCAACATCGTCTTTGAGCGGATGGGCGGCGTTTACTTTGCCGAAAAGGACGCGTGGAATCCGGATATGGCCGTCGGCCTTCTCTGGACGGCAGCCGGGCTCGGGCTCTTTCTCGGGATGATGCTAGCCCGCCGGGCAAGTGTTTATTTTGACCGCAAGGGCACGAACCGGCAGTTCATCGGCTGGGCGCTGATCATCCACGGCGTGCTCTTCGCCATCGGCGGATTGATGCCCGCATTCTGGCTGCTGCTCTTTTTCACCTTTATTTCGCGGGCGATAATTGGCGTGGAATATGCGGTGCAGGAGACGATGTTCCAGCGAAGCCTGCCGGACTACATTCGCGGCCGCATCTCGACTCTCGACCGCGGTGCCGAGCTGACGATGTACGGGCTGACGACCTATCTCGCGAGCCTCGCCGTCTATGCCATCTCGCCGCAAACTCTGACGGTCATCTCCGGCTTGCTTGCCGGCTCGGCGGGGATCGTCTGGTTTCTGCGGACGCGGCCAAACGCCGGCGGCCCCGAGATCGAAATGCTTACCGGTTCCGCCGAACCCGTCAAGCCGTGATGATGACTGCTTTTGTGCCGGTGAGTTCGGAAAAGTCTTTGGTGTAAACGGCTTCGACCTTGCGGATCGGGTTGATCGTATCGACCAGGTCCTGGGCGGTGACAAAGCCGGATTCGACATGGGCAACCGCCAGCTTGCGATTGTGGCTCGCGGTACCAAGAAGATCGGCAACGAGCTGAAGGTATTGCGACTTTGTCTCGACCGGCATTCCGAGCGTTCCGGCCCGCATCGCGTCGAGCTCCGGCCAGAAATCACTGCCCTCGCGAAGCCATTCTTCCTTCCATATCAGATCCTCCGGATAACCGGTCCGCGAAGCAGAGCGTGCCGGCGGGAGCCGAAGAAAGAGTAGGTCGGTGCGGCTCTCGGCGATGAATTCCTTTACCCGCTGATTTTGGCATGTGTTCGTCTGGCCGTTATTGACGGGCGCCGGAAGCGTATTCCAGAAACGGCGGAATGCGTTCGAGAGCGGTTGCCGCAGATCGCCGTTATCGTCATTAAACGAGCGGGCGTAGTCGCCGACCGACATAACGAGGCTCGCGGCAATTGCGAAGGAGAAGGGCGATTCGAGCCGGTCGATATTTCTCCGGGCATTGTCGAACCACCACGAATCCGTCTCGCTAAACCAGGTGCGGAGTGCCGGGTTGCGAAGCCGATGACCGGGGATATATATGTCTTCGAGAACCGTGTTCAGATCTTCGTCGGAAAGCCGTTCGTTGTTGTTTTGAATCGCAGCGACCGAGCGAGTCCAGGCCGAGCGAAGCACATCATTTGAAAGCACGCGAACGCCGTGGCGTTTCATATAAGTGCCAAGCAACGGATCGGCCGCGAAAGGCATTGCCAGCGAGCTAAATTTGAGCCGCCGAAGGACATTCAGGTCAAAGCCAAGCCATCCGGCCGGAAGGGTCTTTGTGTGGAGCATCATACCGCCTATCGGAGCATCCGAACACCGAAAAGACTACTATAACAGCCGCCGCGACTATTTCGCGAAGACCTGCGAGAGGTCGTTGAACCCTTTGAACTCAAGCGCGTTGCCGCTCGGGTCCATAAAGAACATCGTCGCCTGCTCGCCAACCTCGCCTTCGAACCTGATCTTCGGTTCGATGACGAATTCGACGCCTTTCGACCGCAGACGCTCGGCAAGCTCGCGCCATTCTGCCATCGGCAAAACTATCCCAAAGTGCGGCACCGGAACGTGATCAGCATCTACCTCATTACGCACCGCAACTCCGCCGCCCGCGGGCGAAAGATGCGTAACGATCTGATGCCCGTAGAGGTCGAAATCGATCCACGTCTCCGAACTCCTGCCCTCGGGGCAGCCAAGAACGCCGCCGTAAAATTCGCGTGCGGCCGCTAAATCATCGACCGGAAATGCCAGATGAAAGATCGTTGCCATAAATATATTTCCGCCGGTCAGACGCGTTTCGCCATCTGCCGGATCGCCCCAAAGTGGTATGCCGAATGTGCGATGATCGCGATCGCCTCGCCGATCCGGTCCGGCTTCCATTCTTCGACCGCCGCAAGTCTTTCCACCGCCGATCGATACGACCTCTCAACGCTAGAGCGAAGCGCCGTCCACTCATCTTCATTTACCGTCTCGATAAGCCAACTGTCTTCCCAATTGACCGGTGCCGTCCGCCCCTCGATGAACTCGATCAATCGATCGACGTAGAATTTCAGGTGCTCGGTGTGGGCCGCGATGGTCGTGCTCTCGAAGGTCTGCGAAGCTTGTTCGGCGTTGACCGATCCAAGCGTCGTCAGCACACCAACGCCGCGGTCGAGGTAAATGCTTCCCTCGCTGCCGGGCGAGCCTTCAAAGGTCTCGCGAAGAACCAAGAGAAGGTCGCGGACAAGGTCCTCACCGCTGATATTGTAATTTGCCTCGTTCATTTATACTTATTTGTTCAACCATCGTGAACGAAAGGATAACAGAATTTACCGAAGCCTTTGCCGAAGCACTCGAGGCAGGCACCTTCGTCAAGCTTACACTTGGGAATTATAAGGGCACGGACGAACATCTGCAAAAGATATTTCTCCGCCGGATAACGACCCGTAAGGGCGAGCGGATGCTTTTTCAGTATCGCTACGATATGCGCGACGTCGTAAAGAACTACGACCTCGCTGAGGCTCGCGAACGGCTCGTTAAGTATCTCGGCTCGGGATTTCGAAATTCACACCTCTTTACGACTGAAAGTGACCTTCAGCTTGATATCGGCAAGCGAAACGCCCGGCTCAACAAAGGCAAGCCGACCTTTCGAACGCTTCCTCAAAAGCGTCACGACCGCGAGAAGGACCACCTTGTCGACCCCGGCTCTGAGTACCTCCGAGCGCTCGGCATCTCGACTGAAGACGGAAAGATCCGCTCCGACCAACGCGATAAGTGGAAGCAGATCAATAAGTTCGTTGAGGTGGTTGACGGCCTGATCGAGCGCTCGGGCCTAAAAGGAAAAAGCGAGATATCGGCGGTCGATATGGGCTGCGGCAAGGGTTACCTGACCTTTGCACTCTACGACCATCTGGTCAACAACCGCGGCATCGCGGCATCGATAACAGGCATCGACCGCCGGGCTGACCTGATGGAAACCTGCGATGGAGTCGCGAAAGCATGCGATTTTGAGGGGCTCGCGTTCCGCATCGGCGACATTGCCGGGGCCGAGATCGGCCGGCCGGACATCGTCATCGCACTTCACGCCTGCGATACGGCGACCGACGATGCTCTTGCCCAGGGCGTTGAGGCCGAGGCGAGTATTATCGTCGCTGCCCCTTGTTGTCACCAACAGGTGCGGAAGCAGCTCCGTCCGCCTGATGAACTTGCCGAGATATTGAAGCATCCGGTCCTTCTCGAGCGAACGGCCGAAACCCTGACCGACGGCCTCCGCTCGATGCTGCTTGAAAGCCGCGGCTATGCGACAAAGCTTTTCGAGTTCGTCGCCACCGAACACACGCCGAAGAACAATATGCTCGTCGCCGTAAAAGAACGCGGACGTGTACCCGAAATGGCTTATGCCGCCGCCGAGCTAATGGACCGATATGGGATAACCGAGCAACGACTTGCTTCGTTAACTTTAGATTAATTCTCACAATAAATATCCCGATAGGGAATAAAATCGGTCACACGCCAGCATCACTCGATCGAGAAGCAAAACCGAATCAGATCGCACCTAACGTCCTGGGATGACCGCCGGTACGTAGGGCGGAGCTTTGCCTTAATGATGCAGATCGGGTTCTTTGTCTCTCGCCAATTTCGATAGACGAAAAAAAAAAGGAGATTTTCAATGAGAATGACAAGAATGTTGGTTTGTTCTTTGTTTGCAGTACTCTTCCTTCACGGTTCTTTCTCGACAGCCGTTGCTCAGGAAAAAGTATCTGGCGAGCTCGAGGTGGGCTTGCAAGGCCGAAACCGAGCGATAAATATCGATCGCCCCGGCAGATACGTTCTTCGCAACGACCTCCGAGTAGGTTCAGGCGATGCGATAACGATCCGCTCTTCAGATGTGACCCTAGACCTGAGAGGCTACGCCGTAACCACTGGAAGTCCCGGTACGGGGACCGGGATAAGGATCCTCGGAGCAAGCGGGGTCGAAGTTAAGAACGGCATTGTCGGAGGTTTCAATATGAACGTGACCGTGGCAGATTCCTCGAACGTCAATGTTCACAGACTTCAGATCTCGGGCCGCGGCCTCGCACCAAACAACGGTCCGAGCGAGATCGGCATCGTGATATTGCAGAGTCGCGGCGTGTTTGTTTCTCGCAACAACATCTCGTCGGTCAACCTCGGCATCTTTGTCCGCGGCGGCAACGCTACGGGCAACCGCATCTTTGAGAATGTTATTGTAGGCGGAGCAACCGCCAGCAGTAACCTGCTTGGCATTTGCTACAATCCCGCACCAAACGCCGGAGAAGAAGGGCCACGAGGCGACAACATCTATAATAACCACGTGACGCGTTACGGTTACGCCTTCGCGATCAGCAGCGGATCGATCTACAACGTTTTCAATGAAAATGTATCAGCATCGTTCTTGGGCGAGTTTCGCGAACCCGGGGCGATCAACACGAACGGCGGTACTAACGTTTCCGAAGGAAACATCGCGGTCGTCATCCCGCAGACCGATCTACCAAACTAGCGTTGGGGAAAAAGGGCTGCCCTTTTCCGGGGCCGCCCTTTTTTCCGCGTTCGGCTCGTGACGCGGTCAATTCAGCCTGAATGACGGAAGAACGATCTCGTCGATCGGCCGCTCGGCACCCGGTAGCGTGATGCAAAAAATTGCATAGACCTCACGGCCGCGGTTCGCGATCCAAAACCGGCCACGCACGTCGCCCGCGGTGAACGACTGGTCATAACCGGGCAAGCCGGCGTAGGTCATTTTCTTCTCTTGACCCATTTTGAGCTTCGTCGGGTCTAAGAGGCCGGATGTGTCGACTTTCAGCTCTTCGACGATCCCGTCGCGAAATCCGCGGAAGAAGATCAGCAGGTCTGCCTCGGCGTCCTTCTCGCTGATCGCTACGTCCGACTGTCTGGTGAAGACGACAACACCTTCGGTCGAAGCGGCAGTAAAGATCGGATAGCCCTCGGACGTATCCATTTCGGGCTCGGCCGGCATCGCAAGTGAGACCTTGCCGTCAAGAACGGTAAAGACCTTCCAACCTGCGGGCAGGGCGCCCTGTGCATTTACAACAGCGGAGATCCCAAGAAGCATCGCCAGAACGGCGAAAAGATGTGAAGTTTTCATTTGATGTATCGGCCAGCTCGGTGCCCGGCCTGAAGCGGATGATAGCTGAATCCCCACCCGCACGCAATAGAAAAGGCCCGGACTTTCATCCAGGCCTTGCACAAAATCTTCGGTGCGAAATTAGAAATCGAATGTGAACCCGACGACGTTCGCATTGCCGATATTGAAACCTTCGACAAATGCATCCGTCTCAAATACCGCATTAAGAGCTGCGGCCGCCTCCGAGCGAAGCGTCACACCGACACCGGCGATCGAGACGAACGGGCCGTTCACCGAGATTTGAGCATTGCTCAGGTCCAGATTAAAAAGCGGAATCCGACCGACAACAGAACCGTTGGCCGATGCCAGTCCGGTCAAGAGCGGTTGAGCACCAGTGGTGTCGATCGCAAACCGTTCTATCTTAACTGCGGCCGTCCCTCTTTCGAAGATCAAGCCGCTTGAGTGAAGAATTTCGCCGCGAAGCGTCTCGGAATCAAGCGTCGCTCCGGTGATCGGGAACGTTGCAACGCCGCGGCGTATCCTGATCCGCGTCGACGACATTACGTCAATGTTCAGCGACTGGGCCGCGAGTACAAAATCGTTGCTCAGTCGGACCCTGGTATTCCCAGCCGGAAAATTGATTTGTCCGTCAAAATTACCGACGGCTTCGTTTTTCGTTGTCGAGTTCGGGTCGAAACCCTCTTCGGATTTCTGTGCGCTCACAGCCGAGATGGCAAACAGAAGTGTAAAAAATGCAAGAAATGTTCTCTTCATTATCGATCCTCCTTGAAAGATTGGTTTAGATTGTTCCCCAACGTCTTCGAGGCGGCATCGCCGTCGGATTCAATATTTCCACAAATTTTCTTTTGGTTTTGCCCGCCCGTATTCCGCTCTTCGCCCGCTGCCCGGTTTTCTTTGACAAATCAGGTCATTCGCAGGTATCCTTTATGTTTGTCTTTACTAATAGGCAGGAAACCGTAATGAAACCTGAAATACATCCGAAATACGACGAGATCACGGTCGCGTGTGCCTGTGGGCATTCGTTCAAAACGCGGTCCACAATGGGCGAGGAACTCCACATAGAAATTTGCTCGGAGTGCCACCCGTTCTTTACCGGCAAGCAGAAGCTTGTAGATACGGCCGGGCGCGTTGACCGCTTTAACAAGCGTTATGCCCGCGGGGCACAGGCCGCGAGCTAAAAGGCGAAGGTAAAGCTCTGGAGAACCCGAGAAAACACCTTTACTAGAACAACATTGACCGACGCCCGTTCGCGCCGAACGCTTTCCGTGTGGCAACCCGCACAAAAAGCAGGCTTAAAAGAACCGGGCGTCGTTTTCGTTTGCGGCCCGGAGCAACGTCCGGAGGAGAGCAGTATGACAAGCAAGAAAGCGTTCGCTCGCAGACTCACCCGCTTCATCCATACCGTTTTTGCGGTGGAGCGAGACCTGATCGTCGGCGGCCAGGCCGTTATGGAAGGCGTGATGATGCGTACGCCCTCGGCCTATGCGATCGCCTGCCGCAAGCAGGACGGCACCATAATCACGACCGCCGAGAGTCTGCCAAAGTGGAGCGACAAATATAGGTGGCTCAACATTCCCGTGCTCCGCGGCGGGGCGACGCTTATCCAGACGATGGCTCTCGGCATCAAGGCGTTGAACTTCTCGGCAAAGGTCTTTGAAGATGACCAGCGGGCGCAGGAAGAACTGACGAAAGAAAAGGCGTTCGAACTCGAAGCCGCATTGGCCGAAGGAACGGCCGACGAGAACTTTACGAAGTCCGGTGCCAAGGTCACAATGCCGAAAAAGCAAGCGAAAGAAAGCGGAGGAAGCTCGGCGAGCACGATCGGCTCGCTGATCTTCGCCCTTGGCTTCAACATCCTTCTTTTCGTCGTCGCACCGCTTCTGCTTACGAACGTCGCGTTCATCGCCTTCGGCTGGGCCGAGGCACCGGTCATACCGCCCGATGCGGGTTGGTGGACAAATATTTACGCCTACATCTGGGAAACGAAGCCGCACTCCTGGATCGCCTTCAACCTAGTTGACGGTATCGTCCGCATGGTCTTTTTTGTTGCGATGATCTGGTCGATGTCTTACATGCGTGACATCCGCCGCGTCTTCGAGTACCACGGAGCCGAGCACAAGACGGTCTATGCCTGGGAGAAAGGGCTCGACCTTACGCCAGCGAATGCGGCCGAGCAGCGCCGTCAGCATCCTCGCTGCGGAACGTCGTTCCTAATGGTCGTGATGCTAGTTTCGATCGTGCTTTTCTCGGTGATCGCCTTTGAACAGACGTGGCTTAATCTCGTGGTTAGGATCGCTCTGATGCCGCTCGTCGCCGGGCTTTCATATGAGGTGATCCGCTATGCGGCGAAAAAAGAATCGGGCCCTATCTTTAAGTTCATGACGCTGCCGGGTATTTGGCTGCAGAACATCACAACGCAGGAACCAGACGATGAACAGCTCGAGGTCGCAATTACTGCGCTCAACGAATCGCTGAAGCTCGAACCCGCTACTTGAAATTAGCCATTGAGGCCACCGAGTAGATAACCAGTGCATTCAGTCTTCTCTGCGAACTCTGTGATCTCTGTGGCAGAAATCTTATGCTTGAAAAGCTTGTACAGATCGAAAAGAACTACGAAGAGCTGACCGAACAGATCTCGTCGCCCGAGTTCATGTCGGATATGCAGCAGTATGCGAAGCTGATGAAACAGCACCGCATGCTCGGCGAGATCGTAGAGAAATACCGCGAGGTAAAGAAGCTGAGCGAAGGCCTCGCCGGGGCCAAAGAGCTTGCCGAGACCGCCGATGACGAAGAGATGCGGGCAATGGCCGAGCTTGAGATCGCCGAGATCGAAGAAAAACTCCCGCCCGCCGAAGAAGAATTGAAGTTTCTCCTTCTCCCGAAAGATCCGAACGACGAAAAGAACGTAATTCTTGAGATCCGTGCCGGGACCGGCGGCGACGAAGCGACGCTCTTTGCCGCGGAAATGCTCCGGATGTATGCCCGCTACGCCGAGCGGCAGGGCTGGCGGATGGAGATAATGGAAACGGCCGATACCGGAGTCGGCGGCATAAAAGAAGCCATCGCGATGATCGAGGGCGACAACGTTTATTCAAAGCTCAAATACGAATCCGGCGTCCACCGCGTCCAGCGCGTCCCGCAGACCGAGACCCAAGGACGCATCCACACCTCGGCCGTGACGGTCGCCGTTCTCCCCGAGGCCGAGGAAGTTGATATTCAGGTGAACCCGAACGACCTTCGGGTCGATACGTTCTGTTCCTCGGGCCCGGGCGGGCAATCGGTGAATACGACCTATTCCGCCGTCCGGCTTACGCACTTGCCGACCGGCCTCGTCGTTTCGATGCAGGACGAAAAATCGCAGATAAAGAACCGCGAAAAGGCGATGCGCGTCCTGCGGGCACGGCTTCAGGAGATGGAGGAGCAAAAGCAGCAGGCCCTGCTCTCCGCCGAACGCAAATCGATGGTCGGGAGCGGCGACCGCTCGGAGAAGATCCGAACGTACAATTTCAAAGAGAATCGCGTTTCGGATCATCGCATCGGGCTGACCGTTTACCAACTCGACCTTGTGATGGAAGGGCAGATCGACGAATTTGTCGAGGCTCTCAGAACTCACTATCAAACGGAAAAATTGAAGGCCGAAGCAACTGGATAGAGCAAAGTGGCAACCACAAGGCTATACCTGATAAGACATGGGCAATCTGCCGGAAATGCCGAAGGGCGTTTCGGCGGACACGGCCCGACTCCGCTTTCCGATCTTGGAAGGCGGCAGGCCGAGGCGACCGCCCGGCATTTGGCTGATGAAGGCGTCTCGGCGATCTATTCGAGCGATCTTCACCGTGCGGTCGAGACGGCATCGGAACTGGCACGCATCACCGATCTTGAAGTACGGCCGACCGAAGCATTTCGCGAGCGGCACGTCGGGGTCCTCGAAGGGCTGACATTTGATGAGTCCCGCGAACATCACCCGCGGGATTATTATGCGCTCGTCAACCGCGAAGTGCATCACGTTATCACTAAAGGCGAGAGCTATTCGCAGCTCCTCGACCGTACAAAGAAAAAGCTCTGGGATATAGTTCGCCAGCACGAAGGCGAGCGGGTCGCTATCTTTTCCCACACGGGTGCGATCTGTTTCATGACGCTCCACCTGATGGGTGCGATCAACCGCCGGACGCAGCGAACACCCTGGATCGTCACCTCAAATTGCGGCATCAACCGCTTCGAGATCCGCCCGCGGCGTAACATCCGCGTCCTCGCCATCAACGACACCCGCCACCTCCTCGACATCACCGGCAACGATTCCTTCGCCGCCCGCTGACAGCCCGCCATTGCTTGACTAATTGCGGATTCTGTTCAAGAATCCCGTCTATCCCCTTTTAGACCTTCCGAGAATAGGAGTCTACCTTTATGATCTCAAAGTTATTTGTTTCCGCCCTGTGCGTTCTTTTGTTCACGGTTTTCGCGTCCGCACAGGTCGATGATGTAAGCGAGGCCACCGGACTTCCTATCCCGATCGGGCAGCCGGTTATTTACGGCCAGGTCACGATCTCGAACCTTCCGAGAGACCAAAGGAAGCCGACCGTTTGGGTCTATCTTTTCAGCGGCGGAGCTCAACTCGATAAACGCCAGACCCGCAACGACTATTTCTACTTTCTCCAGGCACCGAGGAACGGTCAAACCCTCGTTTTTGAGGTTGACGGTCGCGAAGCCGGGCGGTCCGTCATCTCGTCAGGTATTAGTAACCGGGTTCGCCAGGACGTGACCATCGACTGGCGTTCGCTTTATGGCGCCCCGGCCAATGAGCCGGCGGGCGTCGTATCGGTTCGTGATGGTTACACACGCAGCCCGGCCAATGACAAGTTTTTCTCCGACGCCCTTTCACAAATAAAAAAGAACGAACTTGACGAGGCCGCTAAGCTCTTCGGGGAGATCACAAAAGCAGATGACAAGGACCACGAGGCGTTCATGATGCTTGGAACGGTTCTGATGACACAGAAGAAATACGAGGACGCTACCGCTGCATTTGAGCGGGCGATCGCCCTGAAGCCCGGCTATGAAAAGGCTCTGACGAATTATGGCTCGATGGCTCTCGGCCAAAAGGATTTCGCAAAGGCAGAAGAGCTTCTAAAGCGTGCGGTTGCCGCTGACCCAAACTCGGCAGATGCGAATCATTACCTCGGGGAAACTTATCTCCAAACCAAACGCGGTTCACTCGCGGTCAGTTTTCTCAATAAAGCGATTGAATTGGCACCCGTAGCGAAGGCAAACATCCATCTTCGGCTCGCCGCTCTTTATGATGCCGCCGGACTAAAGCCAAGAGCGGCCGACGAATATCGAGCATTTCTTGAGAAGGTCAAGGATCACCCTGATCGCCAGCGTCTTATAAAATATATCGAACAAAACGGGACGAAATAGAGAAAGGCCGGGAAGCAAGCTTCCCGGCCTTTGATCGCTCGGACCCAAAAGAGCCCAAACGCCTAGAACTGATAACGGAATCCGAACTGCATTCGACGCGGGTTACCTTGAGTACCGCCGAAGATTCGGCCAAAGTCACCAGGAGCGTCACCGAGTTCAGGATCCTGCGGAAGGCCGTAGCTCGAACGTGTGACGTTCGTTACCGCAAAGTACTGAACATTCGTTACGTTGAAGACCTCCCAGCGGAACTGGAATTTGTGCTTCTCGTTCCATGGCATCGTTATGCTCTTCTGGAGACCCATATCGAGTGTCTGATATCCCGGAAGCCGCAGGGTATTCCGCTCACCCGTTTCGCCCGGTCGAGCGTTGCGGATAGAGTTGAAAGCCTGCTGAGGATTGGCAAAGTAATTCTGCGTGTTGCGAACTACGCCGATCTCGAAAGGAGCGATCCTGGTTCCGTTCGATTGAACGTTCCAGTTGGTCGCCCACTGGGCCTGGTCGAACGGCGTCGATAGCGGCTGACCGGTGTTCCACCGGTAAATACCGCGTAGCGACCAACCACCGACAATAGCGTCAACTACCGAATTCATGTCGCCGAAGAACATTTTTCCGCGTCCGATCGGAATATCGAAGAGGAAGTTGGCATTGACGACATGCTGCGAGTCGAAGTCCGAAAGCGAGTAGTTGTCTTCCGGACGAAGCGGGTTCAGAAGGAACTGTCCGCCGTACGAACCGTCGGTCTGAAGGCCTGAAACGTCGTCCATCGACTTCGACCAGGTGTAGTTGATGTCATAGCTCAACGTCTGCCCAAGCCGCTGCCGGAGCGAGAACGTCGCACCATGGTAGTTCGACTTCGCGAAGGTCCCATAGGCCGAAAATGCAGCGTACTGTGGATGGAAGAAGAGATTCGTCTGCCCATTCCTACCCAGATCGTCGATCAGGAGCTGAACGAAGGTCCAGTCGAGAATGTCGAAGCCGTTCCGGTCGATCAGGTTGTAGACACCCTGTGTCGAGGTCGTTCCGGGTGCCCCGAAGAGCCCGACCGCATCGAACAGGTTCTCGAAGTACGGAATTGCCTGGACGTTCAGGATCGGCGTATTTGCGGCACGGAGGTCATGCAGCATTCCTGCAGCAGTGTACCAATCCATTCCGGATACCGGATCAACAAGATTGTTGAGAGCCATAACGTCACGCGTTCCGAACAGATTGCGTGCCGAACGGCCGATATACGACGCCTCAAAGTAAAGTCCCTTGGGAAGCTGACGTCCCCATGAAACATTCCACGAATAATGCTGCGGCGAAACGATCGTAGAATCGAGAGAGGTTTCGATACGCTGTGCCTCATCGGCCGGCGTATCGAACCGCTGCAGCGGGGGCGGAATGCCCGGAAGAGCACGAATGTCTTGTCCAAATCCGGTGAAGAGTGGAGCCGGATTTGTCGTAACATTGTACGTATTTGCCGCGATGGTCGTGTTGGAAGTGAAGCCGATCGTTGAAAGTCCGTCAAAGCTTACCGCCAACTGCCCACCGAAGTAGTCATTCGAGATACCGAAGCCGCCACGGATAACGGAATCGTTTTCTTTACCAAAGATCGCTCTCAGGAACTTGTTCTCAAAGTTCGGCGACCATGCCGCGGCGATACGCGGCTGCCAGTTGTTCCAGTCCATGCTGTAGAAGCCCGGACCATTATTCGCGGGGCCACCGAGAACAAAATTAACGAGTTCGTTATTTGCTACACCTGAAGCAGCAAACCGCGCGCGGCGCTCAAGGATGTCGCCGAGCGGTGTCGCCGGAACGACCTGGAAGCCGTTCTTTTCATAAACCGGACGGCTAAGGGCATAACGAAGGCCCATCGTAAGAGTAAGGCCGCGATTGACCTTCCAGACGTCCTGAATATAGGCGTCGTATTCCTCAGTTGCAAACTTACGATTCGAGGGCGTACCTGACGGAAGCGGATTCCCATCAAGATCGAACGTAAAGTTGCCGCTGTACTGCGAGTAACGGCCGATCAGGGCCGTTGCTGCCGCCTGCACCGATGCTACACTTCCGCCTGCGATCGTGTAGCCAGCGTTTGTGATCTGCTGATTCACTACCGCACCCGATGAAGCGTAGAACGACGGGTTTGTGACCGCGGCGTCATAAGCCGACGCGAAGGTCGAACGAATGTTGCGGATAAAGCGGATGTTTCCACCAAATTGGACCGTGTGGTTGTTCTTGATCCACGTAAAGTCGTCCGTAATATTGTTCACCGGCGTGATCCGGGTGAGCGTCCGAGCATACAGCACCGGAGCGAAAACGAACCGGAAACTGATATTGTTGTCGGATGAGTCGCCCTGCGTGCTGAATGCCTGCCGGGTGAAGCCATAGCGGAAGTTGTTGACCATCGATGGGCTGATCGTCCAATTGTGGCCGATGACGAAGCCTGTCGGGTGACTCCAAAGCGAGGTCGCTGCAGTGTCAGGAAACGCCGAAACCCCAGCCGTGTTGTCCCACTGATAATTACCGCGGAAGAAAATCTGCTGTGAATCGGTCGGGTTCCAGTCAAAACGAGCGATGTGTGTGTTCTCTTTCACCGTGGTCGGCGCATTGAAAAGAAATCCACCGGTGTTGATCCCATCCCCGATGATGGTGTTGTTTGATGCGTAGCGCGACGCCGCCGAGCCGAGAACATTGACCGCGATCGGGTTGATGCCGACCTGATTGTAGATCGCGTTCAGTTCTGCAAGCTGAAGGACGCACTGTCCGCCTGCATTACAGCTCGGGCCCGTTCCGTTGAAGCGAAGCTCGCCGCTTCCGAGGTGTGCGAGCGGCACAACACGGTTGACCGGAGCCTCCTGCTTCTGGTACTGGCCCTCGTAGGAATAAAAGAAGAACAAACGATCTTTCTTGATCGGTCCACCTATCGAGCCGCCGTAAACATCACGTGCGAGGCTCGGACGCTCAACGCCGGCAAGATTGTTAAAAAAGTCGTTTGCCGAACCGAACGTCGGGCGATTGAACCAAAATGCCGAACCGCGGAATTCGTTCGTTCCACTCTTTGTTACGAGCGAAACCTGAGCACCGGACGATCGGCCCTGATTGGCATTCGCACCAACGGTTGTGATGCGGAACTCTTCGACCGATTCAGTCGTTGCACGAAGTGCAGAACCCTGATCGGTGTCACCGCCGCCGGCACGTCCACCGGTCTGCTGGTCGTTGATGTCAACGCCGTCAAGCGTGATGTTCGCCTGGTCACTGCGTCCGCCGGCAACATAACCGTCGCGGGTAACACCCGGCTGGAGAGCCAGCAGGTTGTTCACCCGACGCAGGTCGGTCGGAAGTTCCGTGATCTGCTCGGAGACAAAATTGTTTCCGATCGTTGCATCCTGAGTGTTTATCACTGCCTCGATCGAGTTTGCAGTGACGTCAACTACGACCGACACATCGCCCGGTTCGAGAGCGAGGCTATAGTCGCTCGACGAGTCAACGGTCGCCTGAATATCAGACTTGACAAGCTTCTTGAAGCCACTCGCCTCTATCTCGATGCGATAAGTAGCCGGAGCAAGTCCCGGAAAAGTAAACCGTCCGTTCGACGCCGAAACAGCTGACCGGGTAAGTCCGGTCGCCGGGTTCGAAATTGTAACCGTAGCACCTGGAACGACAGCGCCTGTCTGATCCACTACGGTCCCCGATACAGTACTTGTACCGGTCTGGGCGAACGCTGCTCCCGCAAAGGCCATAAATAGCCCGAGCGAGAGAACCAAGCGAAACGCCCGAAATCCCATATTACTTAGTTTCATGGTTCCTCCTAGTAAAGAATTTGTAAAGGACTGTCCAATCTTCGGAACAAGTCGGGAGTTATTGTTTTCCGATTGGAAGGCAATTCGACGACCTCAATCGACGCACGAACCGTGCCAACGCGGCTTCCAGTCGGAGGTCAGCACCATTTTGGCTCAAAACCCAACTAAACTCCCTGTTCGCAGGGAGTTAGCATCATCGGGCCGATACTGGCTTGTACGTGTGGTCGATAGCGAACTTGACTGATTTAATCAGAAATTCAGGTTTTATTCAAATTTTCGGACTTTTCATTATTATGAGAGTCGTGCCGCGATGGCCTTGGCTGCGGTCGCCCCCATGCCGGTTGCGGTCGAAATTGTTGGGGAAACTGGATTAGCCACGTCGCCGCAGGCATAGATCATCGGCTCAGAGGTCAAGCACGTCACATCGACCTGAACATAGCCCGAAACGTCAAGCTCCACCAGGCCTCGTAGTAGCTCAGAGTTGGGCTTGAATCCGATACGGATCAGCAGAAGATCTGCCATGATCAAATCCGGGCCTTCCGGGCCGGAAACCTCAATTCCCTCAAACCTCTCTTCGCCGAGGATCTTCGTAACATAGGTTTCCGTGATCAATTCGACGTTCTTCGCCGATCTTGCACTCTCAAGAAACTCCGCCCTCGCCCGAAACTCACGGCTCCGATGGACGACCGTCACCCGCTCGGCAAACTCGCTTAGCAAGACCGCATTTTCGATCGCAGCATCGCCGCCGCCGACGATGACAACATGCTTCCCCGGTGCCTCTTCCCGCTGCCCCGCACCTGACCGCAAAACGCCCTTGCCGACAAATTCGTCCTCACCCGCAAGCCCGAGCCGCCGCCGGCTAAGCCCTGTGGCGAGTATCACCGCCCGAGGGCGAAACTCCTCTCCTCCCGCGGTCCGTAGGACCAGAGGATCCGCGGAAACCGATTCGACACGCGTTCCGAATTCCCGGCGGAATGCGAATTGCTTTTCCCACTCCAGAAGCTTCGCGGCGAACTCGCGTCCGTTCGCCGCCGCGAGGCCCGCGTAATTCGCGATGGGGTTGTTGATCGAATGAAGCTGTCCGCCGGGCTGCTCGCTTCCCTCGATCAAAACCGCCGAAAGGCCGAGGTCCGAGCACCAAGCCGCGGCCGAGAGGCCCGCCGGCCCGCCGCCGATAACGACAATATCGGGTGTGCTTTCCATAGTTTGCTCGGGTCGTTCCATTAACTTCGCTAGAGGTGCTTTGCCGGTTTATGTCATCCGGCCATTGACAGAATTTGTCACTTTGGCGGCCTGCGAGGCGTTCCCGCAACTCCCCGCAATCTTCGCAAAGCCCTTTAATGACTACATTCTAGGCTCGCATCGGCCCGAATCAAAACCGAGACGCCCCGCTTGCAGGCTGGCACTGTAATTGCTTTTGAATCTCCTTCGCCAGTGGGTTTACCATCTCCGGTACCCGGCCTCCCAAGACCGCACCGCTCAAACTTCTGCATAAAAATTTGGCACAAGAGGCTTATGATCTTAGAACAAGAATCCGCAGTCGCACCCAACACTCTGACCGAACAAACACCTTTCGTTAGCTCGCCGGGCGACCTGTTTTCCGAGGCCGAAGACTACCTACGGCAAGGCATTCGGAACGCACAGGCCGGCCACCGCAACGAGGCCCGAGTCGCTCTTCTCCGCTCGGTCGAACTCAATCCCGGCTCTGAGAATGCCTGGCTCTGGCTCGCTTCGATAAGCGAATATCCGGAGGAACTCCTTGGCTTTCTCAACCACGTGCTTGAGATAAATCCGGCCAACCAGCGTGCGATAGAATGGCGCTCGGCGACTAACGCCTTGCTCGCGAAGACATTTCTTCAGCGAGGACAAGAGGCGGTCGAACAGGGTATGAACGACCAAGCCTCGGACATGTTCTCAAAGGCTCTTGAGCACGACCAAAACTGTGCGACGGCGTGGCTCGGCCTTGCCGGCCTTGCCGATTCGAACGAAGGCAAGTTGCTTTACCTCGAAAAGGCCATCGCCATCGATCCCGAAAACGTCGAGGCACGTGCCGCCTTTGCCGATGTGCGGAAATCGATGACCTCCGGTTATCTTGAGGAAGCGAAGGCCGCTGCAGTCGCCGGCCGCGTCGCCGATGCCAATGAACTTCTCGACGCAGTCCTCGAAGAAATGCCGGATTCGGAAGATGCCTGGATGCTCCGTTCGCATTTCGCGGCGGGCTTTGAAGAAAAGATCGCGGCGTTCCAACGCATACTTGAGATCAACCCCGATAACGTAGCCGCCAGCACTGGTCTTGCATCGCTCCGCTCGTTTCTTCCCAGCGTCCCGGTCGAAGAACCGGCCGTGACCGAAGCTCCGGTTGAAGAAGCTCCTGTAGCTGAAGCCGAACACGAAGTAGTGCCGGAAATGTCCGTCTCGCTACAAAGCGGTTTGCTCGAAACGCCGGTCGTCGAAGATAAGAGCCCGACCGAAGAACTTGAAATGCCCGCCGGTGTCGAAGAAGCCTTCGAGGCCCGCGAAGAAACCGTTGAGGTCGCCGAAAGCGTAACCGAAGAACCGGCAGTTGAATATTCAGAGCCGGTCGAAGAAACACCCGAGCCGCAAGCGAATTTCGACGAGCCAGCCGAGTCATATGCTCCGGTCGAAGAAACACCCGAGCCGCAGGCGAATTTCGACGAGCCAGCCGAGTCATATGCTCCGGTCGAAGAATCACCCGAGCCGCAGGCTTACCTCGAAGAACCCGCCGAGTCGTTCGCTCCGATCGAACAGCCCGAAGACCATGAACTGCCTTATCAAAAGGCGATCGAAGACGTTGTTGCTTCAGCTCCGTTTGAAGACGTGATCGAGCAGCCAGAGGCCTCGTTCGAACCGCAACCCGTCGAGGAATATATCGAACAGCCTCCGGTCGCCCCCGAGCTTTCGTTCGTCGATACCAGCGATGACGAATC
This sequence comes from Acidobacteriota bacterium, assembly GCA_016716435.1. Lineage (NCBI taxonomy): Bacteria > Pseudomonadati > Acidobacteriota > Acidobacteriota bacterium. The sequence goes on along the minus strand of JADJWI010000003.1, from coordinate 1,171,036 downwards.
GATCGACGAGGTCCGTTATGATGCCCCGATCGCACCACCGGCCGAGGAACACGTCTTCGAACCACAGGCCGAAGAATACAACCCCTTCGCGACCCGCATCGAGCCGCAGTCGTCCTTCGATCCTTTCTCGACCATAGCGGCGATGCCGAATGAGGTCTTTGACGCGGCCCGCGGCTTTATCGCCCCGGAACCTGCAACGGACGAAGTTCTCGTCCCGGTCGGCGAACCGCAGGCTGAGCCTTTTGTAGATGAACAGCCCGAACCGACGCCGGACTTTGGTTCGTCGACAATGTTCTCGACGGCGGCCGATCCCTTCGCATCCGAGGCTCCGAGCTTCGGCGATGAGATCCCGCGGCCCGAGAGTTCACCGGCGGACTACCGAAGCGAGCCGGTCGCGGAAGCCCCCGTCTCAAATGGCCACCATCACGCCGAGACTAACCGGCCGTGCCCGTTCTGCACGACTGAGAACGACATCTTCTCCGTCGTTTGCGGCAACTGCTTCGCCGTCCTTTCGCTCTCGGATATCGAGATGCTGCTTGCTAACCAGAGTGCCGAGCAATGGGTGATCCGCCAGTCGCTGAATGCACTCGAAGGTGAGCGCAGCCAGCGTCCGCTGACCGAGGTCGAACTTACGAACCTCGGCATCGGCTACATCAACCTCCGCGAGTACGATAAGGGCTATTTCTACCTTGTCGAGGCCGCACAGGCGAACCCGGACAACGTCGTCCTCTCCAGCTACGTTAATGCTCTTCACATCCGCATCGAAGAGATCAAGCAGAAGCAGGGAGCTGACGGCAAACAGGTCAGCGGCAAGACGATCCTCGTCGTTGACGACAGCCCGACCATCCGCAAGCTGATCAGCGGCAAGCTCGAAAAGAGCGGCCACGAGGTCTTCTGTGCATCCGACGGCGTCGAGGCCCTCGAAATGCTCAAGGCCCTTGAACCGCATCTCATACTTCTCGACATCACCATGCCGCGAATGGACGGCTACCAGGTCTGCAAGGCCATCAAGAGTGCTCCCGAAACGAAGGATGTCCCGGTAGTAATGATCTCCGGCAAAGACGGATTCTTTGACAAGGTCCGCGGCCGAATGGCCGGCTCTTCGGGCTACATAACCAAACCGTTCGGCCCCGAAACACTTATGAAGGTGGTCGAAGGCTATCTTACCGACGGTGCTGCGGCACCTGAAATGGAAGAGTATGCACAATGAACCTCGAAACCGTTTCAACTTCCCCCGAACGGCCCGAGGCGACCTCACATCAAGCAGTTGACCTGACCGAGCCCGCGGCCAATTCGCACTCCAGATTTCTTTCCTTCACCATCGGCGGCGGCAAGTATTGCTTGCCGGCAGATGCCGTGGTCGAGGTCTCGCATCCGCTCGATCTCGCCCGCCTGCCAAAGTCGCCGGCGAATGTGCTCGGCGTTGCTTCGTTCACCGGGGAGATAGCTCTTGTCGTCGATCTCCGTTCGCTCTTGAGCGAATCGCGGCCCGCCGCGGACACGAAGGCAAAAATGCTTCGGCTTGCTGTGATCGGCGATGAAACAAATATCGCCTTTCCGGTCGATGCGGTCGGAGAGGTCTTTTCATCCGAACCTTCGTCGTTTAAGCCTGCCGGCGGTGCTCCCTTGGTCGAAGGCACGCAACACGGCGCTCTGCCTCATCCGGTTTCCCTTCTAAGCCCAACCGCGATCCGTGCGATATCGGATCCGCGTTCTACTTCTCTCACTTGAAACGATGAACCGCCCGCCAACAGATTCAGTGGCCTCAAAGCTCCGCAACCGCATCTGGCTCGCGGTGTGTGTGCTCGCGACACTTAATGCCGTGGTCGGATTGGTCGGCCTCGCCGCCGCGACGTATATCTTCTCTTCATTTGAGATCCCCTTCATCGGCACGATCATCGTCGCGGCCGCAATAACTGCGGCTTACGGAAGATGGCTCGCCGATGACGCCGTGCAGCCGATCGAAAAGACCCTTCTTGCCGCAAAAAGCCTCGAGCGCAACCCGAACGCAGACATTCCCGGCGCGACCGGTGCCGCCGAGACCGATGAGATATTGGAAAGCATAAGGCGGAACGGCCGTCAGCTTCGCAATCTTCTGAAGCTGATGGAGGACGTTGCGAGCGGCAATACGAACGCCGCTCTCGAACCCTTTGAATATTCCGACCGCGTGACCGCTTCGGCACAGAAACTGATCGCGAAAGTAACAGGCTCGGTCGATGCCGGCGGCGAACTCGAGCAATTGCGAGCGGCCATTGAACGCCTATCGAAAGACCTTGCTCCAGCGAACAGCGGTTCGCCTGTCCAGGAAATTGTAGCCGCAGGCCCGCTTAGCGAGCTGGCCCGCCCGGTCAACGCCCTTCGCACTCAGCTCGAAGAAAGCCGCCGCGATCTCGCCGGTGCCATCGCTGCATCCGAGCACCTCGCTTCTCAGCTTGCCGAAAGAACAGCAACCGCCCGCGGAAAATCCGCAACCGGCAAGGGCGTGCTTGATGAAAGCATCGCCCGCCTTCGGTCTCCGCTCGCCCCGCGGCCCGAACTCGACGATTCACTCGCGATGCTTCGGGCAATGTCCTGTGATCCGAAGGTACTCGAACTTGGGCGCAATTCAACCAATGGCTTAAAGGCCGGTGTCGATGGCCTTAGCCTCCACGTCGGCGAATTGCACCGAACCATCCGCGAGCTCCGCGAGAACTCGCTCTCGATCCAAAACCTCGCCCGCCAAAGCGACGAATTTGCCCGCAAGCTCAAGCTGATAGCACTAAATGCTAGCGTCGGCGGAAGCCGAACCAATGGCCAGGCCGTCGCCGATGAACTGATCGAAATGGCCGAAAAGATCGGGCGCTTCTCGATCGAAAGCGGCAATTCGCTTCGCGTCCATTCTGAACGCATTACAGAGAGCGATTCGCTTCTCCAGCGGATCGAGACCGGTGCCGCAACGCTCGGTGAAGAGGCCCGCGAATTCTCTGAGGTCGCTGCCTCGATCGTACCGCTTCTTTCCGTCACATCAAAGCTGCCTGAGATGATCGGCTCGCTCGTTGCTGAGCGTTCGGCCGAACGCAGCGATCTGCTCAAGCGGCTTACGGCAATGCACTTCGAGCTCGCAGGGCTGGTCGGCGAGCTCGATTCGCTCGATTCAAACATCCGCGAAAGCCGAACTGCTGTACTCCGTTCGAAGCCGCGTCCGATCGAGACGGCCGCTCCTCTACCCATGCCCGCACTGCCACCTTCTGCCCCGGTCGAAACTGGCGAAGCAGCAATGGAACCTGCCGAGTACAACGGCCAGCACCGCGAAAGCCTCCCGACCGCAAGCTTTGAGGAAACGCACTCGCCGGCCGATATGCTCGAGCTGCCGCAAGAAAACGCCTTGATCCAATGAATTCTTCATTCGGAAAACTGATCGTCAGGTCGCTCGCCTTTATCGGCGGCGGCCTTTTGCTGCTCGGTATCGTCCTGCTTATTCTCGCCAAGGCCGGTGTCGTCGCCGATGGCCCGGTCGTGCTAATGTGGCTCATTCTCGGCTCGGCGATCGCCATAGCCGCGATCGTCATGCTGATGATGCAGGATCGCGAGAACGCCCGCCGCTTCGCCTCGGCCGCCGCCGCCGCTTCCGACATAGCTGAAGGCCGCCCGACAGGATTCGAAGCCGACGATGAGCTTAAGTCCTCACTCCACTCGATCCGCAATTATCTTTCTCAGAACGCAAAAGCTCTCGAAACCCTTTCCCGTGATGGCCGCTTGAGCGGCTTTTCGCCCGCCGGCCCTGAAGACCGCCTGGGCAATGCCATCGCCTTGCTAGCCACCCGGTTTTCCGCTAATGATCAGAGCGACGAAGCGTTTGCCCAACTCGAACGTTCGCTCCTTCGCCTTTCGGCCGACCTTTCAGGCGTCGCTTCCGGCGACCTTTCGCTCCGTTCGGAAAGCCGCGTGGAAGCGATGGAAGAAGTGACCGCCGCTTTCAACCTCTTGACCGGAAATCTTTCCGCGACCGTCGGCCGGCTCCGCAAGGCTTCCGATGCCGCTGCATCCGTTTCGGGCTCGATCACCGAGGCCGCCGAGCAGGTCGCCCGCGGCAGCAACGCCCAAGCATCGCAATCCGCTCGGACCCGCACCGCTCTCGATTCGCTCGCCGCCGAAATGCGTCGCATCGCCGAGGCAGCCGAACGTTCGGCCGGTATCGCCAATACGGTCTTCGGCAATTCCCGCTCCGGAGCCGCCTCCGCAGCCAACAATATCTCGGCGACCGAAGCCATCCGCAAACAGGTCCAGGAAACCGCCAAACGGGTCAAACGGCTCGGCGAACGCTCGCAGGAGATCGGCCAGATCGTCTCGCAGATCGATGACCTCAGCGACCGCACCAGCGTCCTCGCTCTCAATGCCTCGTTGCAAAACGGAATGCAAAACTCCGGAGGCGGCAGCATTTCGACCGTCGCCGAAGAGATCGAACGTCTTGCCGACCGCTCGACACGGATGACCCAGCAGATCGCCTCGATGACACAGGCGATAAATCTCGAAACGAAAGAACTTGTCACCTCGATGGAAGAGACCGTCCGGCAGGTCTCGCTCGGATCGGTTTCGGCCGAACGCTCGGCCCGCTCACTTTTTGAGATAGAAAAGAGCACGCAGGAACTCACATCTCTTCTCACCGATCTGCTCAATTCGACCCGCGGGCAATCCTCGAACGCCGAAGCCGCGGCCGCCTCTGTAAAAGAGATCTGCGACGTCGCCGACCTTGTCCGGATGAGCTCGGCCCAGTTTTCCGAGCACCTCGGCCACCTTGCCCGTTCGGTCTCGGATGTCCAACTCGCCGTTTCGCCATTCAAGCTTCCCGTCCCTGAGCTTCGCCGCGAGGCGCCGCAAACTCCGCAGGATAATCGCTTTGTGAACTGAAGATGAACGACCGCGAACTACAAACTTTTCTTGAAGAGGCCGAGATCATTCTCCACGGCATCCGCGGCGGCATACTTCTCTTTGCCCAGGCTCCGCAAAATCTCTCGAGCCTCGATGTGCCCGCCCGCCGGATCAACGAACTTCGCCATCGCTCGGAGCCGCTCGGCCGAAGCGAGGTTGCCGATGCCTGCGCAAAGGTGAGCGGTAATTTGTCCATGCTCCATAGCGCCGCAAGGGAGGGCCGCGATGTCCAGAGTGCGATCCGCGGAACGCTCGATGCGGTCGCCGATGTCGAACTCGCATTTGCGGGAATTCGCCTCGCGGTCGATGGACCCGAGCCCGATTTTGATTTTCTGGTCGATACGACCTTTAGCCCAAACGCTCCCGTTGAGGCACCACCGCTTCCCTCTTATCAACCGCCGACGGTCCCGGTGATGCCCGCACCTGCTGCCCAAGCCGCACCGGCCGAAAGCGACTTTTCACAGTTTGAGATCGACGCAGAACTGCTCGAGGTTTTTGCTGAGGAAGCCGCCGACCTGCTCGGCAATATTTCCGCCAGCCTCGACGAGCTCCAGACGAATCCCGACAACAAGGACGCACTTTGGGAGATCCGCCGCAATGCCCATACCTTTAAGGGCTCGGCCGGCATCGTCGGGCTCAAGCCGCTAAGTGAGTTCGCCCATCGCATCGAAGACCTGCTCGATAAGCTTGCCGAATCGGGCGGAAAGCCGCGTTCGGGCTTGATCCCGCTTCTTATCGAATCGAACACCTGTCTCCAGGCACTGATCTCCGGCGAACGCCGCGAAGAGACCGCCGCACTTTCGCTCAAGCTATCCGCAGATTTCGACGCGATGATGGCCGCGATCGAGAACAACGAACCCGACGTTCTTGAAGTCGTCGCGCCAGCTATTGTTCCCGAACTCCGACAGCCCGCCGAGCTACCGGCACACAAGCTCTCGCAGCCCGTTCCCGTCTATGCCGCTCAGCCCGAGGCCGAAGTGCCGAATCGCAATCGCTCGATCGTCCGCGTCTCGCTCGACAAGCTCGACGAACTCGTCGGCATTGTCCGCGACATGGTCATCAATCGCTCCGCCGTCGAACAGCGTCTATCGGAACTCGACCGCCAGATCGATGACCTGCAAAATGCGACCCGCCGGCTGCAGGCGATGAACGGAAAGCTTGAAGTCGATTTCGAGGCCTCAATGCTCGGCAATGGCCTTACTTCGAGAGTTTCGGCCGATCGCTCCGCGATCCACGCACGGTCGGTGCACGGCGACTTTGATGAACTTGAATACGACCGCTACACCGAGTTTCACCAGGCCATCCGCGAGCTTGGCGAAACTTCGAACGACACATTTTCGATCAACACTGCGCTCGAACAATTAAAGGGCGACCTTGACGTTCTCTTCGAATCGCAGCGTCGGCTTATTGATAGCGTTCAGGAACGCGTGATGCGAATTCGCCTCGTCGAATTCGGCGCACTCCGTACGCGGCTCGAACGCGCGGTTCGCGTTACCTGCGACGAAGAAGGCAAGCGGGCCGAGATCACTCTCGAAAATCCGCATCTTGAGATCGACACCAAGATCCTTGATTCGCTCATAGAGCCGATGCTCCATTTGCTCAAAAACGCGGTCGTCCACGGCATCGAGTTTCCCGAACTTCGCCGCCTGCTCGGCAAGCCCGAGGCGGGCCGCATCACGGTAAAGCTCTCGCTTGACGAGACCCATGTTGTGCTCACCGTAGCCGACGACGGCGGCGGCATTTCGACCGGTTCACTCAAAGAAAAGGCCGTCATCGATGGGCTGATCTCACGCGAACAGGCCGAACGGATGTCCGACGAAGAAGCGCAGATGCTGATCTTCCGCCCGGGCCTCACAACCTCGCAAAAGCTCAACCTCAATGCCGGCCGTGGCGTCGGGATGAGCATCGTAAAGGAAAGCGTCGAATCGAAAAAAGGCACCATCTCGATGCGCTCGACGCCGCACGCCGGAACTGTTTTCACAATCCGGATGCTGCTTCCGCTGGCGGTCACCGAGGCGCTCATCGTCACCTCAGGCCAGGATGTTTTCGCAGTACCGCTCAACGCCATTCGCCACATTGTCGAGATCGGCAAGGACTCAGGCTATACGGCCGAGGGCGAAGGCTACATCGACCACGCCGGCGAACGCTTCAGGCCCTATTCGCTCGCTCATCTTACCGGCTTGCCAAGCCGCGAAGCTCTCGCAAAGTCGGCGAACGCTCTTCTCATTGAATGCGGCGACGAGTTCTTTGCCGTCGCTGTCGATTCCGTCGTCCGCACCGAGGAGCTTGTCGTCAAACCGCTCGGCCGCCCGCTTGACCAGATGCCCGGCGTGCTCGGCGTCTCGACCCTCGCAAGCGGCGACGCGATCACCATCCTCGACCTCGATCATCTTCTCCGCGACCGCCCGGCCGGCAACGAACCCATCGCCGAACCGCCGCCGGTCGAGAAGCAGCTCGCCGTTCTGATCGTTGACGACAGCCCGAGTGTCCGCCTGCTCACCTCAAAGGTCGTCAAAAACGCCGGCTGGCTGGCTCTGACCGCCAAAGACGGCATCGACGCGCTCGAGACGCTCCGCGAGGCCGAAGACCTTCCGTCAATAATTCTTAGCGATATCGAGATGCCGCGGATGGGCGGCTATGACCTGGTCGCCGCTCTCAAGGCCGATGAGCGGCTGCGCGAGATCCCCGTCATCGTAATAACCTCGCGTGCCGGCGAAAAGCACCGAGCCAAGGCCGAGGAACAAGGCGTCTCCGACTACCTTGTCAAACCCTACAGCGAATGGGAACTCATCCAAAAGATCCAAGCCCTCGCCACCCCAATCTAACTACGCAACGCCCGTGTCAGTAGCGCGCGCGTAAGCAAGGGCGCTTCATCAAATGCGGATCCCACAGGCAGAAACCCGACCGGTAGGGAGGGTGTCCGTTAGAGCACGAAGGACGAAGGATGAACCCGGGGCCCATTTTCTTCCTTTCTTTTTCCGTGGTAAATCAATTCCTGACCGATCGGGCAACCATCAGATCAACCACGAAAGCGGAAAAAGAGAAACCGAAGCTTCACTTTCTCCTTTCTCCCTTCGCGCGCCGGTCGGGTTTCCGCCCGTGCTCATTCTGTGTCTTACGTCTGTGACTTCTGTGCTCCCGCCCTGTTGCTGTCAACGTTCACCAAAAAAATAACCGGAGGCACGGACAAACCCGCACCTCCGGCTTCTGACTTCTTGCTACTAGCTTCTATCTCACAAACGCATTCGGCACAGGCCTATCACCAGTGATTCCAAATTGCAGAATCAGCGGGCCGGCGGTCGAACGCAGTGCGAACCAGTTCGAGTTCGACGGCCGAAAGACCGCTGCGTCGATCTTGCCGTCGCCGTCGTAGTCACCCGGAGCCGGTTGGTCGCCTGCGGCTCCCCACGGGAATGCGAAGAAGCTCGAGTCCTCTGATCTGAGGATGAACCACTCGCCGGTCGATGGCCTGAAGTACGCGAGGTCCGCCTTGCCGTCGCCGGTGTAGTCTCCCGGGACTGCAAGATCGGTCGAGGTGCCAAAAGCGAACGCCCGATTAGCTCCATCCGAGCTACGCAGATACCACCACTCACCACCGCCGGAACCGCCGGTCGGACGGAAGATCGCGACATCGGCTTTCCCGTCGCCGTCATAATCCGCCGGCATCGGTTTATCGCCCGGGATGCCGAAAACTGTGATCCCCGTTTGCCCATCGCTAGACCGCTGCACGAACCAGGTCGAGGTCGAAGGACGGAAAACGGCGGTGTCCTGTTTGCCGTCGCCGTCAAAATCCGCCGGCGAAGGCACATCGCCCGTCGTACCGAACGGGAACGCGAAGAACGTCGAGTCTTCGGATCGAAGGATGAACCACTCGCCGGTCGTCGGCCGCCAGAAGGCAATATCGGCCTTTCCGTCCCCCGTGTAATCACCCGGCACGATGGTGTCCGTTGGTGAACCGAATGCGAACGCCCGATTACCGCCGTCGCTCGACCTCAAATACCACCACTGCCCCGGGTTCGGCCGGAAAACGGAGATGTCGGTCTTCCCGTCTCCATCCAGATCGAACGGCACATCGAGGACGGGCAACGTGTTCGTGATGGTAAAATCCAGCTCGGAAACTCCCGCTGGCGAGGCATAGTTCACCTCGCGAATGCGAATCCTTCCCTGCTGTGTCGGAGTGTTCGGAACGGCGAATGAAAAGCTTCCAGTATTCGCGACGTTTGCCGCGAGCGTCTGCGTATAGGTCGCACCGCCGTTGAGCGAAAGCTCGATCGCGACATTCTGGTTGAACCCGCCGTTGTTGTTCCAATTGATGTTGGCCTGTGAGCCGATCAGCAGGAATCCACCGCTCGGCGTCACGCCCGTGATCGTGTCCGGCGTCCCGTTACCATCTGAGTCGCGATACCAACCGATGTCGCGCATCTGCTGCCGCGTCAGGTCAAGCGTTAGCGGAACGCCCGACGTGATGAAAGGCTCCATGAGAACGTTCGGCGTAACTCGCGTGTTCCAGTGGGCGACGGACGAGCCGCCGTCGTAAGGAGCGGGCGTATAGACCTCGACCCTGCCGGTCGCGGCGTCGCGGCCCTGCGAAAGCCCCGCGGATGCAAGCCGCAAGCTCTCGCCATCCCAGAGCACGTTGTTGTTATTGATCGCTGAAATGGCACGCTGGCCGTCGGTCATATCGCGCCAGAGCACCGAAGTAGAACGGTCGAAAAGGAAACGGGCATAGACATCAGGAAAACCGTTGAACCACGCTCCGGTCGTGCCGTTGACGAAATCCGCAAATCCGAGTCCGTGGCCGATCTCGTGCAGGACGACGATGAGCAGATTCAGCGTTCCCGGGGGCTGGGAATTATCAAGGCCGAGATAAAATCGAGTGCCCTGAAGGCAGTCGGGCCGGCCGTCGAGGTTGCTATTGAAAGTGGCAGCGAGGTCGGGGTTTGGCGAGAGGTCAACACCGGCCTGCTTATTTGCGAGGGCCTGATGATGCCAGGTTCCGGAGAATCCGGCATTCGCGTGCTCACGATGCACCGTCGTCGTCGACGCCGATCCGAGAACGGCTGAGGTCAAGGTACAAGTTTGCGGATCGAATCGCGCACTGACCTCGATCGGGACGGTCGAGTCAAGAAACGCTCCCCAGATCGCCGCCGCTGCACCGAAAACATTTAGCCGCTGCTGGCCGCGTGTTGCTCCGGTATTTCCGCCTTCGGCCGCAACCGGTGTCGGGTCGTTAAAGCCCTCGTTCGGGCCGTCGCCGTTAACTATCGAGATATTTGCCGCCAAAGGGCTTAACTCCGCCGCTTCAATGTAGCGGGCAATCATTTCGCGGTAAAAGAGCATTTCCTCGTCCGACATCCCGTAGTCGGCGGAATCGATGGCAAAGGGGTCAAAGCTCCGCGGGCTGTTCGGTATAAGGTTGCCGGTCTCAAGGTCGCGACCGAGGAAAGCATTTGCTTCCTTGAGGCTTGAGACGCAGCTCGCCGTCGGGCGGCCGTCCCGCCCGAGATTTGCCAACGCGACATGTTGAAACCGCCCGCGAAGGTGGACCTTGACGCTGCCATCCGCAAGGCGTTCCTCGACCAACCCTTCGGTCGAACGGCTTGTTCGTTCTTTAAGATCGGCCGCCAGCTTCATCTCCTCCGCTCGTTGGTCAAAGGTTAAGACCTGCCCGACCGTGGCGGCCGGAACGATCAATGCAAACGAAAAAACAAACGACAAAAGCGTCCGAAAACCCTTAGATCTCATAAAATCTCTCCAAACAAACCGGTAGGCACAAAAAATAAAAGTGAACTAGAAGCTTTTTACGTGTAATGGGAAAGCTCAGATTCAAGTATGCAAAACCCAAGCCCCAAATGCCACAAGATCTTTCAATTGCCACTAGCTTTAGCTAGTGGAATTGGGCAATAAAAACACTCCGGGCTTTAGCCCGATATGGGGCTAAAGCAACTAATGAATGCGGCTTGTTGATCGGGTTCGGCTAAAGCCAGTGTGATGTCCAATGCCCGTCCACTATCTAAAGCTAGTGGCAATTTACAAGCGAGCGAACTGACCGCCCGCTTACGCAGGCGGTTCTTACATATTAATCAACGAATTCGATATCGACGTTGTGCGGGATTATGCCTGCTTCTACGCCTTCGGTGAGCAGGCGGCGGACGCCTTCCCTGCCCCGTTCGCCGTAGTCAAGCGTCAGGTCATTGACCCACATCGCGACAAAGCGGTCGGCAAGTTCGGGCGACATATCGCGGGCAAACTGCATTGCATAGGCGAGTGCGTCTTCGCGGTTCTCCATCGAGTAAAGAATGCTGCGGTGGAGGTGCTTCGAGACGCGGCGCATAAGGTCCGGCCCGAGGTCGCGGCGGATCGCGTTGCCTCCCATCGGCAGCGGCAGGCCAGTGCGTTCGTACCACCATTCACCGAGGTCGAGCACCTTGTCGAGCCCCATCTGCTTATAGAAAAGCTGGCCTTCGTGAATCAGCAAACCGGCGTCGGCATCGCCCCGCTGGACCGCCTCGATGATCTTGTCAAACGGCACGACTATGTGCTCAAAATCGCGGTTATAGAGCCGCAATGCGAGATAGGCACTCGTAAGTTCGCCCGGAACGGCGATCTTCATTTTACCGATCTCCGAAGGGTCGCGGGGCTCTTTTGCCACTACTATCGGGCCGTATTTATCGCCGATGCTGGCACCGTGCGGCAGCAATGCGTACTTGTCCGAAACGTAAGCGTAGGCGTGGAACGAGATGGCCGTTACGTCATAAACGCCGACCTTCGCGTCCTCGTTAAGCGTCTGGATGTCCTTAAGGACATGCTCAAACTTGAGCCCTTCGGTCTCAAGCTTGTTGGTCGCCAGGCCGTAGAACATAAATGCATCGTCCGAATCGGGCGAGTGAGCAACGCTGATGGTCCTGGTTTCGGGAGATTTTTCGGGTTGTGAACTCATATATTAAAGCCTTGAGTAAAAGACATTCGTGTCGTAGAAAACTGTTATTCTACCGCTTTCGTTGTGTTTGGCAAACAGCGATTCGAGCTCTTTTTCGAGCAGCGGAAATGCCGGGTCGGTCTCGTCCGGCATGTATGAAGACGAAAGCAGCCGGCCGCGTAGCCCGGCTAGGTCGAAAACCTGCCGGTTGGCAAACGTCGCCCGTCCAAATTCCGCCCGGAAAAAGCCGCCGAGCACCTCTTCATTGATCTGCTCGTGCCGCACCTCGGCGTAGTCGCGGCCGCATTTCAGCAGCAGTTTTTCGTACTCCCGCAAAAACTCGGTCGTATCAAGCTGCCGCTCGTTCCAGATCAACGCGACATATCCGCCGGGTTTCAATATCCGCCGAAACTCCGCCCGCGTCGCTTCGGGCTCGAACCAATGAAACGCCTGCGCCGCGATGACAAGGTCGCACGAGGCATCGCCTAGCGTCGTCGCCGCCGAGGTGCCGTCGGTGCTCTTGAACCCGGGGAACTCCGCCAAGAATTCCTCAGCCGCCGCTCGCATCGCCGCATTTGGCTCAATGCCGTAAACCGTACAGCCCGCTTCGAGAAAAGGCCGAGCCGAAAGCCCCGTGCCCGAGCCGACATCCGCGACCACGCTGCCTTCCGCAAGCCCCAACTCCTCGCGGAAAAAGTCCATCATCTCTGCCGGATAACCGGGCCGGTACTTTACGTAATTTGCAACGCGGTTCGAGAACCGCTCGACCGTATCCGACATCAATCCCCCGAGATGAAGTAGATCATTTTCCACACGCCGCGTTTCTTTTCAAACCCGGCCCGAAAGTCGAGCGGGCTGCGGACAAAGTCGCTCTTCACCCAGCCCTTTTTCCCGCCGAGAGTCTCAACGCGAAACCACTCCGCCATCTTATCCGTATCCGCCGGTTCGGAGCCCGTTATCCGGACGATGTTGTAAGAAAGCCGCTCGATAACGCGGCCGGTCATGGCCGGAGATTCGCGCATGTTGACGTTATTGCCAAAGATGACGTTGTGCTCAAAGCCGTCGAGGTCATCCGGGAAAGCGCTGAAGGAGTACGGCGCGGAAAAGATCTTCGGCGAGCCCCGCTCGCGGAGCCACTTTCCGCCGTTCTTGATCACCGGCAGAAATACCTTCCAGAAGTCGGCTTCCTTAGTATAGAGCTCGCGAAAGCCCTTCAGCCCCTCATGCCCGCCAAAGCTGAGCTGGATCTTCGGGTCCATCACGCCCATTACGTACTTCAGATCTTTCCGCTCGGCCGCCGCGATCAGCTTGGTGCGAAACGCTAGAAACGACGCATCCTGCGAGGCCTCATCGACCGGCCGCACGAACCGCTCCTGCCCCGCTGCCGCCACGGCAAACACCATCACCCAAAATATCGCTACAGCTTTCATCATCTTTTCCAATTAACAAACGACCGATTTACAATTCACAATCCCCGTCGTTCTCAATTACTAATTACTAATTTCTAATTATTAATTAAAAGGAGAGTTCCCACATTCACCATTCACCATTCACCATTAACTCTCCACTTCCTCTCCCGTCCACACCGACCGCTTCGAATGCGGGATGTCGAATTGATCGAGTATCCGGAAGCAGAGATGTTCGACGAGTTCGTCTATCGAACTCGGACGGTGATAGAAGCCCGGACTTGCGGGAAGGATGCGGGCACCGGCGTGCGAGAGCCGCAGCATATTCTCGAGATGGATGGCGTTGAAAGGCGTTTCCCGCGGGACGATGACGAGCTTGCGGCCCTCTTTCAGGCAGACGTCCGCCGCGCGATGGATGAGGTTCGCACCCGCCCCGCTCGCGATGGCGCCGATGGTTCCCATTGAGCACGGAACGATGATCATCCCCGCCTGCTTGTGCGAACCCGACGACGGCTTTGCCGCCAGATTATCGAGCCGCCAAAAGCGTATCAGCCGCGACTCCGGCTCAAGGCCGAGCCATTCGTTTATCTTCGGCACGGTCGGATCCTTGAGATTTACACCCATCTCGACCTGGGCGACCGTTGCCGCCGTCCCGGACATTATGAGGTTTATCTGCTCCACGGCGCCGCTCGCCGCCAAGAGCTGCAGCGTCTTGTGTGCATAGATCGTGCCCGAGGCACCGGTTATCCCGACGGTCAATTCCATAATTCTATACCCCGCATCTTAACCAAGTTTGCGGCCGATTTGCTAATCTAATAATTCGCTAATGGATAAAACAGAGATTCTAAAAATTTTAGCGTCGGTCCGCGATGGCAGTCTCCACGAAGCAGCCGCCGCCGAACGCATCAAGCATCTGTCGTTTGAAGACATCGGCTATGCCCGCGTTGATCATGGCCGGGCGGCGCGGCAGGGCTTTCCGGAGGTGATCTTCGGGCTCGGCAAGCGGCCGGAGCAGATCGCCGGCATCTTTGAGCGGATCGTCGCTCGCTCGCCGAACGTCCTCATCACCCGCACGACGCCCGAGGTCTTCGGGCTCATCCGCAACATCCACACCGAGGCCGAGTGGCACGAAGAGGCTCGGCTCATCCGCGTCTTCCGCGACCGCACCGACCTCGGCACCGGCGAGATCACCGTCTGCACCGCCGGCACCAGCGACATCCCTGTCGCCGAAGAGGCCGCGCTGACAGCCGAGACAATGGGCAACCGCGTCCAGCGCATATGGGACGCCGGAGTCGCCGGCGTTCACCGCATACTCGCCGAACGCGAACGGCTCCAGGCCTCGCGCGTCGTCATCGTCTGTGCCGGAATGGAAGGCGCTCTGCCGTCGGTCGTCGGCGGGCTGGTCAGCGTCCCGGTCATCGCCGTCCCGACCTCCATCGGCTACGGAGCCTCGTTCGGCGGCGTCACCGCCCTGCTCGGTATGCTCAATTCCTGCTCCTCGAACGTCACCGTCGTCAACATAGACAACGGCTTCGGCGCCGGCTTCACCGCCAGCCTCATTAATAGAAGTCAGAATTCAGAAGCCAGAAGCCAGTAGTCAGTAGTCAGAAGCCAGAATTCAGAAGCCAGAATTCAGAAGCCCGCGCCAATGCAGAAGCCCGCGCCAATGCAGAAGCCCGCGCGTCAGCAAGGGCGTGGCCGAATGATGAACGATGAATCCGGAATCCGACCTTCTGACTACTGACTTCTGACTTCTGACTTCTTCTCCAGATGCTACTAATTGTCTGTTGATCGCCGCATACAATGCGTATAGCCTTTGACGGAACGCAGACGCCCGCGTACGGCAACTCGTGCAGGTATCGGGGCTGTCCTCGGTGCTCTTATCGGAGCCATCGTTGATGGCGGCAGCGGTGCCGCGATCGGCGCCGGAGTCGGTGCAGGTGCCGGTGCCGGTACGGTTCTTATCCAGGGACGTGACAACCTTCGGCTCGAAGCCGGAAGCCAGTTCATGATCACCTCGACCGGACCGAGCTCAACGGCTATTCGTTAATTAACTTTGAATACTAAGGGAAACCATTAAACGTTAGATCGTTACTAGATCCTAACCCGATCATCCCAGAGGCAAGCCCCCACAGCTTGCCTCTTTTTTGCGCCCAGAAGTCAGAATTCAGAAGCCAGAAGTCAGAATCCAGAATCCAGAAGCCAGTAGTCCGAATGCAGAAGCCCGCGCGTAAGCAAGGGCGTATCTCCCAACGCGGAATTCGGAATCCGGAATCCGGAATCTGGAATCTGGAATCCACCATTCACCATTCACCATTCACAATTCACCATTCATAAATGCTACTAATTGTCTGTTGATCGCCGCATACAATGCGTATAGCCTTTGACGGAACGCAGACGCCCGCGTCCGCCTCCCGATAATGCCGCACCCCATCAACAAAAAGCTGCTCAAACAGTTCGGCGACCGCATCCGCTCTCTCCGCACCGCCCGCGCCCTAACCCAAGAACAACTTGCCGAACTAACCGGCTTCCACCGCACCTACATCGGCATGATCGAACGCGGCGAACGCAACATCTCCCTAGCCAACATCGGAGTTTTCGCAGACACATTTTCCATGTCTGTAGCGAAGCTTTGTGAGTTCGAGGACAACAAGAGAGAAATCTAATCTGTGGCACGATTCTACTATTCAAACTCAGTGGCCGAGTTCCTCGATGACGATGCAATGCGCATCTTTGGATTGCTGACAGGAGAACATGGTTTCCAAACTCTGACACCAGAGCTTAAGGCATCATGGACGGCCCAGATTGCTATATTGAAATCAAAACTCGCAGGCTTTACGAAAGGGCATTTATTCTTCGAATTCTCTATTCCCCGAATGGGGAAGCGTGTCGACGCGATTCTAATTTTTGATGACCTCGTTTTTGTCATCGAGTTTAAGGTTGGTTATGAAGCTTATGATCGATCTGCCATCGACCAGGTCACCGACTACGCTCTTGACCTTAAAAATTTCCACGAGGGGAGTCATCACGTAGCTTTAATTCCGATACTCGTGGTAACCAACGCACCTCATCGCGAATCAGTTCTAAAGAAACATCTCGACCTCACATACGATGTCGTGTATGCAAATTCAACAAATCTAGACAGTGTCCTCGGTTTTTGCTTAGACGCTGAGCGGGGCGAGCCGGTGGATTCTGAAGCCTGGTCGCGTGCACGATACATGCCAACGCCCACGATAGTTGAGGCAGCCAAGGCTCTTTACGCTGGTCATCAGGTTGAGGAAATTGCACGTACGGATTCAGATGATGTTGCGAATCTCGCTACAACATCCGATTGCATTCAAGAAATTATTGATGAGGCATACGTTAGCGGCCACAAGTCAATATGTTTTGTAACAGGCGTACCAGGGGCTGGTAAAACACTTGCCGGGTTGAATATTGCAATTCGCAATATGGAAACGGGACAAAGGCACGCTACATACATGTCGGGAAATGGACCGCTGGTTCAGGTTCTCCGCGAAGCCTTGAGTCGAGATCGTTGGACGAGAAATCGAATAGAAATTGAGGCTGCAAATGATCCGACAAATCCTGGAGGGGAAGTTGAGCCGCTAACGCTTGGTCAAACTCACGCTTGGGCGTCAACAATCGTTCAGGCAATTCATGAGTTTCGGTCAGCTCAGATGGGCGGCGACACATCTCCTGCAGAACGTGTAGTGATTTTTGATGAATCGCAGCGTGCATGGACACGTGAGAAGCTACGGTCTTACCTTGGGCCGACTATCGAGTCCGGGTTTGATAAGTCCGAACCGCAATTCTTGATAGGTGAAATGGACCGGCATGAGGGCTTTAGCACGATCGTTTGTCTTGTAGGCGGTGGACAAGAGATCCACGATGGTGAAGCGGGTATAGAAGAGTGGTTTCGGGCAGTCAGGGAGCATTTTCCCAAGTGGAAGCTATTCTATTCATCAGCAATCGAAGAAAGTAACGTATATCTTAGCGACACAGAGCTCAAGGAATGGCTTAGGCTGAATGGTCATGTTCGGGAGTCGTTACATTTGAAAATGCCAATTCGGTCCTTCAGATCGGATAAGGTCTCAGATTTCGTCGAAGCTGTTCTTGACGCGAACTTCAATGCCGCTCGCAATCTTTATAGCCAATTGAAGAAGACAGGATATCCGATTGCTCTAACCCGAGAGATTGATAAGGCTAGAGAATGGCTTCGTAAAGTGGCTCGCGGAACTGACCGAATTGGTCTCGTTGCCTCGTCCGGAGGTGGACGTCTGAAGGCTCACGGAATTTTCGTTAAGAATAAGATAAAAGCATCTGACTGGTTCCTAAAGGGCAAGGAAGACACTAGATCATCTTACTTTCTCGAAGACGTGGCGACCGAGTTTGACATCCAGGGTTTAGAATTAGATTGGATAGGAGTTTGCTGGGATGGCGATTTGCACTTCGATGACGCGACATGGACACCGCAGAATTTCTCAGGAAGCACCTGGAAGAATGTGAACTCCGAAATCGAACAACTATATCTAAGAAACACCTATAGGGTCTTACTTACGCGAGCTCGGCAAGGGATGGTTATTTTCGTCCCATTTGGGGATGATAGCGACACAACGCGTCCGCATCATTTCTACGATGGAACGTTCAACTTCTTAGTGGACATTGGACTTGAAGTCATTTAGTCGGAGTCGTTCCAGAGTTCAATCGGTTCCCATTTTGTCCAGACGAAGGCGGTGTTTGCGTCTTCGAGGACGTCGTCGGGTGTGAGTCCGTGCCAGCACGGCCCCTCGCCATAGCCTTTTGAGTAGACGCTAAGAAGATTCGGATGGTCACCGGCGTAGCCGTCGAGGAAGAGCATGGCGACTTCGCCGAGTGTCAGCGGAATGCCGCCGCCGGGGCCGTTTCGCGGCCGCTTCAAAATGGTCTTTACAGCATCGCTGAACGGCTTCTTCGCGGGCTTTTCGACTACCTTTACAAAGCCTCTTTTTAACACCAGATAATTTATTTCGTTTACCTCGGTCACCTGGGCAATCACGCGAAACGTATCGTCGTCGCCCCGCTCATGCGTCGCCGAAATTCCGTGGCGTTTCAGCGTGCGGATTTCGTTGAGAGCTTTGAAATCCGGCTCGCGTGAGGCCCAGAGTTCTTGGAAGGTCGCCGAGCGAACAATCTTTTCAAATTTGATAGGTATCATCGAGTGAAACCATATCGATTGAAATTCAATAGTCCAAAATCGAATATCGCCGAGGTGTGCCCTTACTTACGTGCGGGCTACTGACACGCGACAGCCGTGGACGAAGATGGCGATCTTTCGGCTGACGTAGGAGATATCCGGGCGGCCGGGTGCCTTTTTGTAATGGAGCCGATACCCGCGATGGCCGGCGGCCCAAAGCGCCCGGCGGAGAAGAAGCTCCGGGCCCGTGTCGCGACCGCGGTTGGCACTCATCACCCGCGAGGTCGCCTCGCTCTTCGGCACCGGCGATCGCTTGTCTCGGCTGTACATATCGAAATGCTAATCGCAACCCGCCGAATGTCGAAACGTCGCTGACGCGACGGTGGCGTTATTTTTCCGTGTCCGTGGGTTGTCACCGTCTCCGTGGGTTGTCACCCACCGCGACATTCACATCGTCGCTCTGCGACGGCGGAACACCATGGGTTTCACACACGGCTACATTCACATTGTCGCTCTGCGACGGGACCTCTTGGGCAATAATTTTAATTGTTCCGATTTTGTTCAGACGGAGGCGGTGTGTAGTCTTTATCTGCTTCATCGCGGAGCGATGGCTTGAAAGTAGCCGTGGGTGATAACCCACGGTAAGGTCGCAAACAACGCGCGTCGCGTCAGCGACGGATCAACACACCCCCAAAAAATGGCAAACACATATTCGCAGATATATTTGCATTTCGTATTTAGCACAAAGAATCGGGAGCCGATCATTCGCCCAGAGATCGAAGAGCGGATATGGGCATATATCGGCGGCGTTGCGAAGCGTCACGGTATAGCTCCGATCCAAATTGGCGGTACTGATGATCACGTGCACGCGCTTACGGGCTGCCCGACGACGATGGCGCCGAGCCAAGTCGCCAAGGCGATCAAGGGCGATTCGTCATACGGCATCCGTCGGGAGTTCCCGGGAATGGAAAATTTCGGCTGGCAAGATGGATACGGCGTGTTTTCCGTTTCGTATTCCGCCGTTCCGGCCGTGGTCGATTACATTAAACGGCAGCGCGAACGCCACGCAAAACGCACATTCGAGTCAGAGTATCGTTCGCTGCTGGAAAAACACGGCATCAAATACGACGAACGTTACCTTTTGGATTAAGAGCATTCAACCGCCGGCTACGCGGCGTGAACGACGTCTATCACGAACCCGTGGTGGGTTGTCTACATCCCTCCGTGGGTTATCACCCACGGCTATATTCACATCGTCGCTATGCGACGGGTGAACCTTCTTCTAGGTTAACCCACGGCTCTATTCACCGGGTCGCTACGCGACGGACGTGGTTTAGGGCGGCGGCGGATCTTGAAGTATTCGATGTCTTTGGTGTCGAGGATGAGGATGCCTTCGGCGTCTATCTCGAGGCGCGGGAAGCGGACGGTGCCGTCGATCTTTATTGCGTGCCGCTGACAGAACCGATAGGCACGGATGCGGCGGCCGCCGTAGCTGCCGCGTGGGCGGACGGGGAACGCGTCCTTTTGTGTCTCGCGGGCGGGCTTGAGCCCGATGACGCGCTCATCGCTATCAAACAAGAGCAATACGCACTCCGGCGAGCCGAGGGCTTCGTGTGTGAACCGGCTGATCATGATATCGCCGTCGCGGTTGAGCGTCGCGTAAAGCTTGCACCAGCGGCCGAGCCGGTCGTCGTTTGGAAAGATCTGCCAGTTTCGACGGATATGCTTTTTCGTTGTGGATATCATACGGTCGTAGTATGATATGAAACGAATGGCGTGTCAAGAGCGGCACACTGTTTCAAGTTGATTGTTGGCTCGTCGCTGCTCGTAGGCTGTTTGGTAAGTGGCTCGTCGTCTGGCTCGTTGAAATGCTCGTTTGATGTGCTCGTCAGCAGGCTTGGTCACCGTTTGGGCCATCGCGATCGCCGGATAGCTGGTTTGGCGGCGCCATCCAGGTCTCGCGAGCCTGCCAACCGCCCCGCAAACAACCGCCATCGGCCACCGCAAGCTGCCATAACCCGATCACGCCCCGAGCACCAGCGACCACACCCCGACCTCGCCCAACAACACCCCGACCATCCCCAACAAACCGGAATTTTCCCCTATTTCTGGCTAGCCGCAGCCCGTGTGCGAGGCTGTCTCAGAGTTCGTAGATGACCGTGAGTTCGCTTCTCACCCGCCGTCCGATGACCCCAACTCCGAAAAACTCTGCAACTCCGCAACTTCGCAACTTCGCAACTTTCGCAACTCCGGTTTACGGATTGATGAGAATGTACAGCCGATCGGCCCAGTCGGAGCGGGCATTTTTGAGTATTTCGTATTGGACCATGGCCATGCCGCGGTCGCCCATTTTGACATAGGTGCGGCCGAGATTGAAGCGGGCCTTGTCAAAATCGGGGTCGTAGCCAACGGCGCTGTTAAAGGCCATCAGGCTGTCGTCGAGCTTCTCGAGTTCATAGAGCGCCTCGCCGAGCGAGTTGAAGGTCTTGGCCTCGGGCTTGTACGACTTTAGCTGCTCAAACATCGCCGCCGCATCCGCCCAACGCTTTGTCTTTAGATAGGACTCGCCGAGCTTCTCGATCGCCCCAACGTGGTCCGGCTTTAGCTGCAGCGTCCGGCGATAGGCAAGCATTTCCTCTTCTGGCTGATCAAGCCGCCCAAGGCTTAAGCCCAGGGCGAACTGCGTATCGGGGCTTGTGTCGTTAAGCCGGATCGCCGTCCTGTAAGCCTCGGCGGCTTCCTTAAATTGCCCGACCGCATAGCTCGAAACCCCAATGTTTACATGGGCCGGAGCCCAATCCGGCCGGAGCTTCGCCGCCTGCCGCGAGGCACGAAGCGCTTCGTCGTGCCGCCCAAGCACGCCATAGCAATAGCCGGCCTGATACCACGCCTCGGCATAGCTCGGATCGGCCTCGGCCGCATTAACAAAGAACGGCAACGCACGCGCATATTCATCCCGCGAGAGCTGCACAACCCCCTGCGAATAAAAGCGTTCGGCCGACGCACGCTTGTTCCGCTCGGTCTCGGCGGTCAGGTTGGCAAAGCTGCGCGCCTCGGAAATCCGCATCTGGAGAATTCGCTCCGACGGCACCGCGAAGTTTAGGCTCTGGCCCTCGGCGGCCTGCAAAGTCGCGACCCCGACCACCTGCCCATACATATTCACGACCGGCGAACCGCTCGAACCCGGGCTGATCGGCGCCGTTATCTGGATGATGCGGCCATAGCCGGCGATCTCACGCACCGCGGAGACGATGCCGTTTGAGACCGAGCCCTCAAGCCCAAATGGATTGCCGACAACGACGATCGATTCGCCCTCTTGCGGCACAAACCGCGTCACCGGCAGCGGCACCGCAACTCCCGCCGGTATCTCTACCTGCAGCATCGCAAGATCGCCTTCGCCATCGACCGCAAGCACGCCGCGGACCCGAAACTTGCGGCCGTCAACCGTCTGTATCTCCGCCCGCGTTGACCGCTCGATGACGTGCCGGTTGGTGACAACGCGGTCCGCAGCAACGAAGAAGCCGCTCCCGCGGGAGACGATCTGCCCGCGTTGGTCAAAGGTCTCGATCGCAACCGCCGAGGGCTTGACCCGCCGCACAAGTGCCGGCAAAAGGTCCTGCCCATAAGCAAGCGCAGGCAACCCGGCCGCCGCAGCAGCGAGTGTAATAAAGATGGTGAGAAAACGCTTTCGCATCCTTTCGGTGACCGCCGTCGGTTTGTCTGGATTATAGGCGATTGCACCGCCGCTAACAACCAATTTCCGCCAGCGGGCCTCGATTGCAACCGCCGTTCGATTGGTGATATAACGCTAGGACAATGACAAAGCGAATAGCCATCGGGGCCGACCACGCCGGGTTTGAGGAAAAAGAGAAGATGAAACGGACGCTCGATGAGCTTGGGATCGAGTATGACGACCTCGGCACAACCTCGGCCGAATCGGTCGATTATCCTGACTTTGCCCGCCGGGTCGCTGAACGCGTCTCGAGCGGCGAGGCCGAACAAGGCCTGCTATTCTGTGGCTCCGGCACCGGAATGGCGATCTCTGCGAATAAGGTGAAAGGCGTCCGCGCCGCCGTCGCCTGGTCGCCGGATATCGCCCGGCTCGCCCGCGAGCATAACAACGCGAACGTGCTTGCTCTGCCCGCTCGTTTCGTTTCAGAGGACGAGGCAACGGCCATCGTCAAGGCATGGTTCGCTGCCGATTTTGAAGGCGGCCGCCACGAACGCCGCGTCGAAAAGATCGAACCCGATGCTTAGTCTTCCGGGGCCGAGCATTAGAACCCTGTGTATAATTTCGTTATAAAAACCACAGATTAAGCGAGGGCAAAAACGTGAACTTTTTTCCGGAGATACCGCTCGAGGCCTGGCGGCCGACCAAGAACACACTTCATCTTTATTGTCAGATCGTCGGCAAGATCCGGCTGGCAATGCACCCGCGGCTCAACCATTGGTGGCACGTGCCGCTTTATGTCTCGTCACGCGGATTGACGACGCGGCGAATTCCCTATTCAGGCGGCAGCTTTGAGATCGAGTTCGATCTTATCGATCACCGATTGGCCATCACAACCAGCCGCGGAGGCCGCGAGGATTTTGCTCTCTATGACGGGCTTTCGGTCGCCGATTTCTACAGCAGTGTTTTTGCGAATCTCGCAAAGCTCGGCATCGAGCCGAAGATCAAAGCGGTCCCCTACGAGGCGCCGTCAACCACGCCTTTCCCCGAAGACACCGAGAACGCCGCCTACGACAAGGAATACGTCAGCCGGTTTCATCAGACGCTGGTCGCGGTTGATGATGTGCTCGAGGAGTTTCGCGGCCGCTTTGTCGGAAAATCGACACCGGTGCATCTTTTCTGGCACAGCTTCGATCTTGCCCTGACACGGTTTTCCGGAAAGCGTGTTCCCGTCCGCGAAGGGGCAAACCGCGTCGAAAGCGAGGCCTATTCGCACGAGGTTATCAGCTTCGGTTTCTGGTTCGGCGATGACCGCGTTCCCGCCCCGGCGTTTTATGCCTATGTCGCCCCCGAACCCGCCGGCCTCGCCGATGAGCCTCTAACACCTGAGGCCGCAAAATGGGCCGAAGCGAACGGTGCCCACCTCGCTTTGCTGATGTACGACGACGTTCGAAGCGCCTCGGACCCGCAGGCAACCGTGCTTGATTTTCTTGAATCTGCCTATACAGCGGGAGCAAAACGAGCAGGATGGGATCTGGAAGAGCTTGCTGCCCCCTGAACTCATTTTTTATGTTGCGATTTCCGATTTTGACCTTGGCCATGTCGGTGCTCACCGCACTGCAGATCGGTGCGTTGGCTCAAACACCGGCCTTACCTGATGGGCTGTCGGAGAACTCAAGCGTGGAGGAACTAATCAATTGGCTTGATTCGAATGGCCTCGCCAACGCTCGAATCGGTGTTGAGACTGAGGTCTCCGACGATCAATTCGATGCGACGCAGCTGTTCGACACTGCCCTTTCTGAAGAAGCTACATTTTCACAAGGATTTCGGCTTAAGTCGCTAGTTGGCTGCAAGCTAACGCTTAGAAATGAAGACCTGCAGCTTCTTAAGTTATTGTCGGGCAGCTACAACCCGGAAATGGTGAGGTTAAGGGATGTCCGTGTAGGCACTGACCCCAACAAAACCTATTTTGGCGAGCTTGTTGTCCAGCTTTCTGATATCAGCCTCAAGAAAGGCAGAAGGCCGTTTCGACACACTCGGAAAACTGAGAAAGCGAAACTTTTTGGTACATGGCGAATAATGTTTCGTGTGACAAACACATCGCTTTTTGAAATGGTGCGGGGGAAATTTCGTGAACGCGAGAACGTCCTGATCGGCATCAGGTCGCATCAGGACAACCAGTTTTGTAAATCACTTTGGGGAGAAACTCTACGGTTCACGTTCGACGAGAAAGAAACGGCTAATGCGTTTTACCATGTTTTTCGGAGGGCGATTGAGATCTGTTCGAAATGAGGCCCCTGGCCACCTGGTCCTTCGGGGTTTAATCTCAGATCGTAACCGGAGACTTTTCGCAGCTTTTGTTTTAGTTATTCAATGCGGTTCACACCATGAATGAATTTCATTCATAGTGTGAATAGATTTACATTACCTCGACTGATCTCTGATAAATCAGATACTCGGCCGCGAATCGATGATACTCGGCATCTTCGGGCCTTTCGTCAAACTCAAAAGGAAAAAGTACGTTCCGGGTTGCTGATCCACGCCGGGGAAAAAACTGAATGGATAACCCCGGACGTGCTGGCGGTTCCGTGGTGGCGGATACTTTGATTTGAACCGCTGGGTGAGGCGTGCATACTCAGCGATCTTGAAAGACCAAGATGATCGACCTAAGAAGCGATACAGTGACAAAGCCGACCGATGCGATGCGGCGGGCGATGGCGGCGGCCGAAGTTGGCGACGATGTTTATGGCGAGGACCCGACGGTCAATCGCCTGCAGGAGCGAGCGGCTGAGATCTTCGAAAAAGAGGCGGCTCTTTTTGTGCCGACCGGTTCGATGGGCAACCAGATCGCGGTCAAGCTCCATACCCGGCCCGGCGACGAGGTCATCATCGAAGAACGCGGTCACATCTTTAATTATGAGATGGGCACGCCAGCGATCGCCTCGGGGGTGATGATGCGGCCCGTAAAGAGCCGCGATGGCAGCGGCCATCTGACCTGGGATGAGATCGCTTCGGCATTGCACATCGACCAGCCGTATTATTCCTGCCCGACCGGCCTGATCTGCCTTGAGAACACGCACAACTTCGCTGGCGGAAGCGTAATGACCGCCGAGCATTGCGCCGAGATCTGTGAAAAGGCACATGCACTCGGGCTGCCGGTTCATATGGACGGGGCACGTATTTTCAATGCGGCTGCTGCACTTGATACGTCCGTCGCCGAGCTCACACGCCACTGCGACTCTGTTCAATTCTGCCTTTCAAAAGGGCTAGGAGCACCGGTCGGATCGATGCTTGTAGGGTCGACGGACTTTATCAAAGAAGCCCGCGTCTGGCGGAAGCGTTTCGGTGGTGGAATGCGGCAGGCCGGCATACTTGGCGCCGCCGGCTTGATCGCGCTTGAGGAATCGCCAAAGCGGCTTTACGAAGACCACGCCAACGCCCGCCGATTGGCCGAAGGCATATCGCAGCTGCCCGGCACCTCGATCGTCGTCGAAAGAGTTGTCACCAACATCGTTATCTTTGACATCGCCGGCACCGGCAAGACGTCCGCTGAGATCTGCTCCGAGCTCAAAGATAACGGCATACTCGCCATAGGCTTCGGCAACGCCATCCGAATGGTGACGCACTGCGACGTTTCGAGCGAGCAGATCGATGTCGCGGTCGCATCATTGGGTTCGATCTTGGCCGGGTGAACTTTCCTGTAACCTTAAGTTCACTCCCGAGTGTCAATTTTGTGGAATGTTCAGAAATCGTTCTTCGTTAAAGCTCGCGGCTGCCCTTTGTTTCGCCGCTTTCATCAACCCGCCAACTTTCGCCCAAATGAAGATCAACGGATCAGGCAAAAAGGCCGTCTCGATCGAAGGCCATCGCGGAGCCCGCGGTTATCTGCCGGAAAACACGATTCCGTCGTTCATCCTCGCGATCGAGCAAGGCTCGGACACGCTCGAGCTCGACGTTGTGATCACCAAGGACAAGAAAGTTTTGGTCTCGCACGAGCCCTGGTTTTCCCACCTGATCTCGACCGCTCCGAATGGTAAGCCGATCACAAAAGAAACCGAACGCGATCACAACATCTATCAGATGACCTATGCCGAGACCAAGAAGTACGACGTCGGTAGCATCGGCAACGTCGGCTTTCCCGATCAGAAGCCGATGAAGGTTCAAAAGCCGCTGATGACGGACCTCTTCAAGGCGGTCGATAAATTTGTAAAGGATAATAAGCTCGCGCCGGTCCGCTATAACATCGAGATCAAATCAGCACCGCAGGGCGATGGAACTTTTCATCCGGCTCCGGATGAATTCGCTCGGCTCGTTCTCGCTGATGTGAAGAAATTCGGCCTGGAAAAGCGCGTCATCATTCAGTCCTTTGATCTCCGCCCGCTTCAGGAACTGAAACGAACGGCACCGGCTATTCCGCTCGCCCTTCTCGTCGGCCCGACGGAAGACCTGACTGGCAAGCTCGAAAAGCTGACCTTTGTTCCGGACACGCTCAGCCCTCACTTCTCGCTGGTGAACGAAAAGCTGGTAGCTTTATGCCGTGAAAAAGGGATGAAACTCGTGCCGTGGACGGTCAACGAGATCGCCGATCTAGAGCGGATGAGCAAGTTCGATCTGGACGGCATAATCACCGATTATCCCGACCGAGCGGTTCAGGTTTTCCGCAAGCGTTAACGGCAAAATGACATTCCCGGCGATTTCGGTAGAATTATCTCGATGATAATCGCTATCGATGGCCCATCGGGCGCCGGTAAATCGACTCTTGGCAAAATGCTCGCCCGCGAGCTTGACCTCTTGTATCTCGATACCGGTGCGATGTACCGTGCGGGAGCTCTTGCGGTCCTCCGGGCGGGTATTTCGTTTGAGGAAGAGACGAGTGTCGCCGAGGCGATCACGGCCGCATCGATCCATCTCACCGGCAATTCCGAAAACCTGACGGTTCTGCTCGACGGAGCAGACGTCACCGCCGAGATCCGAACGCTCGAGGTCGCCCAGGCAGCCTCTCGCGTTTCGACAAACTCCGCCGTCCGCCGCCGCATGGTCGAGCTTCAACGGGAGATGGGCGAGCGGGCCGAGCGGGGATGCGTTCTCGAGGGCCGCGACATTGGTAGCGTCGTTTTCCCAAATGCTGACGTGAAATTCTTTCTCACCGCCGAGCCCGCCGCACGTGCACGCAGACGCTTTGAAGAAGATAAAGGGAAAGGCCGGACCTCGACCTTCGAACAAACTCTCGCCGAGATAAACGAACGCGATGAACGCGACGTTTCTCGCGACGACTCGCCGCTGCAGATACCGGAAGGCTCCGAGGTGATCGACACCTCGGAACTCGATCTGGATGAAGTTTTCGAACAAATGCTCGCCGTGATTCGTGAAAGAAAGAGTGCGGCGGCCTAGTGGACATTTTACCCGAGAAGCGTGGCTTATGGCCGCTCTCACCCTTTATCCAATGCTTGTCGGCCTGCTGGTCTTTGTCATTTACCGAATCCTAAAATAATTTGACTAATCCCTCCGCAGCCGATAAGATTTCGGTTTGCTGTTTGATATGCTCCCGTAGCTCAGCCGGATAGAGCAACAGCCTTCTAAGCTGTGGGCCGCAGGTTCGAGTCCTGCCGGGGGCGAAAAGTCGAGATTTCAGGTCCGCAGATCTGAGATTCTCATATGGCGGCTATAGTTCAGGGGTTAGAACGCCAGATTGTGGTTCTGGATGTCGTGGGTTCGATTCCCACTAGCCGCCCCATCATTTACCTTTCAATTTCAATCACTTTCCGATAAATGCCCGCCCGATCGCCGATTTTTCTTTAATTTCGGGCGATGGTTGGTTTATCATTGCCCTTGAGGTTTCTCATCTTGAAAAAAGGGTTTTTCGTCTTACAACTATTTCTACTCGTCTTTGCCGTTAACATTACGGCACAGGTTCCTGCTCGTTTCGATAGATTTGTTAAGGACGAGGTTTTGGTCAAGTTCGACCCCTCATTTGAGAGCGAGGCGATCGCTTCGGTCCACGACCGGCTCGGCTCATACAGTTTAGAAAGCCTCGGCCAGACCGGTTGGCAGCGTATCCGCATTTCCGCAGGCCAAAGCGTCGAGACGGCCATTGCACAATACAAAAAGCTTCCCGCCGTCATCGCCGCCCAGCCAAACTTCTATTACGAACTAACCGCTCTTCCCGATGACCCGCAATATTCGAACGCCGGGCTCTGGGGCTTGCCAAAGATCTCGGCCCCGGCCGCCTGGGACATCACGACCGGCTCGAACACCGTGATCGTCGCGGTCATTGATACCGGAATGCGGCTTGGCCATGAAGACCTCGCGGCGAACCTCTGGGTAAATTCCGGCGAGATCGCCGGAAATGGGATCGACGACGACGGTAATGGATTTATTGATGACGTCCACGGCTGGGACTTCCGTTTTGATGATAGCGACCCGGCCGACCAGCATGGCCACGGCACGCACGTCGCGGGCACTATAGGGGCGGTCGGAAATAATGCGATAGGCATCGTCGGCGTCAACTGGAACGTCCGCATAATGCCGATCAAGATCTATAGCCAGGCGGCAAACGACACGACCTCGGCGATGCTGGTCAACGCGTATAACTACGTCCGAATGATGAAGCTCGCCGGCCACAACATCCGCGTTACCAATAATTCTTATGGCGGATGTGCCGAGGCATGCGGGTACGATCAGGCGACCAAAGACGCCATCGACGCTCTCGGCGATGCCGGAGTCCTCAACGTCTTTGCAGGAGGAAATAACGGCCGAAACACGGATAACCTCCCGTTCTATCCCGGCAGCTACGATTCGCCGAGCATTTTGAACGTTGCTGCCTCAACAAGCATCGATTCCCGTGCGAGCTTTTCAAATTACGGGATCATCTCGGTTGACATTGCCGCACCTGGTGCCGGGATCTACAGCACGACCAACGGCTCGAATTCGAGCTACGGCGGCATGAGCGGAACCTCGATGGCCGCTCCGCACGTCGCCGGTGTCGCCGCCTTGCTTGCCGCACAGCACCCGACGCTTGATGCCCGTTCGCTCAAGGCAACCCTGATGAATAGCGTCGATGTGTTGCCAGATTGGGCAAGCCTCGTGAAGACCTCCGGAAGGCTCAATGCCGCCGCCGCGTTGCAGAACCCGACGAATTGCACGGCCGACGTCGGCCCGCTCGAAAGGCAGATCCCGACCAAAGGCGGGCTCATTAGTTTTACGCTAAAGACATCGCCGAATTGCGACTTTCCGGTCCGTTCGAACAGCCGCTGGATCCGCGTTCTCGACCGCGACCAGACTTCCGGTTCGGCAACGGTCGACGTCTTTATTAGCGTAAATCCGGTCATCAGCCGTAGTTCGACGCTCGAGATCGGTGGCCGGTCCGTGACCATTGTTCAGGATCGCGGCACAGCGAAATAATTTCGGCCACGACCAACTATTTGGCCGGCTGAGGCGTCAAAAAGCAGAATTATTTGAAAACACGTCCGAAATGCTTGTTTGATTGTCTTCGGGAGCAAGATTTCTGTCTTGCAACGCCCGCTTACGAGACTGTATAGTATTAGATTCGGACGAAAGCCATATCAAGAATTCAACAGGCATTCGGATATTTAGGAATTGATGATGAAAAATTACCATTTCGCCGGTCGGGTCGCGTGCACGATGCTGGCTGTTTTTGTTCTGACAACCGCATCGATCGCGCAGCTAACGCTCCGCGAGGCGACGGACGTGGATGGAGACGGAAAAACCGACTACACGGTATTTAGGCCGAGCAATAACGCTTGGTATTCGTTGCTCAGCAACGGCGGTATTTCGATCCAGACCTTCGGCCTTGCGAACGAAGATTTCGTTACGCCCGGCGATTATGATGGTGACGGAAAAGGCGACATTGCCGTTTGGCGTGATAC
Source organism: Acidobacteriota bacterium (assembly GCA_016716435.1). NCBI lineage: Bacteria > Pseudomonadati > Acidobacteriota > Acidobacteriota bacterium. The sequence goes on along the minus strand of JADJWI010000003.1, from coordinate 1,141,074 downwards.
CACGGGCGTCTGGTACTGGCTGAATAGCACGGACAGCACCTTCAATGCCATTACCTTCGGCATTAGCGGTGATGAGCCGGTCGCCCGCGATTACGATGGCGACGGCAAAACGGACGTGGCGGTCGCTCGCCGAACGAACGGCAACATGATCTGGTACGTTTACCGTTCATCTGACCAAGGCTTTACCGCATTCCAGTTTGGCATTGCGACGGACTTCACCGCACCGGGCGATTACGACGGCGACGGCAAGTTCGATTTCGCCATCCAACGGCCGGGTGCAACCCCAACCTCGCAGGCCACATTTTATGCTGCCCTGAGCAACGGCGGCGTCGAGATCATCCCGTGGGGCATCAGCAATGACCTCGTCGTCCCGGGTGATTACGATGGCGACGGCAAGACCGACTATGCGGTCGTCCGCGAAGGTTCAACTCCTGACGCCAACCTCGTTTGGTACATTCGCCGGAGTTCAGATGGCGACTTCAACGCCTATTCGTTCGGCCTGACAGGCTCAGACCTTCTTGTTCAGGGCGACTACGACGGCGACGGAAAGACCGACGTCGCGATCTGGCGTAACACCGATGGTCAGTTTTTCGTGCTGAATAGCACGGACCTCTCGCTCAGCGTAAATCAATGGGGTTCGCCCAACGATTTCCCGGTTGCGAGCTACGACACGCACTAGTCAGCGGCAATTCATCAAACCTTGGGCCGGGTTCCTTTTGGTACCCGGCTCTTTATTTTTGCTCCGTTTGCGGTAGTATTTTGTTGGCTGACTGATGAACGAACCGGAACACGAAAATCTGAATGGGTTCGCGGGGCTCCGCATCGCGGTCGTCGGCGATGTGGTTGCTGACCGCTATCTTCGAGGCACCATTGACCGAGTCTCGCGCGAGGCTCCGGTCCTGATCGTAAAGCACGAACTGACCGAGACCTTCCCCGGCGGAGCGGCAAATGCTGCTGCGAACATTGCCTCGCTCTGCGGCGTCGCGATGGCGGTCGGCGTCGTCGGCGAAGACCCGGTCGGCAAAGAACTTCTCGGCGAGCTTGCTTCGCTCGGTGTCGAGACCACGACAATTCTCGCTTCCCCAAATTTCAATACAACGACCAAGACCCGCGTGCTTGCCGGGCGGAGCACATCGTCGCGTCAGCAGGTGCTTAGGATCGACCACGAAGACCGCCGCGGGCTTGCCGACGAAGATCGATCCGCAATTCGGAGCCTCGCGATCGCTGCCGTTGAGCAGGCGGACGCCGTAATCGTTTCGGACTACGGCTATGGTGCGGTCGATACGGATCTTTTCGCCGAGCTGCTTGCTGCGGCCGAAAGGCGTGGAATCCCGATCGTTGTTGATTCGCGCTATCGGCTCGCCGAGTTTCGCGGAGCAACCGCCGCAACGCCAAATCTTGAGGAAGCCGAGGCGATCATCGGGAGCGGCTTTGAGCCCGAAGCCACCGATGATCTTCGCAAACGGCTCGACTGCCTTGCTTTGCTCATCACCCGTGGCGGAAACGGAATGCTGCTTTCGGTCGCGGGCCGGCCGCTCGAACAGATACCGGTCGTCGGCTCGACCGAGCCCGTTGACGTAACCGGTGCGGGCGATACCGTGATTGCCGTATTCACAATGGCCCTCGCGGCCGGGCTCGACTTTCGCCGGGCAACCGAGATCGCAAATCACGCCGGCGGTATCGTAGTTATGAAACGCGGAACCGCGACCGTTTCGCTTGCTGAATTGACCGCCTCGCTTTCCGCCGAGGAGCCCGTGCATACGGCCGCCGCGAACGACGAACTATGACAGCTCCCGCACAAATTCTCGACCGCGAAGAGTTGACCAAGTTCGTTGCCGATCAAAGGGCAACGGGTCGGACAATAGTGCTTGCGAATGGCTGCTTCGACCTGCTCCACGTCGGCCACATTCGTTATCTCGCGGGTGCGAAAGCACTCGGCGATCTGCTGGTCGTCGGCATCAACAGCGACCGCCAGGTGGCTATGTTGAAGGGGCCGGGGCGACCCGCAGTTCCCGCCGACGAGCGAGCGGAGATGATCGCATCGCTCCGTTCGGTCGATGCCGTTACGATCTTTGACGAGCCGACCGTCACCGAACTCATCCTCGCGATCCGGCCCGACATTCACACAAAAGGAACCGACTATACCGAAGCGAATGTGCCCGAACGCGATGTCGTTCTCTCGATCGGCGGCCGCGTCGCCATCGTCGGCGACCCGAAGGACCATTCTTCTTCTGAGATGATCGAAACGCTTATGCGATAGGTGCCGGTGACCCGACAGATGGAGACCGCTCGAAACAAGACCGATCTGATCATCGAGGTCTGGGAACGCCTCGATTGCGAAAGCATCGGCCGGCCCGAACTCGAGGCGATCGAGGCCGCCGTCCGCGAACGCTTCGGCCCGCAGGCGGTCGATCCGGTAATGGTCATCGCCCGGCTGCTTGCCGATGAAGGCGCCGAGCTCCGCCACGCAGAGTTAATGGAACTGCACATCGAGCGCGACGAGGATCGGCCGTACGATGCGGCCTTTCGCGATCTTTTCGATCTAACCGGGCTTGAGAGTGCTCGGTCGTCGCTGCGGCGGATGGAGAATCTCCGCAGAAAGTTTACCGAACGCAAGGACCGCGACGGGCTTCGCCTGCTTCGTCAGCTTGCCATCGAGGAGAAGGACGAACTTCTCGGCGCTGAAAGCTCGCGGCTTCGCCCGCTGCCGGTGAGCGTGCGGAAAGAGCTTGCCGAGTGGCTGACGATCTGGCTCGGTTCGCCCGAGGTCTTCGAGCACTGGATCGAGATGCGGCAAGCCTCGGCCGACTACGCCGCGAAGTTTTTGACCACAAAGGAATCATGACAAAGCATCGATTCTATTCGCCGACCGAAAACTTTGCCGAAGGGCAAGCCCGGCTCGATGCAGGCGAGACCCATCACCTTCGCGACGTTCTCCGGCTTGGCGTTGGCGGAGCTGTAAATGTCTTCGATGGCGAAGGCCAAGAATACGAGGCCGAGATCGCCTCGGTCACAAAGCGTGAAGCGATGCTGCGGATCGTTCGAAGTGTCGAGCCGTCTGCTCTGGAGTCGCCGCTCGACCTCACCATCGCCGCCGCAGTCACGCCCGCCGAGAAGTTTGACCTCGCCGTCGAAAAGGCCGTCGAGCTCGGCGTCCGGCGGCTCATCCCGCTGATTACCAACCGCACGGAGGTAAAGGCTTCGGCCGCTACCCGCCGGCTCGAACGCTGGCGTCGGATCGCGTTTGGGGCCGCAAAGCAGTGCGGCCGTGCGGTGCTGATGAAAGTGGATGAGCCGATAGCTTTTTCAGAGGTATTTGACCGTGCCGAAGACGGCCGAGTTATTCTATTTAGCGAGCTTGGCGGCGAAAAGATCGAGGATATCCCGTCGGGGGTGCCGCTTACGCTGATCTATGGACCAAAGGGCGGCTGGGCCGATGCGGAGCTTGAGCTTGCGGAAACGAAAAAAGCCGCCGTTGTCACACTCGGCGGCAGAATACTTCGAGCCGAAACGGCCGCGATCGCCCTAACCGCGATCATCCAGCACCGCTTCGGCGATATGAATTAGATCTCGTTCCGAACCGTTCGAGGACGGTAATAAGCATCGCCCCGTTGCGTCATTTTCGCTTTTTCGCCGAGCGTTTGGATGACCGAATCGAGCAGGTCCTTATTGTCGAGCTTAAAGCTGACCGTGCCGCTGACGTCGGCATCGCGATCCGCGAATTGGAGGATCATGTATCGCTTTTTCTCTTTGATCAGTCCGCCGAGCACCGAACCCGGAAGCGGAATATTGCGGACGACATTCCCTGTCGTCGATGTCACCGAACGCGACTGCGGGGAGATGACGCTGATCTGCTGAAAGCCGATCGAGAACTTTTCTTTGCCGTCTTTTCCATGAAACACGATGCGTTCGTTAATGTCGTCAAACTTAAGCGTTCCCGTCTCTTTCTTGCCGTAGCCGAACATACCGCCTTCGTATTTTGCTTCGAACGACTGCGGAGCCGCCGGTTTTCGGTCTGGCTGGGCAGCATCCGCCGGCCTGACCTGTGCCGCGGCACCGATCGCGGCCGCAAACAGAAGGGCGACTGCAAACAACTTCTTCATACATTTACCTCAAGTTGATCGTACCGGCTATCAGACGCGCGAGCAGAGGAAATGGTTGTCACGCCCCGCCGCTCAATGCCATTGCATCCTTTCGATGGATCTCGAGCCTTTGCTCCGCTATCGCTACATATTCGGCTGAGATCTCCGAGCCGACCCATTTCCGGTCGAGCAGCCCGGCGATCTTGGCCGTTGTTCCGCTGCCCATAAAGGGGTCGTAAACCGTATCGCCCTCGTTGGTCCAGGTTCTTATCTGATCTTCTACCAGTTGCTCCGGAAAGATTGCCGGATGCTCGAATGCGATCTTGTCCTTAGATGATGACGTGCCGACGTTGTAGAAAAAAATATTGTTGACCTTCCGCTCTTTCGGGGCGACGTGGTCGTGGGCAAGGTCGTTGCGGCCGACCTTCGTTATGCGAAACGACTTGAACGCCTTCTCCTGCTTGATCGGAACCGTCAGCGGGTTGAACGTCCCGGGCTGGCCCTTCGCAAAGCAAAACATATATTCGAACGCCTGCCGATACCGCTTGCCACAATCGCTCGGAATGGGATTATTCTTCGCATAGATCATCGTGTCGTGGACGCGAAAACCTGCCTCGCGAAATGCGAAGGCGTGCTCAAAGCTGCTCAAGCTCTCGCTGCCGTTATACGTCCGGTCGCCGACGACCCAGATCACAACTCCGCCTTCCTTCGTCTTGGCAAAGAGCCCCGCTGCGATCTCCTCGACCGGAAAGTGATAGCCGTTGTAGTCGCGGAGATCGTCATACGGCGGGCTCGTTATCGTCATATCGATGAACGAATCCGGCATCCGGCCGAGCGTTTCAAGGCAGTTCTCGTTGTAGATCGTTGCGAATTCGATCATGGTTGGGTGATGAGCGTTGGTCAGATCCCGGCCTCGCGCCAGGCAATTGAGCGATCGATCAATGAAAGTGCCGGAGCCTGCCGCTCGCCAAATTCGTCTCCGAGCCGTTGCAGGATCGCCTGTATCAGCGGCTGGCCGAGCATTCCGGCGTGCTTCAAGACCTTACCGGTGTAGGTGACCCGAACGCCGCCTTCGCCGGCCGCGTGAAACTCGCGGAACCGCTCTTCCGCCATCAGCCGAACCTCGCTTCCGTGCGGCAGCACGAATTTCGGCGGCTGCTGTTCGTAAATCCCACTTTCTTCGGGCCGATAGCCGACGACGAGAATCCCAAGCAAATGGCCCGTTTCTCCCGTAGCTTCACCGACGCTCGCGGCAAATGCCGGTTGGGCGCCGATCCTTTGTCCGGCTCCGGCGATCTCCGGGTTAAAGATTCGGGTATCAAAGACCACGCCGACCGCCAAGATCCCCGCCGAAGCGATCTCGACAAAATCACCAAAGCCCGGCAAGCGGCCGCCTTCGGTCTCTTTCTGTTTTTTCAGCCGGGCGATGTACTCGAGATGAGAATTCGACCCGATAACTGTTGCTACAGATGTCATTTTTACATCGAAGGGCCGTGGCCAAGCTGCGGGATAAGGTAAAGCAGCCACCAAAGTAGAATCTGTACCGCAAGCACCGGAATGCTTCCCGCGACCATTCCAAAGCCGAGCCGCGTTCCGCTCTTGTCCGCATGCCGGATAGATGAAATGCCCGCCACAGTGCCAAGGAGCAGAGTAACCGGCACAAAAATAATCCCGAGATAAGGCACCAGCGAGTAAACAAAACACGCCCAAGAAAACTCAGCGAGGTTGTTCTCTGGCCTGCGGGCAAAAAGTTCATCAGCCGAAATAACGCCCGCGTCTCCCATCTGCAAAGCCTGCCGCTGCAGCCCATACGAAGAACGAAGCGAATCGAGCGGCTGATAGTCCTCGGAAAGGAGCTTGTTGCAGACAAGGCAAAACTTCTCGCCCCCCGCCGATGCGGCAGTCCCGCACGCCGTGCAAACGGTTGCTGTCATCACCTGATTTGGTCTGTCGCTGCTCAAATCGATACTCTCGCTGTCAATTCAAATAATGTGGTGCAGAAATCCAGGCTTCCGTTGCCAAAGCAAAATGCGTTTCACCTAGGCTCACGGCTCCCACATCTCAAGAAACTTTGTGATATGCGCTCCGCCTTCCTTGGCTGCTTCCGCAGCGAGAAATTCGCGAAATTGGTCCTGTTCAGCGAAATAGCTTTCTTCGCTGATCTTTCCGGAAAAATAAGCGACCCTCAGCCAAACCAGATATGTGTTCATCACGTCCGTCTGATTATATTCGACGATGCGGTTCACGTCGCCCGCAAGCCAGAGGTCAACTACCTGATCGCCGGCAACGTCGATCTTTCCCGGATAGCCGCACAAAACCGCAAGGTCGTTCAGTTTCGGTGCCATCCCGCCCCGCATCGAGAACCGCTGCATCAGGTCCAAATGCCATTCGCTGTTCTTCGAATCAAAATAGTCGCGGCCCTCCCAGGGCTTAGCCGGGCGTCGAGCGAACGAGGGCACCGAGACCTCGTTTATCAATGCTCGCTGGATGATAACCTGAAGATCGGATTCGAGCGAATTAAAGCCGACGAGCTGCGGCTCCCGCTCGCCGATCCAGTAAAGGAACTTGCCGATCATGCTCGCCTCGTCGTGTTCCTCTCGTAAGGTCGGAAGCTTCGGCAGCGAGTGGATGCCGAATTCGATCTGCTGCTCACCATCGCGAAAAACAACATTACGCGACAAAAAAGCTATTGAGACTATCCGCGAGAAAAGATACTTTACAAAGGGCCGCGGCACATCGGCAGAATAGCCCGAGGCCGTTTCCCAGAGCTTCTGGATCGCTTCGAGCTCGGTCACGTCATTGGGCAGTTCGTATAACTTCTTCGCCGCTGCGGCGTCCGGGACCCACTCAAGATCAAAGAACCAGGTCCGCTCGTGTATGTCGCTCTTGAGCATTCGACGGCAATTTTAACACACCCGAAAACTTTCGCTGAAACATGCGGCTGTCGGCTGCCTTGCACCGCATACCAAAGCGTTGAGTTCCCTCTTGTTTTCGTGCCCGGAGGTCGAGGGGCAAATGACGTGCGATTCTGCTAAATTGTTGCACACATTGGGACTTTGCTTTCTGGCACAGCCTTTGCACCATGGAATAGGGCAAGGAGGGCATTTCCTCCATAGCCAAGTTTTTAGGGGGAAACAGTTATGAAAAGATTTCTTACAGCAATTTCGATGATGGCAATGTTGGCCGTGATGGTTCCGTTTTTTGCCTCGTCTGCAGACGCACAGACGCGTCGCTATCGCGACAATGATCGCTATGAACGAACGTACGGAAAGAAAAAGAATGTTTACCAGCGTCACCGCAACCTAATTAACATAGGAATCGGCGCCGGCGCCGGAGCGATCGTCGGAGGTTTGCTCGGCGGCAAGAAGGGAGCTGCCTGGGGAGCGTTAGCCGGAGGCGGTGCGGGAGCGGTCTATACATACAAGATCAACCCGAAGACGAAGAGGTACGAACGCGTTTATCGTCGGAACTAAACCGATGACAATTTCGAGCCGGGGAGGAAGAGCGGCGGGCTTAACGACCCACCGCTCTTTTGTTGTTCAGACCTTTTCACCAATGAGGTAGATTACCGGGACATCGCCGATAACCCGCGCTGTGTGCTCTGTGCCCGAGGGCATGAAGTCGCGGTCGCCCGCAGCCAGAATACTTTTTCCCGCTCCCGCAACCTCAAGCTCTATCTCTCCGGAAACTACCCAGTGCGTTTGGTCGTTAGCGTGGGCGTGTTGCGGATATTCCGCTCCCGGAAGATCGGTCCACTGAAAGACAGAATAGCCCTCCGCGGTGAGGCGAGACCTCAGCGAAGCCACGTCCGGAGCATACGGCTCGTTCCATCGTTCAACTCGATATTGCGACGTCATACTTTGAGTCTATCGGACTTGTCACCCATGGCAAAATTTTTCGGCGCATTTGCGATCAAAAAGTCCCGGGCTATTGAGCATACGCTCGATAGCCGGGGACGCTTTTTAAGTCTCCGAACGGTTCAGACGAACCTAATAGGTGTAAGTATTCGCCGCGATCATCACATCGGCGATCCGCTGGCGGGCGGCAATGGTGTTGATCGGCGAGTTGTTCTTAGTGAACCGCTTTAGTGCGACCAGAAGCGTGCGGCCCTCGTCGCCCTCGGCGATGGCTGCGATGGTGTTCTTCGCCTTCGCCTCGATCCGCTGGATGGCGTCGTTGCAATAGACGCCTGCCATGTCTATGTAGCGTCCGGCGGCGTCCTCGCCGTTCTTTTCAGCGTATTTCTTTGCACGCAGAATCGCCGTCTCCATCTGGTAGGCGTCCATAATGATGTCGGCGCAATTGATCAGCACTTCCTGTTGTTCGGCGAGAGCCATCATGTATTTCTGGGCCGCCGTGCCGAGCACCATCAGGGCGATCTTCTTGGCGTTTGCCGCAAGTTTCATTTCCGCCGCGAGCAGGCTTGTGTCTTCGTCAAACGACATCTGCGGGTTCAGTATCTCGTCCTGCAGAGCCTTTGCCGCCTGCAGCAAACCGATCTTGCCCTTCATCGCTCGCTTCATCAACTGGCCGGGAATCAGCATCCGGTTGATCTCATTCGTGCCTTCAAAGATGCGGTTGATGCGCGAATCGCGATAGGCCTTCTCTGCCGGATAATCGGCCGAATAGCCGTACCCGCCGTAGATCTGCACCATCTCATCGACAACATAATCGAGCGACTCGGAACAAGCCACCTTGTTGATCGACGATTCGACAGCGTATTCCTCGATCGACTGAAGCTTCTTTGCGTTATCGGCACCATCGCCGATCAAAGCATCGATCATCCCGACCGTCCGGTATGTGATCGATTCTGCGACCCACGTCCGGATCGCCATCTCGGCGAGCTTGTGCTTGATCGCACCAAACGAAGAGATCGGCTTATTGAACTGATGCCGTTCGTTGGCGTACCGCACCGATTCGTGGATCGCGAGCTTTGCTCCGCCCGTTACCGAAGCTCCGAGTTTGAATCGGCCGACATTGAGCACGTTGAAAGCGATCTTCGCACCGTCGCCGACCTCGCCGATCAGGTTGCCCTTCGGGATCTTCGCATCGGAGAGAATAACGGCGGTCGTTGAGGACGACTTGATGCCGAGCTTGTGCTCTTCATTGCCCGGGCGGCAGTTTTCCGACCGCGGCACGAGGAAGCACGAAAACTTTTCCTTCTCGCCATCGACCTTGGCAAAGACGAGATAGACATCGGCAAAGCCGCCGTTGGTGATCCACATCTTCTCGCCGTTCAAGATCCAGTGTTCGCCGTCATCGGAAAGCTTTGCGACGCACTTGGCCCCGAGAGCGTCCGAGCCCGAGCCCGATTCGGTCAGGCAGTACGCCGAAACGATCTCGCCCGAGATGATGCCCGGTATCCATTCTTTCTTCAGCTCTTCCGAGCCCCAGTAAAGTATCGGCAAGAGCCCGATCGAGGTCTGCGCTCCGTAGGTCGAGCCAAAACCGCTGCCGCGGCCGACCATTTCTGCGATGATCGCTCCGGTCGTCTGGTCGAGCTCCATTCCGCCGTATTCCTCGGGAATGTTTGCCCCGAGAAGGCCGAGCTCGCCCGCCTTTTTCAGCAGGTCGCGAGCAACCTCCCAGGCGTGATTCTCGAGGGCCGGCAGGTTCGGCACGACCTCGTTGTCAATATATTCGCGACACGTCTCGCCGATCATCCGATGCTCATCGGAAAAATCCTCCGGTGTAAAAACCTCGGCGGTCGTCTGCTCCGCGATCAAGAACTCGCCGCCTTTCACATACTCTTTTGCCATTTGTGTATCCACGCTCATAACCTCCAAAAGTGCGAAAAGTATAACACAAAAACGCAAAATGAATGAACACTCATTCATTTTATTTTTTTCATACACACCCCGCAGACCCGGCCACGCCCGAGCCCCGCCCTTCAACCACACAGGCAGAAACCCGACCTGTAGGGAGGGTGTCTGTTGGAATGGTGAATGGTGAGTGGTGAATGGTGAATCCGAAACTGAGATCCCTCGTTTTCTTCTTTTCTTTTTCCCTGGCTATTTTCCTAACCGACCGACTAACGACCCGATCAAACACAAAAGCGGAAAAGAAGAAACCGAAGCTTTACTTTCTCCCTTCTCCTTTCTCCTCCTGGTCGCCGACCGGGTTCCGCCTGTGTCCTCACTCAAAGCAAAAACCGGAGACGCGGTCACCCTACGTCTCCGGCTTCTGACTTCTGACTTCTGACTTCTGACTACTTTATCTCACGAACGCATTCGGCAGCGGGCGGTCGCCGGTCGTGCCGAATTGCAAGATAAGCGGGCCGGCCGTTGATCTCAACGCGAACCAGTTCGAGTTCGACGGCCGAAAGACCGCTGCGTCGATCTTGCCGTCGCCATCGTAATCGCCCGGTGCCGGAAGGTCGCCACTGGTTCCCCACGGGAACGCATAGAAGCTCGAGTCCTCGCTGCGAAGCACGTACCACTCGCCGGTCGATGGCCTGAAATATGCCAGGTCGGCCTTGCCGTCGCCGGTGTAATCGCCCGGCAAGGTAAGATCAGTCGCCGACCCGAACGCGAAAGCGCGATTGGCTCCGTCGCTCGATCTCAGATACCACCACTCGCCGCCGCCGGAGCCGCCCGTTGGACGGAAGATCGCAACATCAGCTTTCCCGTCGCCGTCGTAATCCGCCGGAACAGGCTTGTCGTCCGCGGTGCCGAACGGCGTCGCCGCCACCTGCCCGTCCGAAGAACGGAGCGTGAACCAAGTGTTCGTCGAAGGCCGATACACCGTTGCGTCCGACCTCCCGTCGCCGTCAAAATCCGCCGGCGAAGGCACATCGCCCGCCGCTCCGAACGGGAACGCGAAGAACGTCGAATCCTCGCTCCTCAAGACAAACCACTCGCCCGACGCCGGCCGCCAGAAAGCAAGATCCGTCTTTCCATCACCGGTAAAGTCTGCGGGCACGATCGTGTCAGTCGCCTTGCCAAAGGCGAACGCCCGGTTCCCACCATCCGAAGACCTCAAATACCACCACTCCGATCCACTTCCACCAACCGGCCGAAACACCGAAATATCCGTCTTCCCATCGCCGTCAAAATCAAAGATCGCTTCAGATGAGGAGGTGTTTGCCGACTCACCAAAGATTTTGAACTGAAAAACCTGAGATACCGAAAAACCGTTTACGGCGAGCGGGTCGGCAATGTACCATCGCCCGAAGAATACTCGTCCGATCAGGTTGGCATTATCGGGGATGGCAATGCTTACGGAGCCGTACCCGATTCCCGTACCGCTGCTGTTAGTTGTGGTAGTTTCTCTCGCGAACGACCCGATCGCAGGAATAGACGTGCCGACGCCTGGATCGTCCTCCCCAATGACGAGGACTGCCTGAGCACCGGGTACGGTATTGGCTACAGCCACTGTGAAGCTGGGATTGCCTACAAGCGGCGGCTCGATCGCAATCACCTTCGGAACTGTCCCTCCCGCACCGGCTCGACCCGTTCCCGCAACCACCGGAACGCGGTTTGATTCCGAATAAAGAACCGGACGGTCGAAAACGCCTGTCTCGTTGGCAACCCGCTCATCGGTCAAAGGTCGCTTAAGAAAAGCGACGAGGTCAGCTTGCTGTTGAGCGGTTAACCCTTGGGGCACCATCGCCGGGGCCTTATTCGGTGCATTAAAATCGCCGCCACGGTTGTAAAACGCAACTACCTCCTCAAGCGTTCCGAACCGACCGTTGTGCATGTATGGGGCCCTAAGTTCAACATTTCTAAGACTCGGAACCCGAAATGCACCGCGATCAACATTTTGGCTTGTCTGCGCAAAACGGCCGAGGTCGTCCAGAACCGGGCGAACGCCAATATATATGAATGCATCGTTGGTGAATCGCCCTCCGCCGTGGCATGCATTGCAGTTAGCTCCGTTGAATACGTTAAGCCCTCGCTGCTCCTGAACTGTCAGCGTATTCTGACCGCTGAACAATCGGTCAACCGGTGCTCGATCTGAGTAAAGGACGCGCTGGTACGTTGCCAATGCCATCGCTATGCGTGCCGGGGTCACCTCAGGCGTACCAAATGCCTCTTCAAAAAGCTCCGGATAGGATCTACCGTTTATCCAGGTCGCAAGTGCCGCCGGCATGCTCGGCACCAATGCAAGCGGTTTAGCGTTCGCGATTTGCGCGGCGGCCTGATTCCAGTCTCGTCCAGAATGCGCCATCTCGACATCCGAAAGCGGAGGGCCCGCGGCCTGTGATTCAAGAGCAGCTCCAGCAGCTAAAAGAACGGAGTCCGTAACTGGGTCTCTAAAAACATTCGATGCCCGGCCGTCCCAGAAAAGTAGTGGAGCATACGCGGCATTTACGGTCGCATTCGCCTTTCGAGTTGTTACTTGCTTGTTCAGTCCGAAATTCGGGTTCCATTGATAGTCCCCGCCTGATAAGCTCGCGGGAACACCGGGAGACCCAGTAATGTCATCTCCCGTTCCGAACGTAGCGTCAGGTCCTGGATTTGTTGACTCAAGATTCGAGATCACTGAATTAGGATCAGAGCCGCCGACCCGATTGATGTGACAGGTTCCACAAGAAACGGTCTTAGTTGATGAAAGTTGTTCTTCCCAAAAAAGCGCTTTGCCGAGACTTATCTTCGTTGCGGTGATCGGATTTCCCGTCGGGGTTGGCGGCGGCTCTAGTGGAAGACGTGGGCCGTTGGCCGTCCCCAGTCGCCGCAATCCTTGAGCGGACTCGCTCAATTCGCTTGCAGCGGAGATGTTTTCTGCTCGCACCCAATAAAACAAGGTCTGATTTATCGGCGCAGACGTGTCAAAGAAAAAGCTGGCCTCCGTAGTGCCTAATTCGGTCGCGGTCAACGGATCGTTTATCAAGTTTCGATAGACGCGGTATTGAGTTGCCCCGCGGATCGTGTCCCAGTTGATTCCGACTTTATTTATATAATCGCCATTGGTTGCGGTAACGCTTGTTGGGACGGACAATGGGGGTCCTCCACTTTGCCCGGCCGTTTTAGAACTAAGTAGAGAATCTTGAATTAAGGCAAAAATTGGAACTACGAATACGCCAATCGCGATCAATCTTAATATGCGATTAATATTGTATTTTCGCTGCATTTAATAATTGTTCCTGTATCAACTTCGGAGTCGATTCGGTTATTTTCCTCGTTTTGACGTATTCTGATCGTATTTGGTCTAAGCCTTCGCAAAATTCCTGACATCGAGTTGCTCACGTCGGCCCGTGCTACCCCCGTTTCTTGTTACCGATCAAAGCTAGAGGCTCACGGGACTCTTGGTTGTTTTGAATTGCGTCAATCGGCGTCGGGCCGCTGTAATCAGCATTGAATGCCCGGAACGTCTCGCCCGCATCTTCGATTGGCGAGAACCGGTCGGCGTTTGGGCATTCGTCGCGAAAGCTGCCGTTGCGAGGCTCGACCGGAGTATTGTAAAGCGGTTCCCGTACGAACGGCAGGGTTGTTTTGATTTTCGAAACCGCGGTCGCCTTTGTCCTACCTTGCAGCGAACGAGACATCCGTGAGAGTCAGAGAGCCTCGATCGTCGAGAAGATGTATATTGACTCGTATGTTGTGTTTATGCTACGTTTGTTTTGGTATGGAGTGTCGGGCACAGGTTGGGGTTTGGCGGTTGGCGGCAGCGAGCCGGCGAGTGCTGCGGCTCGGATATGTGTATCGAACCCGATACCCATACAGGCATTCGATACGATATTACAGGCATTCAGGGCAAGGGTGTTATGGGCGGCGGCGATAAGATCAAAGGCATCCGGGGCAATTATCCGGCACCGCGGGCGGACCTCGCGGGCTTTGGAGCGCCCGGCCGCCGCCTCTGCCAAGCGTTTCACGCGTTTCAATTGTTTCACTTGTTTCAGCCGTTTCACGTGTTTCACCTTTTTCAGCCGTTTCTGAAGAACTCAGTACTTTTAAAAAATGAAACAACCCGAATGCGGAATACACGACGGCCGGCTGAAGCCAGGATTCAAAACCCCGCAACTTCGCAACTCTGGAATCTATTTTCCGTTTCGGCTACACTTCGGGTATATGCGAGAGCAACTAAAGCGGTTCATTGACCAGATGGAAGAAAATTCGGTGGCGGTCATCCCGGCGGCCCATGAGGTTACGCGGAGCTACGACACGGAGTTCAAGTTTCAGCAGGACCCGGACTTTTATTACCTGACCGGATTTCCGGAGCCGGACGCGATCGCGGTGATCGACCCGAAGAACAAGAAATCGCCTTACACGCTTTACGTAAGGCCGCGTGATCCGCTGATGGAGACCTGGTACGGGCGGAGGCAGGGCGTTGAGGGTGCGGTCAAGAATTACGGCGCTGACCGGGCGTTCTCGATAGAAAAATTTGCAGCGGACCTGCCGAAGCTGCTCGATGGCCACGATAAGTTGTATTACCGGTTCGCGGTCGATAAGGCTCTCGACCAACAGATCTTGCAGTACCTTTCGGGCCAGCGGGTCCGCCGGCTCAAGACGGCATATCCGCCGCACACCATCATCGACCCGACCATCATCACCGGCGAAATGCGGCTCCACAAAACGCCCGAGGAGGTCGAGTTGATGCAGGTCTCGGCCGACATCGCCGCCGAGGCACACATCCTGGCGATGAAGAAGGTAAAGCCGGGGATGAACGAAGGCCAGGTCGAGGCTCTGATGGAAGCCTATATGAAGGACAAAGGCGCGAGCGGCGTCGCCTATAACTCCATCGTCGGCGGCGGCGACAACGCGACCATCCTTCACTACGTTGAGAACAATATGCCGCTTAAGGACGGCGACCTGATTCTCATCGACGCCGGTGCACAGTATAAGGGCTATGCCTCGGACATCACGCGGACATTTCCGGTCAACGGCAAGTTTACGCAGGCGCAGAGGGAGGTTTACGACGTCGTGCTCGACGTTCAGCTAAAGTGCATCGAGGCTACCAAAACCGGCAACACCGTGAAAAAGCGGCAGGAATATTCGATCGAGCTTCTGACCGAAGGAATGGTCAAGCTTGGGCTGCTTAAGGGCAAGACGTCTGAGCTCGTAAAGAAGAAGGCTTACCTTAAATATTACATGCACGGCGTCGGGCACTATTTGGGGCTCGATGTCCATGACGCCGGCCGCTATTTCAGCGACCAGGAGGCGAAGCACTCGCGGCCGTTCGCTCCGGGAATGGTGCTGACGGTCGAGCCCGGCATCTACGTCCCGCCGGATGACAAGACCGCTCCGGCGAAGTATCGCGGCATCGGTATCCGCATCGAGGACGACGTGCTCGTAACCGACGACGGCAACCGCAACCTGACGTCGAAGGTCACGAAAGACCCGGACGAGATCGAGGCTCTAATGCGGAAGCCCGCACGTAAGTAAGGGCGTATTCAACGCGGGTATGATCAGCATCGACGACATTGTCAGAAATCTCCCTGCCCTTTTCGCGGCGGCTTTTGTCGCGATACTTTTTATTCAGTCGGCGCTCGACAAGGTCTTCGATTGGAAGGGCAATCTTGAGTGGCTGACCGGCCATTTCTCGAAGACGTTCCTGGCCGGGATGGTGCCGATGATGCTCGCCACGATAACGCTGATGGAACTGGCGACCGGCTTCGCGGCGGCGGTTGGCATTGTCTATTTCCTCGCGACCGGTTCTCTTATCGTCGTTTTCGCCGCGGGCGTTCTCGGTGCAGCATCGCTTACTGCACTCTTCTTCGGCCAGCGGATCGCAAAGGATTACCCCGGTGCCGCGGTCCTCGTACCGTATTTTCTTCTCTTGCTTGCGCTGATGGTCCTTTCAGCACCGCATCGCTGAAATCTTCCGAGATTCAGGAATTCTGGCGAAAATAGGTATTTACAACTTCGCATAAGTGGTGTATCATTCCGGACACCTGTAAATTCGGGAGCGTTGCTCCGTGGGTTTTTCATTTTCAGGCTGCCCCCAGCCTGAGGAGTTGTTATGAGTTTTTTTCGTTGTTTGCCCGCACTTTGCAGGCTTTCCTGCGCCCTGCTCGTTCTCCTCTCTTTGGTTTTGCCCGCATACCCTCATGAGGGCCACCTTAAGGACAAGTCTTCAAAAGCTGAGATCGAAAAGCACCGGCAAACTGATTTCGGATTCAAAGGATTCGACCGGTTGAACCTCGAACTGCAGCAGAGCTTCGAGCAGTTTTCAAACTGGGAGAATCTGGCAAAGAACGGCGAAGCGGCCGAACGTCAGTTCAATCCGAACGGGCACTTGGTTGGCTCATGGTCGCCCACCTATCAATTGCCTTTGGTGCCGATCCACGTGATGCTGCTGCCTAACGGCATAGTCTTAATGTGGGATTCTGTTGGCGATAATCCGGCGGAAAGCTACCCTACGCATGACTTCACGCGGGCATCTGTATGGGATCCGGCAACCAATCTCGTTTCTAATGTAGATAATGTCCAGACCGGGCATAACGTCTTTTGTGCCGGGTTTGCCCACCTTCCGGACGGAACCCCCTTTTTAGCTGGGGGAAACAAGAACGGGAACCTCGACGGTATTAAAAGGACGCATTTCTTTGATCAAGTTACCAATCTGTGGTCGCTTGGCCCGGACATGCACTTCGAGCGCTGGTACCCTTCTGTAACCCCGTTAGCAAACGGCGAGATGTTGATCACCTCCGGCGGCCCATCAAGTCATGAAGTATATGCCACCGACGGAACACTTCGGACACTTAGCAATTTCACGCTTTCTATGCCGATCTATCCCTGGATACAGGCTGCCCCTAACGGCAAAGCATTTTACTTCGGCCCAAATCCACCGATGTATTACCTTGAGACTGCGGGAGCAGGATCAAGTCAAAGCGCCGGTTGGCGGGTCGACGGAATCTGGCGATCATACGGTTCCTTTGCAATGTATGATGTCGGCCGCGTTGTTGCGAGCGGCGGATCGAATTCGCGTCGGGAAACTGTTACGGTCGATTTCAGAGATCCGTCCGTAAGCCCAGTTTCGGTTACGGCGGAAAACATGGCGTTCGGCAGAAGGCAACATAATCTGACTGTTCTTCCCGATGGCAAGGTTCTCGCAACGGGCGGGTTGAGCAGCGGTGCGAATCTCGTTGATCTCAATGCCAGTGTGCTTTCGGCGGAGCTTTGGGACCCTGAGAGCGGCGAGTGGTCGACGTTAAGTGACGCCTCTCAAAAGCGGCAATACCATTCTACGGCATTGCTGCTACCCGACGGTAGAGTCTTGACCGGTGGCGGCGGCATCTGTGGAACCTGTTTCAATGTCGGATACCTTGAAAAGAATATGGAGATCTTCACGCCTCCATATCTTTATGACTCGGACGGGTCGGGCAACCTTGCTCCACGGCCGGAGATCAACTCGGCCCCCTCAGCAGTAGAATTCGATGAGGTATTTGCGGTCGGGACACCTGATGCTGGGGCGATCGAACAGGTCGTCATGATGCGGGTCTCATCAGTTACGCACTCGGTCGATTTCGAACAGAGACGGGTCCCACTCGAGTTTACGGTCGCCGAGGGCGGGCTATCGGTCAAGGCTCCGCGAAACGCGAACATAGCACCGCCGGGCTATTACATGTTGTTTCTCATTGACGAGAACGGCGTGCCGTCCGTGGCAGAGATGGTGAAGGTCGAATACGGTGCTGGCCTCGGTTCACCGATGATCGTCAAATCGAGCGGCGGAAACCAAACGGCGAACATCTCATGGGTCCCGGTGCCCGGAGCGACCGGCTATAGGGTCAAGTATGGAGTGACCCCGGGAAACTACACTTCGATCTTGGATTACGGCGCTAATGCCACCAGTGCATCATTTAATGGCCTGCCGTCATGGAGGTATTATTTCGCGGTTTCCGCGGTCGGTCCGAACGGCGAGAACGGGGATTCGAATGAGCAGGTCGTATTCGCTAATTTGGCCCCGACCGCAGCTCCGATCGTCATCGGAGGACGGATAATCGATCCTGAAGGCCGTGGGATAAGCGGATCATCGATAACCGTGACGGCCCTCGGTACGGGAGTAAGCGTCCCGGTCGTTTCGAATTCGTTCGGCCACTATTTGGTACCCGATATTCCCGCGGGGCGAAGCTACCTAGTTTCAGTTAGGGCAAAAGGCATCGATTTCCCGGTTTCGTCCCGGGTGATCTCTGCCGACGATAACGTGCTGGACATCGACTTTGTTGGAATGCCCGTAAATTGACATCGACGACAGCGGAACTATAGAGAAAGAGGTTGCGATCCGTCGCAACCTCTTTTTATTTCGCCGACCCGGTCCAACCTGCGGCTATTTAGGCCGCGGCAGTTTCGGTGGAACGAAGTTTCTCGATGATTGCCGAAGCAAAGTCGGCGGTGTTGGTCGTGCCGCCTAGGTCGCGAGTAAGGTATTTGCCCTCGGCGAAAACCGCGAGCATTGCCTTTTCCGCTCTTTCCGCTGCGTCATTTTCGCCGATGTGGCGAAGCATCATCAAACCGGACATCAGGATCGCCGTCGGGTTGGCGATGCCCTGCCCCGCAATATCCGGTGCCGAGCCGTGAACCGCTTCAAAGACCGCTCCCTGCTCGCCGATGTTCGCGCCCGGCGCAAGCCCGAGCCCGCCGATCAGTCCGGCGCAAAGATCCGAGAGAATGTCGCCGTAAAGATTTTCCATTACGAGAACATCGAACTGCTCCGGCCGCATTACAAGCTGCATGCAGCAGTTGTCGATGATCTTGTCGTCCGCCTCGATGTCAGGAAAATCTTTCGCGACGTTATAGAAGCACTCGAGGAAAAGCCCGTCCGAGAGCTTCATTATATTCGCCTTGTGAACGGCGGTTACTTTTTTGCGGCCGTTATCGCGGGCAAATTCAAACGCATATTTTGCGATCCGCGTCGAAGCCTTCTCGGTGATCACCTTAAGGCTCTCAACCACACCGGGAACGACAACGTGCTCAATGCCCGAATAAAGCCCTTCGGTGTTTTCGCGGACGATCACGAGGTCGAGTTCCGGGTAGCGACAAGGCACGTTCGGCAGAGCCTTTACCGGCCGGACGTTGGCGTAAAGATCAAGAGCCTTCCTCAGGCCCACATTGACCGAGGTGAACCCCTTCCCAACCGGGGTCATTATCGGCCCCTTGAGGGCCACTTTATTCTGTCGGATCGAGCTAATGGCGTCATCCGGCAGCGTCGTGCCGTATTTCTCCTGCGCCTGAGCGCCGAGGATGTGCGTTGACCACTCGACCTCCACGCCTGCTGCTTCAATGATACGAACCGTGGCCGAGGTTATCTCCGGCCCAATGCCGTCTCCCGGGATCAATGCGATGTTGTGTTTCATACGAGTTTAGCTCTCCATATCTTATAATATTTCTTTGCTTTATGAACGTCCTCATCATCGGCGGTGGTGTTATCGGCCTGGCGGCAGCTCGTGAGCTGCGTATCGCCGGCGCCGGCCGCATCACCGTGCTCGAAAAAGGCCGGGCCGGAATGGAGTCATCGTGGGCTGCGGCGGGAATGCTCGCCCCGGACGCCGAAACCGAGACGGTCGATGCAATGTACCGGCTCTGCCGGTTGTCGAATGAGATGTATCCCGAATTTGCGGCGGCACTTCTCGATGAGACCGGCATTGATATCGAACTCGACCGGACGGGGACGATCTGTGCGGCGTTCTCTGACGATGAGGCCGATCAGCTTCGAGAACGTCTTTCGGCTCAGCAAAACGCCGGAATGCAGGCTGATTTCCTTTCGGCCGAAGATGTCCGAAAGCTCGAGCCGTCGCTTTCCGGAGATATCGTTGCCGGTGCGCTTTGTCGGGACAACGGTCAGGTTGAGAACCGCAAGCTCGTTCAGGGACTTTCGGAATTTGCCCGAAGAAACGCGATCGAAGTGCTTGAGCATTCGCCGGTCGATGAGTTGATCATCAAAAATGGCGAGACTTTCGGGGCACGATCTAATGGACGCATTTTTGAAGCTGATGCCGTTGTGATTGCAGTAGGGGCATGGTCTTCCGTTCTGCTTCAAAACCGGTGTCCGCAGGTCACTCCAGTTAAAGGTCAGGTAATCGCATACAAGAATTTTTCTTCCCTGTGGCACGTCGTTTACGGTGCGGGCGGCTATCTTGTGCCGCGACGAGACGGACGGCTCCTTGTCGGAGCGACGGTCGAGGACGCGGGTTTTAACACCGACGTTACGGCCGATGGTGTACTATCGTTGCGGAGCTCGGCGGAGCGGCTTTTGCCTGAGCTTGCGGGCCGCGAACCGGTTGATAAATGGGCAGGGCTCAGGCCTTTTGCGGCCGGAGGCGAGCCGTTGATCGGAGCTGTTCCCGGAGTTCGCGGGCTCTTTGTAGCGACCGGACATTACCGAAACGGCATCTTGCTCGCTCCCGTAACGGCAAAGTTGATCGCCGAGGCGGTGCTTGCGGGCTCGGTACCGGATTTCGCCCGGCCGTTTCTTCCTGCATCGGGCAAGGAGGCTGCGGCATCGTAATCCCTTATGAGAACGGCAGTTATATTTTTTATCATTCTTTCATTTGCCGTCGCGGATGTGGCCGCCCAGTCGCGGCGTGCAAGGCCCACGGCGAGCCCGGTTGCAGAAGTCGAGCGAAGCGAACGGCCTGTCCGTGAGCTTTATGAAGAAGCGAATGGCTTTCGTCGCAAAAAGTTCGAGGAATTTGCCCAGAAAAAGATCGCATATTCTGAAGAGCTTAGGCTCGTCACCGAGCGTGAGCAGAAGCAGCTCGCTGCAAAGTATGCGATGGCGGCTGAGGAGCGGACCGACCTCACGACCGAGGACGTTTACTACAAGGGACTGCTTCATTGGATCTCAGAGAATCTCGACCGGACCGCCGCTTCGCTTACGGAATATCTTGCCCGGAAAGATACCGTCGGCGAGAAGGCCCAAACGGCACGTTCGCTCCTCGTCGTGATCCATGCAAAACAGAAGAACTTCGAGGACGCCACCCGTTTCCTAGCAGAATATGACGGAAACGAACCGCGGCGAGCTTCCGAAGTCTCGCGGATGAACAATGAACTCGCAAAGGCATATCTGGCCGCTCAAAGCCCAGCGAAGGCGGTCCAATTTGCCGACCGTGCCTATCGGACCTCGAAGTCGATGCTCGCCGACCCAAGCCTAAAGGCCCGAGGGCTCGACGAACTCCTCGACAACGGAATGCTGCTTTTTGAGAGCTATCGCGACTCCGATAAGGCCCCCGAGGCGGAAGTCGCGCTTACGGATCTTAGAAAGGTAGCCGGCGGCGTCGGAGCCTCAGACCTTTTTTATTACGCCACTGACAAGCTGTTGGTTTACCGCATCGACCAGGGTAAAAAGTCCGCCGCGATGGAAGGCTATATGTCCGCTCTGATCGAAGCGGGCAAGGTCTTTTCGAACAAGGCAGTCGCAAATGACGCGATCCGCCGTCTCAAAGCTCGCGAAAAGCATTACAAGCTGATGGCCGAGCCGGCCTTCGAGCTTCCGAGCGTAGACCGTTGGTTTCCTGGCGAGCCGCAGACGATCGCCGCGCTCCGCGGCAAGGTCGTTCTTCTCGATTTTTGGGCGACCTGGTGCGGGCCGTGCTTTGACGCGTTTCCGCACCTGACCGAGTGGCAGCGTGACTATGGTGATAAGGGACTGGTAGTACTCGGCGTCACGCGCTATTACGGACGGACCGAAGGATTTAGCGTTGATAATCCGAACGAGATCGAGTTCCTTAAGCGCTTTCGTGAAAAGTATCGCCTGCCTTATGATTTCGTTGTAACGCGTGACCAGCAGGCCCAAATACAGTATGGAGCAACGGCACTCCCGACCGCCGTCCTGATCGATCGAAAAGGGATCATAAGATTTATCGAGTCGGGTTCGAGTCCGAGCCGAATGGAGGAAATGCATCGCCGGATAAAGGCGTTGCTGGACGAAAAATGACCGCCCCAAAGCCCGCAGACAAACGTTCAAAAAGCAAGACGGAAAGCTTTTACGATAGCATCGCGGAAGTGCATAACATTGCCCTGCGGGTCAATGGCTATCGAGCTTCTGTGTCAAAATACCTTCGCTCGCTCGACCTCGGCCTGACGGAAGAATCAATGGTGCTTGACGCCGGGAGCGGCACCGGCATTATCACGCTCGGCCTAGAGGATTCCGGCGTCCCGCATCGCGGCACCATTGCTCTCGATCTTTCGCTCCACTCGCTCGACATCGCCCGGAGCGAGTTCCGCCGCGATAAAAAGACCGATGACAATCGCATCGAGGTAGTGCAAGGAAACGTGCTCGAACTTCCTTTCGAGGATGAAACTTTCGACCTCGTGATAACCTGCGGGGTGCTCGAGTACGTCTCGCTAGAAGCCGGCCTTGCCGAGATGGCACGCGTTCTAAATCCGGGAGCAAAGCTCGTCTTTATCCCTGTCAAGCCTTCGCTCGTCGGTTCGATGCTCGAATTTCTTTACAAATTCAAGATACATCCGATCAAAGATGTAAGACGGATTTCACAAAAGTATTTTAGGATAGTGGGCAATCATAGGTTCCCGTTAAACGAACCTATCTCGTGGTCAAAGACGATCTTTTTGCTTGAAAGGATCTGACCCGCAAAAAAACCGATGAAGATCTTCGACCTCACCGGCCCATCGCATCCTCTTCCTCTGATAATCGCGCACCGCGGTGCAAGCGCCGTCGCACCGGAGAACACGCTCGCCGCCTTTCAGCGAGCGATCGATTGCCCGGCCGACGGGATCGAATTTGACGTCCGGCTCGCGGCGGACGGCGTTCCCGTCGTCATTCACGATTCGTCGCTCAAACGCACGGCCGGAAGGCCGGGCAAGGTCGCGGCATATAGCTCCGAAGAACTTTCGCACATCGATGTCGGAAGCTGGTTCTCCCGAAGCAATAAGAAAGGGAAAAGGGCCGTATTTTCTGAGGAGCGGATCATTACCCTCGCTTCTGCCTTAAACTTTTTGAAGGACTTTCGCGGTGAGATCTACGTTGAGCTAAAGTGCAAGAACGATGACCTCTATCCGCTTGCCCGTGCGGTCGCTGCGGTCATCGAAGGCGCGAACCTAGCCGGCACGTTGATCGTCAAGAGCTTTCGGCACCCGGTCATCACCTTCTTTCGCGAGAATCTCCCCGAAGTTCGAACCGCGGCCCTCTTCGCACCGAAGATAAAGACGATACTTAGAAAGGAGAAATACCTTGTCCGGCTTGCGGAAGAGCTCGGAGCCCACGAACTTTCGATCCACTATTCGCTTGCCACACGAAAGCTGATGAAAAAGGCCACGAAAGCCGGGCTGCCGGTAGCGATCTGGACTGCGGACCACTCTCATTGGCTAAAGCGGTCCGCACTGCTCGGAGTAAAGGCCGTAATAACAAATGACCCCGCGAAGCTCCTCAAAAAGCGTGAGGAATTTCTCGGGGTCAAAGAGTTAAAAGCCGCGGCTACTTCGGCCTAGCAAATTTCTCGTCGCTGACGGTGACGTCGTGCTCGACCTTTTCAACCGTCAGGAGTATTTCCACATTCGGGATAACAGATCTGATCTTGAAAGGGATCTTGATGCCGTCCACCTCACGGTAATCGCTCGGAAATGACTGCGTTTTGATCTCGCCCTGCGGAGAGATCGAGGTTGAATCCGTCCGGACGATCAGTCCGCTCGCTACGTCAAAATAGATGGTGTCATCCGGTAGGCCGGTTTGCTTTGCAATGACGACATACGCATCACTGCCGCCCACTTTCTCAATTCCCGTGACCTCGAATGAGCTATAGGCGGCGTTCAGGTCATAGGTCCGTGCAAAGAGAGCGGTGTTCTTTTGCTGGTCAAGCTCCTTGCCCGAGCGTTGGCGAAAACCCTGGATCGGATCATTTGCCCACGACGTTCCGCCATCGGTCACATCCAGGAACTGTCCGACACCGGCGAGTTCCATTCTGAGGGCCGAGCGGTTTGGTGAGACCGCTGCCTGTTCGAAGGTTCCGCTTATGCCGAGCGGTGAGAGCGAGGCCTTGCCGGTTGTGACACGCGACTTGAATTTCGCGTTCGCCTCGCGGCCGCCGATGGCGGTCACGTATTTGGCAATGATCTCCGAGGCCGCCGGGAGGCTCGGTTTTGCCCAGCCTTCGCCGGCCTTCTGAGCCACGGCGGAACCGGAAAAGACAAGTGCAAGAAGCATCAAAAGATATTTGTTCAGTTTCATTTATTTCCCCTTTTTTAGTAGTACCTCGACCGCCCGCTGAAGCTGCGAATCGATCCCTTTGGCGAGGCTTTCGCCATCAAGCTCGGCCTTTATATCGGGCTCAACGCCGCGGCCCTCGACGAGCACATCTTTCGGTGACCGGTAATCCGAAACGGCATATTGAAACGTCGCACCCGTCGGAAGCTTCTCAAAAAATGACGGCAAAACCGCTCCCGCTGTGCGTTCGCCGATTAGTGTGATTCGGCCTGCATCCTGAAGTCCGGCGGCGAATATTTCACTGGTCGAGCCCGAGCCATGGTCGATCAAGACCGCGACCGGCCCGTTGAACGCCCCTGGCTGCGGGAAGACCGAAAACTTCATCCCGCTTTCCCGCGACCGCATCGAGCCAAGCGACAGCTCTTCTTTCAGCATCATACCTGCAAGCCCGCTTGCCATGCCGCCGACACCGCCCGGATTACCGCGAAGATCTATTATAATTCCAGCCGCTTCAGCATGTTCCCTCATAGCGGCACGCAGCTTCGGCATCTGGGCGATGACCCACATATTGAAGCTGATATAACCGATATTGCCCTCAAGCCGCCGCGATTCAAACTTCATCGGCTGTGCCGGAAAATTACCGAGCGGCTGCGAATATTCGCCAGCAAACTCTTCGCGGGTGACGCTTACCGTCCTTGGTTCCTTGCCCAACTCCTGTATCCCGATCTTGACCTCGCTCCCGGGCTTGCCGCCCAAAGCAGCTTCAAACATTCGCTCACGGTAGATCCGCCGCGAACCTTCGGTCAGGTCGCGCCCGGCGATAGCAGATTCGAGCTTTTCTATCATGTCGACAGATGTTTTGCCGTCTATCGAAGTGATGATCATTCCGGGCTTTAGGCCAGACTTCGCCGCTGCCGAACTAAGATCGACGCGAAAGATCGTCATTCCCGAGCGAAGCGATTTCAGCTCTACGCCGACCTCACCCGCTCCCGAACCGAACTCCGGATTGCCCGAATGAATGCCGAAATGCGAGAGCTTTAGCTCTGCCAGCATCTTGCGAAGCACGTCGTGCAGCTCGTCATCGTTTTTCGCCGCCCGGGCAAGCGGCTCGTATTTCACCTTAACGGATGCCCAATCCACACCGCCAAAAGTCGGGTCATAATGCTTATCGTTGACCGTTGACCAGACCTTTTCAAAACTATCTATCCGCCGCTTCGCCGCATCCGCAGCAGGACTGGCAACATCGGCCGCGATCTGAGCCTCGGCTGCAAAGAAAAGAACGCCGAGCGAGAAGATCAGCCCGGCCGCATATTTTAGTTCAAAAACCCACCTTTTTCTCATATTTTCTAAATTTCTATACGATGGGTCGCTTTAGTTCGTTTCAGGTTTACATGAATTTAAAGTGGGTTTAAGATTAGGGCATCGCACTTTCAATTAGTTTAATTTATCCTCTAATAAATGAAATATTACGAAAACGTTCTTGAACTAATCGGCAACACACCCCTTGTCAAGGTCAACAATCTGGCCCGTCAGTTTAACGTCAAGTCAACGATTCTCGCAAAGATGGAGAGCCTGAATCCCGGATATTCGGTCAAGGACAGGATCGGCGTTTCGATGGTCGATTGGGCTGAAACGGAAGGCGTCCTGAAGCCCGGCGGCACGTTGGTCGAAGCGACCTCGGGAAATACCGGAATCGGAATGGCTCTTGTTGCCGCCGTTCGCGGATACAAGTGCATATTTGTTTTGACGGAGAAGGTTTCGGTCGAAAAAATGCGATACCTCAAGTCGCTCGGCGCCGATATCGTCGTATGCCCTGCGGCGGCCAAGCCGGGCACGCCTGATCATTATGTTGAGACGGCAAAGCGCATTTCGCAAGAAACACCGAACTCGTTTTATCCCGATCAGTACAACCACCCGGCAAACCCGGCGGCCCATTACCGGACGACCGGCCCCGAGCTGTGGCGGGATACGGACGGCAAGATAACCCATTTCGTGGCCAGCATCGGCACAGGCGGAACCATCAGCGGAACCGGCCGCTACCTAAAAGAACAAAACCCGAACGTAAAGATCATCGGTGCCGACCCTTACGGTTCGATCTTTAAGACCTACAAGGACTCGGGCCAAGTGCCCGAGGCAACGCCCTATCTGGTCGAAGGCATCGGGCAAAGCCTCCCGGTCGGCAATGCCGATATGAGTGTGGTGGACGAAGTGATCAACGTAACCGACCGCGAGTCCTTTGACCTCGCCCGCCAACTCTCGCGAAAGGAAGGCATTTTCTGCGGCGGCTCTACGGGAACGAACTTCGCCGCTGCCCTAAAGGTCGCAAAAGAATCGGACGAGAACGCCGTCATCGTTTTCATCGTATGCGATACGGGCGAGCATTATTTGTCCAAGTTCCATTCGGACGAATGGATGAAGGAGAAGCTGCTTCTTGAGCCTCAGAAGATTACGGCCGGGCTCATCGTAGAGACCAAGAACGGGACCGCTCCGGGTCAATTGATCTTTACCGGGCCTGATGAAACGGTTGCGGCCGCCCTTGCGAGAATGTCCGAAAATGGCATTACGCAGATACCTGTGATCGAAGATAACCGCTCGGTCGGAAGTTTCCGCGAAAGCCGCGTTTTGGCCAAGCTGCTTGTCGATCATTCCCTGCTCGAATCAAAGGTCAGCGATGTTATGGAGCCGAGCTTTCCGGTCGTGCAAGTTGATTCGAGCATCAACGAAATAAAGGCGAAGCTTTTGGAATCGCCCGCGGTTGTGATAGAAGACTTTAAGCGAATTACAGGGATCATTACGCGTTCGGATGTTTTGGAACTTTCAAGTTGATCTAAACACCGTGCCCAACACTTCAGAACGGAGGTGGTCCGAATGAACGACGGAATCGCAGAAATGCAAGGACTCGACAACTCTTCCCCCGACGAGGCCCCGACCGAGAGGCCTGAACCACGACCCGGTGCCGAAAAGCCTGCGGGTGGTTGGTCGATGCCGCCGCCGGTATTTCGTCAAACGAGCGGGCATACGCCTCAACGCAGCCAGATGCCGGCAACAACCGAACCGGTTGCAGCAGCGGCGGCCGAGCCAATTGCTCTTGATATCGAGCCGCAGCCCGACCTCAATGAGGCGGTTCCGGACGCACCCGAAACTGGGGTTCCGGCCTCCTCGGCCATCGAGGAAAAAGGCGGCCGCGGTGCCGTTTGGGCCATCTTTACTTTGTTCATCATTGTGGTCTTTGTGATCGCTTTCTCCGTCGGCGTCTATTTTTTGTTTTTTAGAGGTGGCGGAGACAGCGCTTTCTAAGAACGCAAAACGCCCGTGTCCCGAGCGTCAAAATCCAGGATCGTGCTGCGGCCGCTGCCCTTACGACGGAGCTTGCGGCCGATTTTTGATGAAGAGTGTGCTTTTAGGTAAATGCGAGAAGCAAAGCTGAAATTTGACGACCGCGAGTTTTTCCTCGGCTCGGGCCTTGTGACCATCGGCCGGACGCCGGATAACTCTATTTCTTTTCCGGGCGACAGCAACGTCTCACGTTACCACATTGAAATAGAGCTTCGCGGCGAAGAATATTGCCTGATCGACCTCAACAGCAGCAATGGCACCACAGTCAACGGTGTGCCGATCAAAGGCGAGGTCTATCTGTTCGATGGCGACGAGATACTGCTTGGCGGCTCCGCAAAGCTGACTCTTGAGTTCGTTAAGGAAAAGGGAGCCGAAGATTCAGTTGCCGGCGTTCCGGCCTCCGAGAATACAGAAACATCCGAAGCAGAACCGTCCGAAACCGCCGAAACAGAAGCAGCCGCACCGGCCGGCCCGGAAGGTGGTTCAAGTTCAAAGGGCCTCTTTCTCGCCGCAGGCGGTTTTCTGGCTCTTTCGCTCGTGATAGGTGCCGGAGCGACCGGCTACTATTTCTTGCGCGATACGAGTTGCAACGCCCGGGCCGTTATCCTTTCGCCCGAGCCCGGCGATACTATCGCCAAGCCGACCGAGATCGAGGTTGAGATCGAGAATTCCGAGTGCGTTTCTCGCGTCGCCTTTACGGTTGATGGCTTTGAATTCGCCAGCGTGTCTGGGTCGCCTTACATTGTTGAGATCAACCCGGCGGACTTCCCCGACCTCGCCGATGGCTTCGACCACCCGCTCGGGATCGTGCTTGAGGACGAAAAGGGCGTAAAGTTCACGACCAGCCCGCCCGTTCTGCTTGCCTTTGAAACGCGTGCTGTTCGTCGCGAAGGCGATGAAGTTGCCGGAACACAGACCACCCAACCCGACGAGCCGCAGCGGCCGGCGAAAACGTCCGGCCCGAGCCTCGTCGAGGTCCACGATCTTACTCGAAAGATGCTGTCGCAGTTCAATGGCGGCGATAAGTACAACATCTCGAACCGGCAGTTGCTGCAAGAGATACAGCGAAAGACCGCCGATTTCGCACAACCCGGATATTCGGCAAAAGCATCGCAGTTCAAAGATGCCATCAATGTCGGGTTTGTCCGCGAGCAGAACCTTGATGCTCCGTTGGGCTTTGTCCTCGCGATGAGCCGTAGCCGTTTTGACCCGGCCCGCCAAGGCACCGATGAGGGCCTTTGGCGAATGTCGCCCGAATTCGTTAAGGCAGCTGCCTATGACGGAACGTGCGGTGGGCAAACGATCGCCGACCCAAAACAGGAATGTGCGGCGATTGCCGCAGGTCTTTATATGAAGGCGATGGTACTCGGCGCGTTTGAGGGCGATTTCCTCTTTGCCGTGGCTGCATTCGGCAAGTCGCCGCAGGAAGCAGGCGAGTGGAAGGCGACGCTTCCCGCGATCCGAACAGACGTGTGGAACTCGATCAAAACACCCGCCGAACGCGAGCAGCTTGTTCGCTTTTTAGCGGCAGGAGTCGTAGCTGAGAACCCGCAAAAATTCGGCCTCGAAAGCGAGCGGCCGCTCTCGGAATTTTACCGGATCGCGATGTAAGATAGTGGAAAGATGTTGGAGGTTCGACTCAATTGCAAAGGCCCGGACGGCAACCGAACAGTAAGCGTCGCCGAAGGGCGGATCTCGTTCGGCCGCGGCAGCGATGCCGATGAGCGGTTCGAGGATAACGGCCTCTCGCGGCTGCACGCAACGGTCTATCGCGAAGGCGATCGCGTTTGGATCGTCGATGACAACTCGGCGAATGGCACATTTGTGAATGGCGAGGCCGTGCCGCCGGTCGGCAAGCCACTCGCGAATGGCGACCGCATCAAGATCGGTAACGAAACTCAGATCAGCGTCGAGATCCAAGCCGCATCAAAGGCTGCCGAACCCGCTCGGGCGGCGGCCGCTTCGGGTGAAGGAATCATCGCAGCCTCGGACGTCCCGTCCGGCATTGGCATTGTGCCGATAGCGATGATCGGATTCGCGTTCATGATCGTGACCGTGTCGTTCGCACTGATCGCATATAAAGTGTTCGGCTTTGGCGAACCTTCAGTTGTACGGGCCGATGACGACATTGAGTTTTCCGATTCTGAGCCGCGGAGCACCCGTGACAGCGACTCGAAGAATACCAGCGATAGGCCGTCAAATTCCGGAAGCTCATCGACGAACTCAACGACGTCCACCGACCCTGACTCAAGTGAGCCGCTCAATATCAAGACTCCCGAACCGTCGAAACCGGAGGCGCCCGTTATTCCGCCCGGAAAGCGTTACCTTGACCTTACTGACGCCGAAAAGCGCAAATATGTAGCCGAACGCTCGATGCGGATCGCAACAGCTATCGGAAACAGCTCGAGCGATCAGATACCTCCCGAAGCCGTCGAGCGGATCAAGGTCTTTACCGATGCCTTCGCCAAGCGGATCAATGTTAAGCCGCTCGGAGGGTGCCGCTTTGGCGATAATCTGCAGGCGACCTATGAACGTGCGAGCAAGAACGCGCCGTTCATCGTCCGGGCCTTTAACGCCCGCGGGATCGACCCGCGGATCGGGCTTTACCTTGCAATGATCGAGTCGGAACATTGTGTTTGCCTGCAAAGCCCGACCGGCCCGCTCGGAATGTTCCAGTTCACAAAAGCGACCGGCGAAAATCACGGCCTTAAAACCATCAGCGGCGCCTCGCCCTCAAATCCCGATGAACGCTGCGAACCGGAACCCTCGGCACGAGCCGCCGCCTCATACATGAAGGCATTGACGGCGAGGTACGGCACCGGGCCGGCGAGTGTCCCCCTTGCGATCGGTTCTTACAACAGCGGCGAAGGTGGCTTGAGTTCGAACCTCGTCAAGGCTCTCGAATCGGGCTCCGGTGTCCCTCGTGATTTCTGGACCCTGATCTCAAAAAGCGACATGCTCTCTAAGCAATTTCAATCGGAGAATTTCAAGTACGTGCCCAAGTTCTTTGCCGCCGCTATCGTTGGCGAGTATCCGCAAGACTTCGGCCTGAAGCTTCAGCCGCTTTCGACCTATTCGAATTAGGCCCGGACGAACGATGAGCGACCTTCGGCTCGATTATAAGGACCATGACGGCAAGGACCGCTCTGCAACGGTCGGGGTTGACAAGTTCACTCTCGGCCGGCACTCGTCGTGCGACCTTGTTTTGTCTGCTCCGGGCGTCTCACGAGAGCATGCCCGGATCGAACGCTTCGGTACGGTTTACGTTATCCAGGATCTCGGTTCGAAGTTCGGGACGAAGGTCAACGGGGTTTTGCTTAGTGAACCGACAGGGCTCAAGAATGGCGATACTATCGGCCTCGGTGATTCACTTGAGATCAAGGCCGAATTGCCATCTACCGCTCCAAAGGAAGAGCCAAAACCGGCGGCTCCGCCCGTTGCCGCTTCGGCGGGTGCCGCGGGATCGTCCGCTTCGGGCGGCAGCAATTTGGTCTGGCTCGCCGTCCTCGCTCCGCTTACAGCCGTCCTCCTGCTCGTCTTCGTCGGCGGCGGGTTGTATCTCTGGAGCACCAGCGGGCAAGCGAGCCGCGATATCTCCCGCGATACCGACGACCCTTTTGCAGATGATATTGGCGACGATTCGCCATCAGGTTCAAACGACGACATCGGCGGGCCGGGTTCGAGTTCATCGCCAACAACGCGGCCGACCACCGGCAACCCCGGAACAACGTCCACTCCGGGCACCGGGCCGGGCTCGGCCCCAACCGGAACGACCGTGACTCCGCCGGACTCCGAACTAGCGAAGGTCGAACGAAATACCGCGGTCTTTTTGCGAAAGGCCGCCGTGAATGACCCGCGAGCCTTCATCACCGCTGAGCACGCACAGCGGGTTTCGGCCAAGATCCGCGAGGTCGCAGGCTCGCCGGCATTGGCCGCAAATCTCGAGTCTGCCCGGAAGAATTCGTCCGCGATCGCATCGCTCGCCAGTGCAAATGGCCTAAAACCGCATTTCCTTGCGGCAGCCGCGGTGAACAAGCTTGGCAACTCACGCGGAGACGTTCTTCAGACTGCTCAGGGTATGGTAGAAGTGCTTTCAAAGCTGAACGCCCAGATCGGTTCGGAACGCAGCGACGATGCCGTTCTGCTGATCGCTGCTTATGACCAGGGCGTTGCGGGCGAGTTCTTGAAGATGAGAAATATGATCCAAAAGCTTCCGTCCGAGTTTCCCGAGAGCTCGCGTGAGATAAGGTCGATCTGGTTCCTTGAACAAAAGCAGAAGATCACAAAAACCGAGTTCGATAGGGCCCTGCGGTTCCTGGCCGTCGGTACCGTGATGCAAAACCCTAAGGACTTTGGCGTCAATTCAGAACCGCTCGGCGATTAGGCCAAAGCTACGCTCAGCGACCGGAGGTTTCAAAATATGCAGGAAAACGAATGGGTCACCGGCAACGTGACGATCTCGATCAATGGCCAACCGCTCTCGATGACGATGACCGTCCCGGCGAATCGCGTCAAGCCGCACCGGATGCTCCCGATCTTTCAGCAAATGTCGAACACGTTTGTTGATATGGGCGTTTCCGAAGCGGAAAATGCTGGTAAGAGCATCTCCTGCAAGGCCGGATGCGGAGCTTGTTGCCGACAGCCTGTACCGGTCTCTGAGATCGAGGTTTACCACATCGCTGAGGTGGTCGAGGCACTTCCTGAACCGCGGAGGAGCGAGGTCAAGCAGCGTTTCCGCGATGCGATGGAGCATTTCCGGTCGATCAAATGGTTCGATCGCGTGCAGGATATCCGCGAAGTGGTCGAGGAGAACGGCAAAGAGGAAGCGATGAAACAGCTTTCCGAGCTTACGACAGAATATTTTCGCGAGGGCGTCGCCTGTCCGTTCCTTTTTGAGGAGAGCTGTTCGATCCATAAAGACAGGCCCGTCGCCTGCCGCGAATATTTGGTAACGAGCCCGGCCGAGAATTGCTCCACCCCAACGGCCGAGGGCATCGACCTCGTCCCGCTCGGCATTTCGCCCTCCAAAACGCTGACCAACGTCGGCAATACGGGCCGGCTCGCCAAATTCGCCCTGCTGCCAATGATACGTTCGCTCGAACTTGCCGAACAATACCCCGAAAAGTTCGTAGAAAAAACAGGCGAGAAATGGATGGCAGACTTCTTTACGATGCTAACGCACAGCGAGATTCCCGACTCCGCAAGAAAGAAGCCATCGGCGAATAACGGCAGCAACGGGCGCAAGCGATGATGTAAACACATTTAGTCACAATCGCTTGCCGCTGTTTACTATTTTTCGAACTCGTTCTACTATTTAGGTCGATTCACTTTATGAGCAGATACCGCAAAGTCGTCTGGAACGAGGGGATGCTTCTGACCCCGCACCATTTCCAGCAGTGGGATAACTACTTCGAGGGCTTGCTCAACTCGCGGGTCGATGCCGTCAAGCAGTATGATTACGGCGTCCTTGAACTGCAGGTCAGCAATGAAGCTATCGCGAACGGCAACTTTCAGGTCATAAATTGCCGGGCGGTGATGCCCGATGGGCTCTTCGTCAATGTCCCCGATTCTGAAGCGGTTCCGGACATGCGTCCAATTGGCGACCACTTCCGCGTTGAGCAAGAAAAGCTCGGGGTTCACCTCGCGATCCCGGCCCGCAAAGCCGGCGAGGCTAATTTTCAGGCAAATGGCGCAAAGGCGAGCACAACGCTCCGCTTTCTGCAGGAAGGAGCGATGGTCAAGGATGAAACGACCGGCTCCGGCGAGCAACCGATCGCCTATGCCAAGAGCAACCTGCGGATAATCTTCGATGATGAACTTCGCGACGGCTTTACCTCGATGAAGATCGCCGAGCTTGAGCGAACGCCGACCGGCCAGTTAAAGATCTCAGACGACTACATTCCGCCGATCCTCAAAGTTACCGCCTCGACCTGGCTCGTAAATATGCTTCGCCAGATGGTCGAGATCCTGATCACGAAAAGCGGAAGCCTCGGCGAACAGCGACGGCATCGCAATGCCTCACTTGCCGATTTTACGACCTCGGAGGTCGCCGTTTTCTGGCTGCTTCACACGATCAATTCGTCGATCCCGACGATGTCGCATTTCTTCCGGTCGCCGCTCATTCATCCTGAGCAGCTTTATATGACCATGGGCGAGCTTGCCGGAAAGCTGATGACCTTTTCGCTCGAGCATAACCCGAAAGACATCGTCAAATACGACCACGACGACCTATATTTCACGTTCTACAGCCTGTCGCTTCAGCTCAAGGACCTACTCGAGACCGTTATCCCGAGCCGTTGTGTCCAGATACCGCTCGAGAAGACCCGCGACACGCTCTACGTTGGCAGGATCGAGGACGAACGCTTGATCAAAGAGGCAGGGTTCTACCTCGCGGTGCGGGCGCAGATGCCGGAATCGAAACTTATCGAGGGCGTTCCACGCGTTGTTAAGATAGCGTCTCGTGATGTCATCGATTCGGTCATCGGTTCGGCCTTGCCGGGCGTTGTGCTGACCTATTCGAATCCGCCGCCAGCCCCGATACCGGCACGCGTCGGCTTCAAATATTTCCAGCTAGATTCGATCGGGCCGTATTGGAACGGCATCGCCGGATCAAAGGTCATCGCTCTTTATGTCCCGAACGAGATCCCGGATGAGAAACTTGAGCTTTACGCTGTAAAACCATAGGCGTGTGAAAAATGGCAGAAGGTGCACTAAAAAAAGATCTTATAACGTTTGCCGGGCCGGTTTTTGACCTGATCCTGAGGCTCAAGGCCGGCATTGTCGCGCCGTCAAATGACCTTCGGCCGAAGATCGCCGGTATGCTCGAGGAGTTTGAAAAGCGTGCCGAGCGTTACCGTTTCAATCATAAGATCGTTCAGGTCTCTAAGTTCGCACTCGCCGCGTTTGTCGATGAAACGGTACTGACAAATGATTTTCATCTCAAGAACGAGTGGGAAAAAAACCCGCTTCAGCTCGAGTATTTCGGCGAGCAGCTCGCTGGAAACAAGTTTTTTGAGAAGCTCGAATCGATGATCAAGCAGATCGAGGCAACTCAGGATGCCGTCGAGGTCTATTATTTTTGCATGCTCCTCGGCTTTAAGGGCCGCTACGCGATCTATGAGCATGAAAAGCTCTTGGCAACGATGGAGCAGACCGCAAAAGCACTCGTAAAGGTAGGCAGGATCAGGCCGGTCGACCTCTCACCACACTGGCTTTCAAGCGACCAGCCAAAGCCGCCCGAGAAACGCGGAATGCCCGTTTGGGCAAAAATCGGCGCCGTTGGCGGTCTAGGTTTAGGCATTATCGTTTATCTTGTCATGTTTGTTATGTCATCACAGTTCATGCAGCAGGCGATAAATCGGCTCGCGATGTGATCCGGGACCGGATCGATATTCGCGTTCTTTACTGTAATCGAAAGTACCTTCCCGTCAGGCCAGCGTCGTTGAGCATTATGGCTGCCCGGGAAACCCTAACATCTTTTCTATGTCCTCATGGCACGCTGGACAACTTAAGTACGCCCTCGGGCTCGGCTCGATAATGTCGTTTTACGGCGTTGTCACGTTCATCGTGATGATGATGCCCGAGGGCAGCGTCGGGCGTAATCAAAAGATCGTCGTCATTTTACTGATCCTAATAACGCTTCCCTTTACACTTCTCGGGGGCTATCTCGCGGCCCGGCGTTCCAAAAAGAAAGAAGAAAAAGCAAAGGCTGAAGCGGAAGCGGCCGCCGAAGGCAAGCAAGCCGACCAACCGGCCGCTGCTACTGCGACCCCCGCGGTTGCGGCCGACGCCACCGCGCTTGCGGGCCTTGAAGAGGTCGTTCAGTTCATAAAGACCTCAAATCTCGGCAGCGGAGGCAAGGATGCGATCTATTCGCTCCCGTGGTATCTGGTCGCCGGCGCACCGAAATCTGGCAAGAGTTCGCTGGTCATCGGCTCAGACCTTAACTTCCAGAACCTCCCGAGCCAACGCCAATCCGAACTTAAGATCGTCCGGCCAACCCCGAATGTTGATTGGCGCGTAACAAGCGAAGGCGTCTTTATCGACACCGCAGGCCGCTATGGCAGCGAAGGCATCGATGGCGAAGAATGGGCCGCATTGCTCGAGGCCATCCGCAAGTATCGCCCAAATCGGCCGATCGACGGGCTGATCCTAACTGTCGACGTAAACACCATAACCAAAGGCGATGAGCGGCAAAACGAAGAGCACGCCAAGGTGCTTAGGGCTCGCCTTGACGACACGCTTCAGCGCCTAAAGGTAAAGTTCCCAGTCTATCTCGTCTTTACGCAAGCGGATTCGATCGAAGGCTTCCGCGACTCGTTCTCAACCTCGAAAAAAGAGGACAAGACGCTCGTTTGGGGCGCGACCATCCCGATCGAAAAGAGCGAGAATGCGCAGGCGTCGTTCGATGGCGAGTTTGAGGTCTTACAGGATGCCGTAATGCGGCGGCGGCTTTCGCGGCTCTCGGCCCCATTCCCGCCCGTTCGCCAGCTTCGTATATTTAACTTCCCGCTCCATTTTGGCGCCGCTCGCAGAAAGTTCGGCTCGTTCGTCAACGCTCTATTCCGCCCGAATCCGTTCAGCGAAAATCCGTTCTTCCGCGGCTTTTATTTCACCTCGGCACCGGGCACAAAAGGCAGTGGTAACGTGCCGGTGACCGTCGGCAACACTTACTTCACCGAAAGGCTTTTCAAAGACGTCATCCTCCGCGACCGCGATGTTGTAAGAACGTTTCAGGCACAGCGGCAACGGGCTCCGATCTTTGGCTGGGTGCTTACCTTCATCGGAGCGATGATCGTTCTCGGCCTGCTTGGGTTGACCGCCGTTTCGCTCGTAACGAACAAGCAGATGCTTGACGAAGCGGCAAGTGTCGGCGACCGGGGCCTTGCCTTAAGGCGTGCCGACCTCAATCGCGACATCCTCACGAAGAAAGAGGACGAGGTCCGCGAGGAAATGCGGGTGCTTGAAGGAATGCGGCCGATGCTCGTCACACTCGACGATAACAACCGCAACGGTGCCCCGCTCCATATGCGAATGGGGATGTACTCCGGTAACGGAATTTACCTCCAGAGCCTTCTGCCGCTTTATATGAACCTCGTCGAAAAGAGGTTCAAGCAGCCGGCCATCCGTAAACTCGAGGCAGAGCTCAAGCAGTTCGCCGAAAGCGGCCAACTTGCGGGATCGGATGATATCGAGCGCGAAGCCAGCCTCAACAAGAATTACAATTTGCTCAAGGCCTATCTGATGCTCTCCGATGGGTCGCAGCAGATCGACGGCAAGACCCTGCGTTATCGCGAGAAGGCCGAAGCAACGCATATCGCGGCCACGCTTCGCGACTACTGGCTGACGGAATCGAAGATCCCGAATGACATGAAGGCAACGGCCGAGATGCACCTCGACTTTTGGTCTCGGCAGATCGACCGTGCTGAAGGGCTTGGCGAGTTCCCGCGGATACAACTCAACGCAAAGATCGTGGACGAGGCCCGCCGAAAACTGCAGGCATTTCCGGCAGTCAACCGTTACTACAGCAATCAGGTCAGCCGCATCTCACGCGAGATCGACGACAAGGTCGGCCCGACAAATGTCGAGTCGTTGGTTGCCCGCGGCGGTGCGGATACAAGCCTCTTGACGGGAACCTACCGCGTTCCGGGAGCATTTACCCGCCCGGGCTTTGAGCTGATGAAAACCGCCATCGCTGAGGCAGATTCGAAACTCGCCGAGGACGATTGGGTGATGGGTGAGCTCGGCAAACGCCAACTCGTTCAGGCGCAGGCGACCGATGCCGCAAAGCTCGAGGACCTTTACTATCGCGATTACACTGACCACTGGCGAAAGTTCGTCCGGGGTACCCAGATCCGCAGTTTTGAGAAGCGTACCGATGCGGTCGATGCCTTCCAGGTGCTCGCCTCGGCAAACTCGCCGCTCAAACGGCTGGTGATCGAGGTCGAGAACAACACAAATCTCTCGAAAAAGGTCGATGGCGGCGGTTGGTTCGACTGGATCTCCAGCTTCTTCACGAAAAAGGCCACAGACGAACCGGGCAACACACAGCCCGAGAAGGAGTTCCGGCCGGTGACGACCTTTGTCGGCAAGATCGAGCAGGGCGAGAACGCCCCGATCGAAAAGTATCAATCCGAGCTGCAGCGCGTCTATACCAGGCTGAGCACCGTCAATGACGACCAGTTCCGCCGGGCGATC
Source organism: Acidobacteriota bacterium (assembly GCA_016716435.1). NCBI lineage: Bacteria > Pseudomonadati > Acidobacteriota > Acidobacteriota bacterium. Next base: position 1,103,422 of record JADJWI010000003.1, on the reverse strand, counting down.
GACGAAATGGCGAATGAGAAGGACCCGCTCGACGTTAATAAGCGCGAGCAGGCCGTCAACGGACTCGTTTCCGCCTTTAACGAAACACCGGCCGGCCAAGAGGTCGCGACGCTTCTTCAGCAGCCGATCATGAACCTTAAGAACCTGCTTGGTGCCGGCGTCAAGCAGCAGATCGAGCGAACTTGGCGTGAAACCATACTTCCTGACGCAAAAGTACTTGAGGGACTCTATCCATTTGGTGCCGGCCAACCGGAGGCGGATTTCGAAGCGATTTCTCGCTTCCTAAGCCCAACGGACGGCAAGCTTTCGAAGTTCTATGACGAACGTTTGAAGAACTACTTTGAGGAGAGCGGCGGCCAACTCAAGCCGCGTGAATCGGCCGAGATCCAGTTTACGGACGAATTTGTCGCCTATCTCAACAATGCCTTTGCACTGCGGCGGGCGCTTTTTGGCTCAAGCCCGACGCCGAAGTTCGACTACGAATTCACCCTCAAGCCTTCTCCTGATGCGGTCATCGAAGTATCGATCGACGGCCAGAAGATCACGTCCGAAGGAACGGGTTCGATCAGAGGGACTTTCCCTGCCGCCCAATCAAGCGAGACCGGCGTTGCGATAAACCTCGTTTCGACGTCCTCAACGGCCGAATCGACCACGGGCACCACGACGACCTCGACGCCGCCTTTTGCCGGCAAATGGGGATTGTTCAGGTTCGTCGAGGCCTCGAAGCCGCAGAAACAGGCGACCGGCGAGTACTTGCTGAGTATCTCCGCCGGCGGAAAGTCCATCGGAGCGACCATCAAATCGAGCAGCGGCGACCTCTTCGGTAAGGAGATCTTCGAGAAGGTCCGGGCACCCGAGAAGGCATTGAAATAGCAACAGAAAGGCCGGGAGATCAAACTCAGCGGCCGGAGGAAAAAGATGAACGACGCAAAATTAGCATTGGATAAGGGCGACCTTAAGTCGGCCGTGGAATCGGCGATCAATCTCGTCCGCACTAACCCGACGGACTCAGCGGCCCGGATCTTTCTTTTTGAACTTTCTTGCTTTTCCGGTGATTGGGAGCGTGCCGAAAAGCAGCTCGATTTCATCGGCCATCAGGACACGACCGCGATGATCGGGTCAATGATCTACAAACAGAACTTCAAGGCGGAACGCGACCGGCTGAAGTATTTTTCGGATGGCCTCAAGCCCGAGACGATGACTGCCATGCCGTCCTATGTGACGGAGTTGATGGACGCGAACAATCGTGTCCGCGAAGGCAACGTCGCCGAAGCCCGGGCGATACTCGACCGCGTCGAGGAGATCCGGCCCGCCTATAAGTGCTCAGTAAACGGCGAGGGTTTCTCGGATTTTCGCGATTACAACGACCTAACAATGTGCGTCCTAGAGGTCATTCATAAGGATGCGTATATCTGGCTTCCGTTCGAGCAGATCGTCAAGATCGAAATTCCAAAGCCCGGCACGCTACGTGACCTTTTTTGGATCCAGGCAAATATCGAGTTGAAGAACGGAACCGGTGGTGAGATGTTCATTCCGGCCCTGTATTCGGGCACGTGGAAAAGCGAGAACGATCAGGTCCGGCTCGGCCGAATGACCGATTGGCGCAACCTCGGCGATGAGCTGTTCATTGGCGAAGGCACAAAACTTTTCTGGATGGACGGACGCGACAAAGCGATCCTCGATATCCAGACGATCGAGTTCCATCACGAAGCCGCGGCCGAAGCTTGAGCTTTTTTCCGTTTTTGTTTTTGGAATTTCACGATTTCGTATATGATGGGTGCGTTAACGCACCCACCAAGACCAAATTCGAATGACGCGGCATCAGCGTCAAGGGATAATTTTCGATGAGCGAAGAGCTGCGAAAACCTAGTGTTATCGACCTCGAGGCGTTACTTTCGCCTATTTCCGACGAAGCCCCCTCGGGCGAAAGCCTGCGGTATTCCGGGCTTTATGATGAGGTCTCCGAGGCCCGCCGGGCCGACGACAACCTCAATCTAGGCGAGTGGCAGACCGAACTCAAGGTCGCCGATTATCGCAAGGTAAAGGACCTTGTGATACCTGCTCTTTCCACGCAAACAAAGGATCTTCAGCTTGCCGTCTGGCTTTGCGAAGCCCTTGTAAAGCAGGATGGATTCGTTGGGCTGCGAGATAGCCTTGACCTGCTTCGCCTTCTGACCGGGCGTTTTTGGGAGTCAATTCACCCCGAGATCGACGAAGGCGACATGGAAGGCCGGGCAAATGCCATATCTTGGTTTGAATCGACGTGCGGTCTCGCCATAAAGGCGGCGAAGATCACCGGAAGTGCCGGCTACAGCCACAACGACTGGGAAGATTCAAAGGTATTTGATATTCCCGAAGGGCTCGAAAGCCTGAGCACTGAGGAACAGGTCAAGTACAACGCGCTCCGCGAACAGGCCGAACGCGAACGCCGGGTTACGGCGGATATGTGGCGAAAGGAATGGGCCGCAACCCGAAGGGCGTTTGCCGAAGAGCTTAGCTTCGTGCTCAAGGAGTGCTTCGATGGTCTTGCCGCACTGAACAAGGTCATTGAGGAGAATTACGACCGCAATCAAACGCCGAGCCTTACCAATCTTAAAAAGTCGCTCGACGACATCGATCTGCAGGTCAAAAAACTGCTCGAGGAAAAGCGTGCCGAGGAGCCCGATGAGAGCGACCAGCCTGAAGGCGAAGAGGTCGTAAATGCCGACGGGACCGTAACGGTCGTTGCCGGGGCCGGAGCTGCAACGGGTGCGATCCAGAGCCGCCGCGATGCCCTTAAACGCCTTGACGAGATCGCCGAGTTCTTTCGCAAGACCGAGCCGCACAGCCCGGTCGCCTATCTCGTCCAAAGGGCCGTTAAATGGGGCCATATGCCGCTTGAGAACTGGCTGCAGGACGTCATCAAGGACGAGACGATCCTTTATCAGCTTCGGCAAACACTCGGCTTTAACACCGGCCAAGCGGGCTCGGAGGATCAGACTTCTGTCTAGCCGAGGCCGTCGCTAAAAGATTTGATCAATGCTCCCAGGTTATTTTATTCGATAAGGAGAAACGCCAATGCCAACAAAAGAAAGTCTGCAACATAAGATCGACCGCGTCCGACCGCCGCGTGTACAGATCACTTACGATGTCGAGGTCGGCGGAGCGATCGAACTTAAGGAGCTTCCGTTCGTCATCGGCGTGATGGGTGATTTTACCGGTAAACCGGAAGAACCACTTCCGGCCTTCAAAAACCGGAAATTCGTTGAGGTGGACCCGGACAACTTCAATCAGGTTCTCGCCGGAATGAAGCCGCGGCTTGCCTATACGGTGGACAATAAGCTGCAGGATGACGGAAGCAAGATGGGAGTCGAGCTGAAATTCAACAGTATCGAGGACTTTGAGCCCGACAATGTCGTCCAACAGGTCGAGCCGCTCCGCAAGCTCGTCGAAGCCCGCCAAAAGCTCGCCGACCTTCGCTCAAAGATGGACGGCAACGAGAAGCTCGAGACAATGCTTGAAGACATTATCTCGGATGCGGGTAAGCAAAAGGAACTGAGCGACCAGCTCGGACTTGGGTCGAAGGAGGAATAGTAGATTATGGCAGCCAAGAAACAAGAAGAAGCCGCCGTCCAAACGGTGGAAACCGCCGAAGAAGGCGGACTGCTTGACAAGATCTTGACAGAAGGCCGCATGGCCCGCGACGAGTTCCAGAAAGAGCGTGCAAAAGACATGATCTCGGAATTCGTCAATCAAGTGATGTCCGGTGAATTGACGATGACCAAGAACATGGACGTCGCTATCAATTCGCGTATCGCTGAGATCGACCGCCTGATCTCGGCACAGATGAACGAGATCATGCACCAAGAGGACTTCCAGAAACTAGAAGGCTCATGGCGCGGACTTCATCACCTGCTCAAGAATACGCTCACCGGCCCGCAGCTCAAGATCCGCGTAATGAGCGTAACGAAAAAGGAACTGCTCAAGGACTTCGAAAGGGCACTTGAGTTTGACCAATCGACGCTCTTCCGCAAGGTTTACGAAGAAGAATACGGAACCTTCGGCGGTGCCCCTTACGGCGCATTGATCGGAGACTTTGAGTTCGGCAACCATCCGCAGGATATGGCCCTTCTCGAAAAGCTTTCAGAGGTCGCCGCGGCAGCCCACGCCCCGTTCCTGAGCGCGGCCTCGGCCGACATGTTCGGCTGGGACACCTTCTCGGAAATGAGCGAGGTCCGCGACATCACGAAGATCTTCGACCGGGCTGAATATATGAAGTGGCGCAGCTTCCGCGATTCGGAAGATTCACGCTACGTCGGCCTGACGCTTCCGCACGTTCTAATGCGTGAGCCTTACGGAGCGGCCACCAAGCCGACCGAAAGCTTCCGCTTTGAAGAGGACGTCGACGGCAAGGACCACAAGAAATACCTCTGGGGCAATGCCGCTTACGCTCTCGGCACGCGGCTTACTGAGGCTTTCTCAATGCACGGCTGGTGCGTCGCTATCCGCGGCGTAGAGGGCGGCGGCCTTGTCCAGGGCCTTCCGACCCATACCTTCGAGACCGACGAGGGCGAGGTCGCGATGAAGTGCCCGACCGAAGTTGCGATCACGGACCGCCGCGAGAAGGAATTCTCGGACAACGGCTTCATTCCGCTGGTCCACTGCAAAGGCACCGATTACGCTGCGTTCTTTGCCACACAGTCGGCGAATAAATCCAAGAAGTACGATACCGATGCGGCCAATGCCAACGCGCGGCTTTCCTCACAGCTTCAGTACATCTTCGCCGTTTCGCGGTTCGCTCATTATCTGAAATCAATGATGCGCGACAAGATCGGCTCGTTCATGTCGCGAGAAGAGGCCGAACGCTTCCTCAACCGCTGGATAACGAAGTATGTGCTCGAGAACGACGTAGCCCCCGCCGATCAGAAAGCGAAGTATCCGCTCCGTGAGGCTCGTGTTGACGTTGCGGAGATACCGGGCAAGCCGGGCTGCTATCGTGCAGTCGCATTCTTGCGGCCGCACTTCCAGCTTGACGAACTCTCTGTGAGCTTGCGTCTGGTCGCGGATCTTCCGCCGCCGGCGAAGTAAATGGATCATGCTCCCACATGTTTTTCTCCCGCGTTCGGCAAAAGCCGATTGGAAGTCCGTCAATCCTCTGTAAGCCGGTAAGACAGCGAGGAACGCGGTACGAAAGCTACAAGCCCTAATAAATGAGGGTCATAAACAAACGATAAGGAGCGAAAGAAACTCAATGGCAAGTGCAGATTATTATTTGAAGATAGACACGATCGAAGGCGAATCAGAAGCCGTCGGTTTTGAAAAGCAGATGCAGATCGAATCATGGTCGTTCGGAGCAACGAACTCGGGATCTTCGGGTGTCGGTACCGGTCTCGGAACCGGAAAGGTATCCCTTCAGGATTTCCACTTCGTCATCCAGAATGGCAAGGCCTCGGCCCAGCTCTTCTTGAAATGTGCAAAGGGCAACCACATTCCGCAGGCGATCCTTTCTTGCCGAAAGACGGGCGGCGACGGCAACCCGTACACCTACTACAAGGTGACCTTCGGCGACGTGGTCCTCTCGAGCTTCCAGACCGGCGGTTCGAACGGATCGGGAGCCCTTCCGATGGAGCAGGTCTCGTTCAACTTCACGAAGATCACTTTCGAGTACTTCCAGCAGAAGGCGGACGGTTCGGTGGCACTCACCAACACGACCAGCTACGACATCAAGAAGGTCGAAGGCAGCGGAGCGTAAAAGTTCCACAAGCAACCGGAAGCGGCCGGCCCCACATACCGGCCGCTCCCGAAAATTACTTTCAAGCAAATCGTTCCCGCCCTCATCGGCGGGAGCGTATTTTTCTCTTAAGGCACTAATGTCGCGATTCGGCAATGAGATCAGGGTCACACCGTCGGTTTTTGACCGGCTTATCGACCTTGACCCGCGGGTCAGCGAGGAGCCGCCGAAGTCGCACACGGCCTCGGTCAACGAACTGAAACAGTCGGTCCGCCGCGATCTTGAGTGGCTGCTCAATACCCGTTGCCACACCGAGGCTCTCGACGATCGGCTCGAAGAGGCACCGCGGTCGGTCGCTTTTTACGGCTTACCGGACTTCACAGGCGTAAGCGTCAAGAACCATAACGAACAAAAGCGGATGGTCCGCGAAATAGAAGAGGCACTTAAGATCTTTGAGCCCCGGTTCAAGAACCTGAAAGTGACGATGGAACCCGTAAACCACATCGACCGACAGATCCGGTTTCGCATTGAGGCCATCCTCGATATCGAGCCGACGCCAGAACCGGTCGTTTTCGATTCGGTACTGCAATCGGGCTCGGGAAATTTCTCGGTTGCCGAGGGCTAAGAGGCTGCTCAGGTTGAGCGGTCTTTCCTTTATAGATGAGAGACGAACTACTTGGATATTACGAACGCGAGCTGGTCTTCCTGCGCCGGATGGGTGCGGAATTTGCGCGTAAGTATCCGAAGATCGCCGCTCGCCTTCTGCTCGATGAAGAAAAGATCGAAGACCCGCACGTCGAGCGGATCATCGAATCCTTTGCTTTTCTGACCGGCCGCGTCGGCCTCAAGCTCGATGATGAACTCCCGGAAATAACCGAGTCGTTCATCAATCTGCTTTACCCGCATTATCTTGCCCCGATCCCGTCGATGGCCGTCACGCAGCTCTCATTCGGATCGCAAAGCGACAAGGTCACATCGGTCCAGGTGGTCGAGCGCGGTTCGCGGCTCAATTCGCGCCCCGTCGAGGGCACTCCATGTCAGTTTCGAACGGCCTATGACGTTCAACTGCTGCCGATCGAACTCGAATCCGCGGCACTCGAATCGCCGGCCCCGAAAAATTCTCAAGGCAAATATGCCGATTGCTTCATCCGCCTGAGCATGGCCTGCTACGGCGGGGCGAATCTCCATGAGATGAAGGTCGCGAACGATGATTCAAACCTCTCGTCTTTTCGTTTCTACCTTGACGGCGACCCGCAGCTCGTCTTCCCGCTCTACGAGATCATAATGAACCACGCGGTCTCGGTCGAATTTCGGCCGAAAGATCCGCCGCTCGGAGCAGGGACAATGAAGACCCTGACCAACATCCAGCTCAAGCTGCCGGATCCGGTCGTCATTCCCGCCGATGATGCCATTCGCCAGGTCGGCTTCACCGATGACGAGGCTCTGCTGCCGGCTTCAAAGCGTTCATTCAAGGGTTACCGGCTGCTGACCGAGTATTTCTCATTCCCTTATAAGTTTTTGTTCTTTGATATTCTTGGCGTCGACCGGGCCGTCGCCGCAAAGTTCGGCAGCCACTTTGACGTGTTCATCCATCTTCGCGATGTCACGCCGCCGATCGCTCCGGTGGTTACTGAAACCTTCCGGCTTGGCTGCACTCCGGTGATAAATCTTTTCAACCGGCTTGCCGACCCGATCTATATCTCACAGCAAAAATACGAGTATCAGATCATCCCGGACATCCACCGCCAGTCGGCAACCGAGATCTATTCGATCGATGAGGTCTATGCCGCCGATCCACGTTCGGGCGAGACCCGTGAGTTTGCACCATTCTATTCGCTCCGCCACGCCTACGGCGATGAGATGGAGAAGTCATACTGGTACGCCGCCCGGCGCCAGTCGCAGCGTGAAAACGACGAGGGCAGCGAGATCTTTCTTTCGTTCGTTGATGCAAAGTTCGACCCCTATGCTCCGAATGTAGAGGTGCTAAATGTGCGGGCGACGTGTACCAACCGCGACCTTCCGGCACGGCTTCCGTTCGGCGGAAAGGAAAGCGATTTTGACGTTGAGGGCACGGCTCTCGTTTCGCGCGTCCGTTGCCTGACGAAACCGACCGAGACCATTCGCCCGCCGCAAAGGCGTGCACTTCAATGGCGGTTGATCTCGCATTTGAATTTGAATTATCTTTCGATCGTCGCGGATAGGAACGGAACGCCCGAGGCCCTGCAAGAGATATTGCATCTCTATAATTTTGACGATTCGTCGGTTACGCGAAAGCAAATACTCGGCATCACCGGCATCGAAACCCGGAAGGCCGTGCGGCAGGTCGGCGGCAAGATCGGCGCCGGGTTTGTCCGCGGGCTTGAAACAACATTGACCTTTGACGAGGAGCAGTTCGTAGGAAGCGGCCTATTCCTTTTCGCCTGTGTGCTTGAGCGTTTTCTTGCACTTTACTCGTCGATCAATTCGTTCAATCAATTGATCATCCGCTCCGAACAACGTGAAGCGGATATTAAGGTCTTCCCGCCGCGAACCGGTGAGCAGGTCTTACTTTAGGTTAGCGCCAGCGTCGGACGGGCTAAACATTTTTTGTGTCAGGCAAGAGCGTAAGAGAACAACTCTTTGACGAACCGTATCGCTTTGATTTCTTTCAGGCGGTCCGCCTTCTTGAGCGCATGGCCGTCGATAAGAAACCGGTCGGCGGTAAGGCTCTGCCAAAGGAAGAACCCGTTCGCATTCGAACGCGGCCGTCGCTCGATTTTCCGCCAAGCGAGATCCAGGAGATCCGCGAGGTCGAGGACGAGGCGACCGGCGAACGCCGGCTCGAGATGCTGATCAACTTCATGGGCATGATCGGCCCCTCCGGCACCTTGCCCGTGCATTATACCGAGCAGGTAATGGACCGCATTCGCCAGCGTGATACGGCGATGTGGTCGTTCCTTGATATCTTTACGCACCGCTCGGCGTCGCTCTTTTACAGGGCTTGGGCAAAGTATCGCTTCCCTATCGCCTATGAACGCGGGAACGATGAATTTACGTCGTATCTTTACGACTTTGCCGGACTCGGAACTGCCGGGCTCCGCGGCCGGATGGGGTTCGAAGATGAAGCTCTGCTGCCCTATGTTGGCCTTGTTTCGCAGAAGCCGCATTCGGCTTCGGCGCTTGAAAATATTCTCGGCGATTACTTTGGCGTTGCGGCAAAGCTTACGCAGTTCTTCGGGCAATGGCTTTCCCTGACCGCCCGAGATATAACGTTCCTCGGCCAACGCAATAGCGTGCTCGGCCGTTCGGCTTTGATCGGTGACCGCGTCTGGGACCAGCAATCCAAATTCCGAGTAGCTCTCGGGCCGATGAAGTTCGATCAGTTTCGGGCGATGCTTCCGAATGGCTCGGGCAATACGCCGCTGCGGTCGATCATTCGATTCCTGGCCGGGCTTGAAACGGACTTTGACGTGCAGTTGGTCCTTGAGGCGAAGCAAGTGCCGGGACTTGTGTTAACGACACGTGCCGTCCGGCGGCCGATGCTCGGCTGGACAACGTGGCTCAAATCAGTGCCGTTCACCGAGGATGACGGCCAGGTCGTTCTGGCGATGGACCAGGACGCAGAAACTTTTTAGTGCATTTTTGTGAGAAAACGAAGCAGGAGAAACCCCTATGAACGTAAATTTGAAATCACTGGTCGGAAGGCTTAATGACGTCTCCCGCAACGCGCTCGAGGGTGCCGCGGGCCTCTGCCTTTCGCGGACCAATTACGACGTTGAGATCGAGCATATGCTCGTCAAGCTCCTCGAACAGGACAATACCGACATCCACCGCATCTGCTCGCATTTTGAGATAAACATCGATCGGCTGTCGAAGGATGTGAACGCCGCTCTCGACCGGTTCAAGTCAGGCAACTCGCGAACGCCGGGGTTAAGTGACCGCATCCCGGAGTGGATCCAGGACGCCTGGCTTCTTGCTTCGGTCGATCATGGAGCGGCACGCGTCCGTTCGGGCCATCTCCTGCTGGCTCTGCTCACGAATGACCGCACGGCGCGCATCGCCCGCGATATCTCTAAGGAGTTTGACCACATTTCGCTCGAGGCATTTTCGTCCGGCTTTGCCGATATCACAGCCGAATCGGCCGAGGCTCGTGATGCCGTTGCTCTCGGCGAGGCTCCGGGCGTTTCCGGCGGCAATGCCGTCGCCTCCGGCATTCCCGGCAAAACAAAAGCACTCGATCAATACACCGAGGACCTGACGGCAAAAGCTCGCTCCGGAAAGATCGACCCAGTGCTCGGGCGTGATTTTGAGATCCGGCAGATCATCGATATCCTCACCCGCCGGCGGCAGAACAACCCGATCCTGACCGGTGAAGCTGGCGTCGGCAAGACAGCCGTTGTCGAAGGCTTCGCGCTTCGCATCGTCGAGGGCGACGTTCCGGACCCGCTCAAGAATGTGGCGGTTCGGACACTCGATCTCGGGCTTCTCCAGGCCGGTGCGGGGGTCAAAGGTGAGTTTGAAAATCGTCTGAAGTCGGTCATCGACGAGGTAAAGGCCTCGCCGCAGCCCATAATTATGTTCATCGACGAAGCCCACACCATGATCGGTGCCGGCGGAGCCGCTGGGCAGAACGACGCTGCGAATCTGCTCAAACCGGCACTTGCCCGCGGCGAACTTCGCACGATCGCGGCGACGACCTGGGCTGAATATAAGAAGTATTTTGAGAAAGACGCGGCACTCGCCCGCCGCTTCCAGGTCGTCAAGGTTGATGAGCCCGATGAGATCAAGGCCATCGCGATGATGCGCGGCATCGCTGACAAAATGGAATCGCACCATAACGTCCGCATCCTTGATGAAGCGATCGTCGAATGCGTCAAGCTCTCGCACCGCTACATAACGGGCCGACAGCTTCCCGACAAATCCGTGTCGGTTCTCGACACCGCGTGTGCCAAGGTTGCCATCGGCCAGGGGTCGATCCCGGCTCCGATCGATGACGCAAAGCGCCGCATCCAGTTCCTCGATTCTGAGATCGAATCGCTCGAACGCGAACAGGTGACAGGAACGGACCACGACGAACGCCTGGAAAAGCTGATAGCAGAACGGGCGAAGGTCGAAGAAGAACTTGCGGTCTTCAATGAGCAGTTCGAGAAGGAAAAGGTTCTCGTTGACCAGATCAAGAAGATCCGCACCAAGCTCGAAATGTCGCGGCTCGATGGCAAGCTTTCTGATGCGATCGCGGCAACAAACACCAACGGCGGAGGCGAAGCGATGGCCGCGGCCGCGACCGCCGAAGCTGACGGAACGCCCGCAGGCGACGACTCGGGAACCGCCGCAGCAACCGCACCCGAAGCAGCAACTCCTGCCGATCTAGAGACAGCGAAAGCGGAACTTAAAAAGCTCACCGACGAGCTAAAAGCTCTCCAAGGCGAGAACCCGCTCATCCAGCCGGTCGTGAACGGACAGGCGATCGCCGAGATCATCTCCGGCTGGACCGGCATCCCGATAGGCAAAATGGTCGCCGACGAGATCAATGCCGTCCTCAATCTGCACGAAACGCTCAGGGAACGTGTTCTCGGACAGGATCACGCCCTTGAAGCCATTGCCCAACGCATTCGCACATCGCGGGCCGGACTCACCGATCCGAAGCGTCCGATCGGCGTCTTCATGCTCGTCGGTACCTCGGGCGTCGGTAAAACGGAAACCGCTCTGGCACTTGCCGAAGCTCTCTACGGCGGCGAGCGGAACTTGATCTCGATAAATATGAGCGAGTATCAGGAAGCTCACACGGTCTCAAGCCTCAAGGGCTCGCCTCCCGGCTACGTTGGTTACGGCGAAGGCGGCGTGTTGACCGAAGCTGTGAGAAGAAAGCCGTACTCGGTCGTCCTTTTAGATGAGGTCGAAAAGGCCCACCCCGACGTGATGGAGCTCTTCTTCCAGGTGTTCGATAAGGGCGTTCTCGAAGATGGCGAAGGCCGGGAGATCGACTTCAAGAACTGCGTCATCATCCTGACGTCCAACGTCGGTACGGACACGATCATGAAGCTTTGTGCCGATCCGGACACGAAGCCGCTTCCCGAAGGAATCATCGAGGCCGTCAAGCCCGAGCTCAACAAGGCGTTCAAGCCCGCTCTGCTCGGCCGTATGGTCACGGTTCCCTTCTATCCGATCTCCGATGATATCCTGCGTCTGATCATCAAGCTCCAGCTCGGCAAGATCCGCGACCGGATAGCGGACAACCACGGTGCGCAATTTTCCTACGACGATTCCGTCATAGAAACGGTAGCATCTCGGTGTACCGATGTTGATAGCGGTGCTCGGAATGTTTATAACATCCTGACGGGGACGATGCTTCCGGACATGAGCGGCGAGGTCCTTTCGCGTATGGCGGCGGGTGAATCCATAAAGAAGGTTCACGTCGGCGTGGGTGATGATGGAAACTTTGCCTATCAGATAACGTAGGCCGCAAGAACCGGGTCGCCGGGAGGTTTGCTCCTCCCGGCATCCAGTTAGCGGCCGGAAGGTTTGAAGGAAAAGATGGGAACGAAACAAGACAGCAGGCTGATCAAAATAGCGACCCCGCTCGGCGAGGATATGATCCTCGTAGAAGCAATGAGCGTCTCCGAAGAGATGTCAAAGCTCTATTCTATAGAGCTCGACCTGGTCCATGCCGAAGAAGAGATGGACTATAAACCGACGACAGTTCCGCCGGCAGATATTCTCGGAAAGCCGGTCGCGATCTCCGTAATGCAGTCTGACGGTGTGGAGCGCTTTTTCCACGGCATCGTCAAGTACTTTCAACAGGGCGTTCGCCATTTACGATTCACGTTCTACAAGGCCGTCGTCGTGCCGCAGGTCTGGATGCTTACCCAGCGACAACAGACGAAGATATATCAGCAGAAGAGCGTTCCTGATATCCTCAAGGAGATCCTCAAGGGATTCACGAGCTCGTTCGAACTTCAGGGCACCTACGAAAAACGCAACTACTGCGTTCAGTATCAGGAGACCGATTGGGACTTTGCCTCGCGTTTGATGGAGGAAGAAGGCATCTTCTATTTCTTCGAGCATTCGCAGAACGAACACAAGATCGTGATCGCCGATACTCCGCAGTCGAACAAAGAGTGCCCCGGAAAAAGCACGATCCCCTATGCTCTTAAGGTCGGAAGCGAGGAAGAACTGATCTCGTCGATCTTCAGCCTGCATACGGATTACCGTTTGATACCGGGAAAGGTCTCGCTCTGGGACCACAACTTCCAACTGCCGAGAAAGAACCTCGAAGTGACCAAACCCTCGCGTTTCAGCGTCGGGGGAAACAACCAGCTTGAGGTCTATGAACATCCCGGCGGTTACGCGAAAAAATACGATGGCATTGATAAGAGCGGCGGCGAGCAGGCAAACGATCTTCAAAAGATCTTTAGTGATAATCAGAAGCACGCCTCAAATCTAAGCGATGCCATTGACGCAGGTTATGCCACGATTGTCGGAAGCAGCGACTGCCCTTCACTGACGCCGGGGCATCGCTTCACGCTCAAGGATCATCCTGATTCGAACACCAACGGGGTCTACGTGATCACCGAGGCGAGACACACGATCATCCAGGCCCCGTCTTATGTTTCGGACGAAAGCCCGGCAGAGGCCTATCAGAACACCTTTAAAGCGATCGCCCACGGCGCCGGGAAACCGCCTTTCCGTCCGCTTCCGGTCACCCCGAAACCGAGGGTCTATGGCTCGCAGACGGCTTATGTCGTCGGGCCGGGCGAGATCCACACCGATAAATACGGCCGCGTTAAGGTCCAGTTCCACTGGGACCGCTTCGGAAAAAGCGACGCAAGCAGCTCATGCTGGGTCCGCGTCGCTCAAGGCTGGGCAGGCAACAAATGGGGTATGGTGTTCATTCCGCGCGTCGGGATGGAGGTCGTGGTTCATTTCATCGAGGGCGACCTTGACCAGCCGATCATCACCGGATGCGTTTACAACCCGGAGACGATGCCGCCGTACACCTTGCCCGACGAAAGGACCAAATCGACGATAAAGACCGATTCGTCGGAAGGCGGCGGCGGGTTCAATGAACTCCGTTTCGAAGATAAGAAAGGCAGCGAACAGATCTTCATCCACGCAGAAAAGAACCAGGATATTCGGGTTAAGAACGACTGCATGGAGTACATCGGCAACGACCGGCACCTGATGGTCAAGAATGATCAGCTCGAAAAGGTCGATAAGGACGTCCATTTGACCGTCGGCGGCAACGTCAACCAAAAGATCGGCGATACGCTCTCCGTTAATGCTGGTTCTGACATACACATGAAAGCAGCCAGCAACGTCGCCATTGAGGGCGGATCCGCCGTACATATCAAGGCCGGAACGACTGCCGTTATCGAGGCAGGTGTGAGCCTTACGCTGAAGGTCGGCGGCAATTTCATCAACATCAATTCGAGCGGTGTCTATATCTCCGGAACAATGGTGATGCTCAATAGCGGCGGTGCTGCCGGCTCCGGAGCCGGATGCAGCCCCGAAGCGCCGAAGGATCCGAAGGAAGCCGACCAGGCCGACCCCGGGGCACGAACGCCAAGTCCGAAACCCGCACCTCCAGAGCCGGTTAAGAGCTTCAGCCCGCTGGCGATCTCGCTCCAGCGAGCGGCCGAGGACGGAACCCCATTTTGCGCTATTTGTGCACAGTCCAATGCCTAAGTGTTTTTTGATCGGTACCGATAAGGGAGAATGAAGAAGGAACAGCTCGAAAAATTGCTCTTTAGCGAAAGGGCCCTTGTCTTCGCGGTGCTCGATGGGGCCTCGATTCCCGGACTTCGCGATAAGTTCTACGAGATGCGGCCGCCGCACCATTGTCTTTTCCGCGGCGAGCTAGAGCCCGATATGCAGGAGGTCGCTCCGTATGTCGTAGGGCTTGTGCCGGGAACTCCTTTCGTCGACTGGGTCTTGGCGGAGTGCTTTGGTAAACACTGGGGCATCTTCGCCCAGAGTCGCCGTTCATTGAAGGAAATGCGTTTCCAGTTCCGGAAGCTTTTGACCGTTATGAACGAAGCGGGCGACCCGATGATCTTCCGGTTCTACGATCCGCGGGTTTTGAACCGCTTTTTGCCGACCTGCACCCCGGAGGAAATGGAGGCGTTCTTTGGAAGCGTTGACACCTTTTTTTCCGAGGATGCGAGCGCAGGTAAAATGCTCCGCTTTCGCATAAAAGAGGGAGTGCTTGAAACAGTTGAATTCGATCAGTGAGGTAATATGCCGACAGGACCAGCAGCAAGAATAACAGACAACGTCGTACACCCATTGCCGCCGATACTCACTCCCGGCCCGGGTAGTATGAACGTCTTGATCGGCTTTCTTCCGGCTTGGCGGGGAATGCCCCTGGCAGCGGTCGCCGCGGTCCAGGCAGCCAAGACCGTAGCCGATACGGCTATTCAGACCGCTATGGCTGCAACGGTCGCGGCCGCAGGAACACCGGGCGCACCGGCGGCAAAGACCGCGGAAGAGCTGGCAAAATCCACGGCGGCCGCCTCAATGGCCAGCACGATAGCAGCGGCCTCGGGCGGGGCCGACATTCATGCTTGTACGACACCTTTTCCGGTTCCACCGCACGGCCCTGGCGTAGTGATAACGGGCTCCGCGACGGTAATGATAAACAATCTTCCTGCATGTCGATTGGGCGATACGATCCTTGAACCGATCGGCCCGCCAAACACCATCGCGAAGGGAGAAATGACTGTTATCATTGGCGGTTAGGACATTAATCTTTCAAATTTAGTTTTCAGATCTACGATGATCATACGTGACGCACAGATCAAAATTCTTGAGTCGGCCTCAGTCGATGCCTTCGTCGCCGAGCTCTGCGAGCACTGCCGCGAGTATGCTCCCGATCTGCTCGAGGCTTTGTCCGATGAACAGCTCGAAGCGGCCGTTCGGCAAGGGATCAAGGCCGCCGAGACGCACGGGTTCGACAAGCGTGGGCCGGTCAGGTTCTACGTCGATCTGATGATCGCCTTTGGTTCGGGTTTCGATACTGATCCGCAATACCCTTGGGCGGCCCAGATCCTTGCCAATCCCGAAGGCATGACGCAGATGGAACTCTCCGAAGCTCTCCACAACAAGGCGACCGAGGTCTTTGCTGTCGTCTTCGGCCCGGAAAGTGCCCACAGCAATGAGGCCCTTGAAAAGACGCTTGGCAAGGTAAAGGAAGGCATCGAGTTCAAACGCGAGAACTTCCGCACCGATATGCTCACACTCTTTAAGGAGATCCACCCGATGAAATACGACCTCGTCGGTGCTGAGGGTTTAAGGTCTCTCGTTGACTTCGCGATTTCCCGCGGCGACGAAAGGTATGGCTTTAAGGCCCCGCGGTCGATGGCCCTGATGACGATGATGATGTTTGCTCTTGGACACAAATTTGATCTCGACCCATTTCATCCTTGGGTCTCTAACTCGCTCAAGGAAGATACTGGTGAAACTCCGGACAAGACCGCAGAGAAACTCGAGAAACGCGTCCGTATCTGGTTCGATGCCGTTCTGAAAAAAGCAAAGGAGGCGAAATAGATGGGTTCAAAAAAAGCACCTTCCTCACCCTCATCCGGCGCCGGGGCATCGGATCCAGTAGCGCAACCGAAAAAAGAATGTCCCGAAGAGTGCAAAAAGAAGGTATTTCCGCCAAAGGAGATCAACAATAGCGTTTCTGAAACTATTAGCAACGCTCCGGCTCCATATCAGGCTTGGAACGGCACCTATAGTTGGCGTTCGAAATTCACGGTGGAGGTGACGAGATCGCCTTGTGAGATAAAGGTGATCATGAAACTTAAGGTTTCCGGTACCGCAACAGATGCACAGAAATCCGCATGGAAGTCGGCGATCGAAGGCAAGTGGAACAATAAGGTGACCATGAAGTGTCCCGATCCAAAGTGCGAAGAGGCTTGCCCGGGCGGCTACTCAGTCAAGGTAGAGATAAAGTGGGTCGATTCGGGCGAACACTATACGATCACCGCGAACCAGCCGGCAGCGACGGAAGGTGGTCGAGCCGGCATCGGCGGAACGACAAGCATGACGGGTTGGGGAGTAGACGATACCACCGATATCGCTCATGAATTCGGACACATGCTTGGTTGCCCGGAAGAGTATTTTACAACTGACGGGGTAGACTATACGGCAGGCGGTACAAAGGCGGGATTTCGCGACGCAGACGGTGGGATAATGAACAATCCGTCGAATAACCCAAAGCCGAAAAACTTTGACGCGATAAAGAAGGCCGCGGAATCTGTAATGGGTGTTACGTGCACCACAGAATAAAGAGCTTAGTTAATGATGAAAGTGGGTCTCATCGTATTGGCATGTTTTGCCGCCCTGTTGTTCCAGGACTGCGGCAGAACGGGAATAACGACGGCATCGCAAGGGAGAGAGACGAAAGTGAAAGCCACATCGAACCATCTTGAAATAGAACTGATACTCGAAAAGCAGAAGTTCAGGACTGCCAACGACTTTCTCGCTACGGCAAAGTTCACGAATCGAGGAACGGAGAGGATGCGTCTGAATACGCTTTTTCTCGGTTTCGCTCCGATTCTGCTAAAGGTCCAACATGCTGACGGAACGCCGGTCACGCCAACCTCCCCTCCCTTTCCGCCTGAAGATGACGGCCACGAAGGACGCGTGTTTCTCAAACCGAATGAGTCGGTCACCTTCACTTATCGCGGAGTGGACCTCTTTGGTGATGACCTTGAAGACGGCAAGTATCAATTTAAGTTTGTTCACGAGAACACAGATGCGTCAAAGGGAGACTGGATCGGTTCCCTCAAGACAGATTGGCTTGCCTTTGAAGTAGATAGCAAGCAAAAGGACGAGGTTCCGCCCTCGAACGAAGTTCCGGCGACCCCGTCAAGTTAGTCAGACTTGCTCTTCGCACGTTGCGAAATGATCCGGTTTCTCGGATGGGAGCGACAGCCACAAATTTTCCGGCCGGCCAGTTACCGCAAGAACGCTATCCGACCATCTTCCCAGGCTACGGCCGGGTCATGGCCTCCGGGATGACCAGTTCGTCAAATTTCTCTGCCGTGAGCAGCTCCAATTCGATCGCTGCTTCCTTAAGCGACGAACCCTTCTTGTGTGCGTGCTTGGCAATCTTTGCCGCGTTGTCATACCCGATGTGCTGGTTGAGCGCAGTCACGAGCATTAACGAATCGTTGAGGTAGCGGTCGATCTGCTCGCGGTTGAGCTCGATGCCCGCAATGCAGTAATCGACAAAGCCGTGGCAGGCATCGTGGATAAGCCGCACAGAGTGCAGAAAGTTGTGGATCATCACGGGCTTGAAGACGTTCAGCTCGAAGTTGCCCTGCGAGCCGGCAAACCCGATCGCCGCATCGTTGCCCATCACCTGCACGGCGACCATCGTCATCGCCTCGCTCTGCGTCGGATTTACCTTGCCCGGCATTATCGATGAGCCAGGCTCGTTTTCTGGAAGAGTTAACTCGCCGATCCCGCACCGCGGCCCCGAGGCCAGCCAGCGGATGTCGTTCGCGATCTTCATAAGCGAACCTGCCAGCGTCTTCAACGCTCCCGAGGCGAATACCACCTCGTCGTGGGCCGAGAGAGCAGCAAATTTGTCAGGATGCGACTTGAACGGCAGCCCTGTTAGCTCGGCGATCTTTGCCGCCGCCCGCTCGGCAAACTCGGGGTGCGAATTCAGTCCCGTTCCGACAGCCGTTCCGCCGATCGCCAGGTCCATCAGGCCCGGCAGCACCATCTCAAGCCGTTCAATATCGCGGTCGATGAGGTTCGCCCAGCCATTGAATTCCTGCGAGACCGTCACCGGCGTCGCGTCCTGCAGATGCGTCCTGCCGATCTTGACCACGCCCTCAAATTCCCGAGCCTTCGCCTTTATCGCGTCCGAAACGTTCCGAACCTCGGGGATCAACGCGGTCAGGCGTTCCGCCGCTGCAATATACATCGCGGTCGGGAAAGTGTCGTTCGAGGACTGCGACTTGTTGACATCGTCATTCGGGTGTATCGGCGCTTTCGAGCCCATCTCGCCGCCGGCCATTTCGATAGAACGATTTGATATCACCTCGTTGGCGTTCATGTTGGTCTGCGTGCCCGAACCGGTCTGCCAAACCCGCAGCGGAAAATGAGCGTCGAGCTTGCCCTCGATCACCTCGTCCGCCGCCTGAACTATCAGGTCGCGCTTCTCCGCCGGCAGCTTGCCGAGGTCGCAATTTACGATCGCCGCCGCCTTTTTCAGGATGCCGAGAGCTCGGATCACCTCTCGCGGCATCACATCAAATCCGATGTTGAAATGCTTCAGCGAACGCTCCGTCTGCGCCCCCCAATAAACATCCGCCGCAACCGCGATCTCGCCCATCGAATCGGTCTCGACCCGTGTTTTAACTGCTTTTTCTGCTGATTCGCTCATATGATTTAGTATTGAAGTCCTTGATTTTACTTCAACCCGGACCTAAAATCACCTTGACCTCGCATTGCTTTCACAATAAAGTTCACCGACACTCTAGCCTATGGAAACGCTGAAGCTTCTCTTCCTCATCTACCTCAAACCCGGGTTCGCTTTTAGCGAGATAATGGATCGCGGAAGTTGGCTGATCGCTGCGGCCGTCACACTCGTCGTCGGTATTCTCTTTTTCTTCACCGTCAACGCGAAACTTGTCGCGGCGTACCAATTGCCGGTGCTGAGCACTTATTACAACGAGGTCTTCTATTCCGAGATCGACGTCGATGAAGCAGAACGCTATCAGGCAAACGCCCTTCGGCAGTATCAGGAAGCGGTTCGAAACAAGCAGCAGATCCCAATTGTAGGCGATAGCTTTTTCACCTTCTTTTCGTTTGAGCCAACGGCTTTCTATCGCCCGCTGATCGCGATCTCACTCTTTTTTGTCCCGGCCGTGTTACTGTGCGTATCACTTTTCGGCGGCATCGCGAGCTTCGGCTTGCTGCTCCGCCGCGACTACGCTGTCATTGCGACCTGTACGCTTCTGGCTTGGTCGGCGGCGCACCTCCCGTTCGCCGTAGCCGGCGTGGCTCTCTTCGGAAGCTCGATCGATCCGTCCTTCTGGTTGTCGCTTTGGGTCGCAAGCGGAGCGCTTTTCGGCATTCTCATGCTCTTTGCGATCCGCACGGTTTTCGGCACAACATACGCCGTCGCTTTAATTGCGGTCGGACTCTCATGGCCCGCCTTTCCGCTTGCGATGTACGTCGTTCAGTTCATTGGGCCGTGGCTGTTGTCGCCGTTTCTTCTCCTTCTCGTTATCTTTTACTTCGGTGGATTTCTCGGCGGCCAGGTGCAGGGCTTCGGCAGTGCGTTCCGCCAGCGGCAGAGCCTGAAACGCTTTCTTCAGAACGCCACGATCAATCCTCGTGACGCAGATGCCCACGTCCAGCTCGGCATTATCTATCTTGAACGGCGACAGGAAACGCGGGCTGTTGAACACTTCACAAAAGCGATCGAGATCGATAGCGAAGAGATCGATGCCAACTACGAGCTTGGCCGGATCGCCCGCGGGAACAAAGATCTGCAGAAAGCACTCGACCACTTTGCCGTGGTCGTTGAGCAGAACGACAAGTTCCGACTAAGCGAGATCTGGCGGGAGATCGGCGCCACGTACCTCGATGCCGGTATGCTCAACGAGGCATACGAGCCGCTCGAAAAATTCGTCGAACGCCGCCCCGTAGACCCCGAAGGCTTGTACTATTTTGGAAAACTCTTGAAAGCAAAAGGTGAAGAGGCCCGCGCTCGTGAGATGTTCGAGTCCGCCATCGAAAACGCCCGCACGTCACCCTATTTCCGCAGCCGCAACCTCGGCCAGTGGGCAAAACTCGCAGCAAAAGAACTGTAGCTTCTGCCTCTTAGCTTCGCTTCATTCCGCAAGCAGCTTTTCCGTGTCTGACCTCAAGGTCGATTCCAGCACGTACCCGGTGTATCGCTTGGCAAGCCTGCCCTGCTTGTCATAAAGGAACGTCATCGGCAAAGACATTTCGTTCGGCGGCAGGTTCGGGTCGTACGCCGCGAGCAATATCGGATAATCGACCCCATAGCTTTCAATAAATGGACCGACGAGCGAGAGATCCTCGTCCACCGTAACTCCTACGACCTCAACGCCCTTGTCACGATGTTCTTTTGCAAAGCTGACGAGCCCCGGCGTCTCAAGCCGGCACGGACCGCACCACGTTGCCCAATAATTAACGACCAACACTTTGCCGCGTTTTTCGCTGAAGTCCCAATCCGGCCCGCCGTCGAATGCCTTTAGGCTAAACGCCACGCCCGGCTTCCGCTCGGAGACATCGGTAACGCCAAATTGAAACCAAGACTCGGGAGCGAAAAAGAAAAGAAAAAGGCCGACCGCCAAAAGGTAGCCGCCCCATTCCATCAATCGTCGTTTGAGCCCCGGTTTCGTGGGCTGCACCTCTGTCGCATTCTCCATAAGAGATTTCGATTCGCTCCGTCAGCCCGGCGTTGGCAGCTATCAGTTTGCCGCCGCCTTGGCCATCGGCAGCTTCTCGGCCCGCCAGGCCGTCATCCCGCCCTCAATGTTATAGACCATCGGATACCCTTTACTGACCAGTATTTCCGCCGCTTCCCGCGACCGACGGCTGGTTTCGCAGATGATGTAAACGGGCTCGTTCTTCTCGATGCGGTCGAGATTCGCCTCGAGCTCTTCGAGCGGAATGTTGATCGCCCGGTCCGCGTGCTCGGCCTTGTATTCGAAAGCCGTCCGCACATCCACGAACTGGGCGTATGCTTCCTGTGTTTTCGGGGCAGCCGCCGCAGGTGAAATATCCATCACCGCCGCCGAAGGCTTGGTCGGAGGCGGCGTGTCCATCGTCGTCCGCGACGTTTCACATCCGGACATGAACAAGACCACAATAGTAAAAACCAAAAAAGCTCGCATATATTCCCTCCGACAGCCGGGCGACGCAAGTTTTTCGCGCAATGCCACGTTTTCCGTGTCATTTCTCGCGAAAGATCGCTAACCACCGCTGACCATCGGTAACCGCAATCGCTGTGCCTTGTTCGATCGTTACTTTTTGTACGTAACGACGAATCTCGGCTGCGGCGTTTCGTCATCGCCCGGCATCACCTCGAAAAATTTCTGAACCAAGCCGTGCGTTTCGAACCGGCTGAGTTCCTGCAGCGACATTGGCCACGGAAGTTCGTCCGGTTCCTCGTCGTCCTCCCTGCCACGGGTAACGACCACCAGTTCCCCGCCCGGCGCCAAGAACGACGCGACCGCATCGATCGTCCGTTCGCGCATCTCGAGCGGCAGCGGCTGTATCGTATAGACCTCGAGCACAAGATCGAACGCCCCGAGCCAACCGCGAAAAGGCTCAAAAAGATCCATCACCTCGAAAGTGATATCTCGGTCGGCATGCAGCCGCCGGGCCCATTCGATCGCCGTCGGCGAGATGTCGAATGCCTTCACCTTAAAGCCTAAGTCGTCGAGATAGCGGGCGTCATCGCCAAGGCCGCAGCCGATGACCAACGCCTTTCGCCCGTCTCCCTTAAGCCCAACCTTTTTGGCGTAAGCGACCAGATACCGGTTCGGCTCGAGGTCAGCCCAAGGTATTTTCTCATTGTCGCCGGCCGCTTCCTTGTAGAGCGCGTCAAACCAGCCGAGCACGTCGCCGCGTGCGGCAAACTCGGCCTGTATCTCGCGGGTACGCGCCCGCCGGTCAAACTCCTGTTCCGCTTCGCTCATTAGAACGGTATCTCCATTTCCCACGGAGCGTCCGCGTCGCGCCATGCTTTCCAGCCGCCGGCCATCGAGAAAACGTTGGTGTAGCCCATTTTCTGCAGCATATCGGCCGCGAGTGCGGAGCGATATCCGCCGCCGCAGTAGAGGATGATCTCCTTTTCCTTGTTCGGTATCTGCCCGACGATATCGCGTTCAATAACGCCGCGGCCAAGGTGGATCGCATCCGTCGCGTGGCCCATCTGCCATTCGTTGTCCTCGCGGACATCGACCAGCACTGCACCGGCCTCGGTACGTTCAAGAGTCTCAGCTACTGAAACTTCCCGGATCCGCGACTTCGCATCCTCGACCACCGCGATGAATTCCTCAGAATGTTTCATATCAATTTTGTCCCTATCTTTCGCCTTCCTGCGTCTCTTTCATCAGAGCCCGTTTGGGCCCAAATTCATAAACAAAAACAGGAATGATCATGAGAACCAAAGTAACCTTTATTGCACTCACATTATCCGCTCTCATGGCCGGCTGCAGCAAGGATGCCGACGTGAACGCATTCATCACCGAACTCGACGGGGCCACTAAGGAGATCGTCGAAAAGATCGACTCTAACCCCTCATCAGCCGGCATCGACGCCGCCCAAAAGGCATTCGACGCCCGCAAGCCGCAACTCACCGAAAAGTGGAACAACATCAAAGGAGCCGTAGGGGTCCAGGTCTCCGGCGATACGAAAAAACGGCTAGAAGAGAGCGTCAAGAACAATATGAAAGCGCTGACCGAGGTCTCAGTGCGAAATATGATGAAAATGGCCGGCGACAAAGAGGCGACCGTCAAATTTCAGCGGCTGATGACCGAATACGGCAAGACCTTTCAGCTATAATACCCGCGAAAAAAGGGGAGCGGCCATAGCCGACACCCCATTCTTCTCGTCTGTTTCGGATCGGATCAGAAAATGAACCGGATTCCGAGCTGAAGCTGCCGCGGGCCACCGAAACGTGCCGTTGACGGTGCAAAAAGCGGTATCCCCGCCTCCGCGTTTGACGGCGAACCATCCGGCAGCGGTGTACCGAAAAAGCTGATCGCATCGTTGCCAAAGTTCTTATTCGAAGCCTTTGTAACGTTAAAGAGTTCCGCCGAGAGGTCGATCCGTCGCGTCTCGCTGAGCCGGAATGCCTTCAGCAAACGGAGATCGAGATTAAAGAAACCCGGCTGGCGGTAGGAATTGCGGCCAACGACACGGCCGTTGATGATCGCACGATCGTTGTCGTCGTTCCCGTCGTTCTGCGTATCAAAACCGATGACCGGCGTGTACGGAAACCCGGAACGTGCAAGCAGCACGCCGGAAAGAGAAAAACCTGCCCCTAGATCGATAAGCCCGCTGAAATTCATGTTGTGGCGAACGTCCTGCTTTGACGGACCCTTTTCGATCGAAAGATCGAACGGGTTGAGCGCCGGTTCCTGTGAGAAGTTGCGCTCGTTCGAGTCGTCGTCCGTGTTCTTCGCAAGAGTGTAGTTCGCCTGGAACTGGAATCGGTCAGCGAACCTGCGAGTGACCGTCACGGTCATGCCGTCGTAGGTCGAATGGGCCGTCGATTCGTTGATCGAAAGCCAACTGATCGCCGGGATCGGACGGGCCGTCGGGAAGATCGGCATACCGGTCGCATCGATCGTCGGCGGGAAAAGGTTGCGGTTAAGCCGCCGCTGCAAGTTCCATGTGGAATTGCGGATGTACCCGACCGAAAGGACGATGTCATCCGTCAGCCTCTGCTCGAAGGTCGCCGAAGCCTGGAAGGAACGCGGGTTCTTGAAATCCTCATCAAACCCGAAAACCCGGGGAGCCACCGCGAACTGCGCCAGGTTCGCCGGGATCGACGTTAGCGAGTTCGGAAAGGTAAGGATCGCATCCGGCCCGCGGAGCCGGCAGCCTGCACGATTCGGGTCCGCCGAATTTCTGCAGGCGCTAGGCTCTGCGATCTCGATCTCGCGTGTAGTAAATCCATCGTTGGTAAAGACCCTTTGAAAGAGGTTCGCCGGCGTTCGCGCAGTAAAGATACCGGCCGACGCCCGAACGACCGATCGGCCGTCGCCCGTGATGTCGAACGCCATACCTAGCCGTGGTTGAAACTGAGCCAAGTCGTTCGGGATCTTTCCTGTCTCCGGAATTCCCGGATATTCCGAATCCGGCTGTGGGTTGATCTGCGCCTCCCATCGGAACCCGGCATCGACCGTCAACCGGTCAGTAACCTTGATGCGATCCTGAATGAACAGCGCATACTCCTGCTGTGTTCCGCGGAAGAGCGAAAGTTCCTGGTCCGATGTCGCCAGCGTCTGGCGAAACCGTCGCGGGCGTCCGGCAATGTATTGCTCGAGCCCGGTGGTCGGAACTCCGCCCAACGTGCGATTCTCAAAATCCCAACGGCCCTGAATACGCGTTTCTCGTCGCTGGCGAACACGGTTGATGTTCGAGTCGAATCCAAATCGAAGCTGATGCCTTCCGGCCGTCACGCTCACGTTGTTGGCAAGCTGAAAACGCGTCGAATCGAACTGACGCGGGCGGCCGTCGTTGCCGCCAATGTCGCCAAAGCCTGCAATATTGATCCGCGGCATGTTCGAGTTCGGCTCTTCGAGGCGATTATCGGTTGCGATCTGCCCTTTCACCTCGTTGATGATGTTCGGCGAAAAGACCGTAACAAGCGATCCTTTTAGGCCATTGCTTGAGCCGATGCGGGTGTAGTTCCCGCTCTCTGCCGTTGTCTGCCTCGGAGAGTCGAAGTCAAAATTCTCTCCGCGCATCCGCGTGTAGGTGTATTGCAGATTGAGCGTGTTGTTCGGGTTTAGGATGAAATCTGTCCGGCCAAAAAGTGCGGTCGGGTTGTTGGTTCCTCGCTTTTCGCCTTCAAGTTCGGCAAGTTCGGCCGGGATCGGAACGCCGGGCACATCGTTGAAATCGACGACAAACGGCACACGAAGGAGGTTCTGTTCGATACTGAAGAAGAAGAACGCTCGGTCGCGGACGATCGGCCCTCCGACCGAACCCCCAAACTGGTTCTGAGCATTGTCGAGCCTGCGGCCGAATGCATTGTCCGACGTCAGGTATTTGTTCCGGTTGAAGTAGAAGGCCTCTCCGCGTATCTCGTTCGTACCGGACTTCGTTACGACATTGACGAAACCTGCATTCGTCCGGCCGACCTCTGCACTCGCTCCCGAACGAACCACCTGAAACTCACGGACGGCCGATTGCGGAAAGAAAAATACTGATTCGTTACCACCCCGTTGGTTGCCCTGAAGGGGATCGTTGAAATCCGTTCCGTCAACCGAGATGTTCGAATTGATCGATCGCTGTCCGGCAACCACAAGTCCGCTGCGGTCTGCTTCCTGAACGACCGCAGGCGTCAGAGTTACAAATTCTGTAAAGTTTCGACCGCGAACCGGAAGATCGGAGACAAGGCGTTCGCCGATCGATGCTCCGGTCGACGAGGTCTCAGAATCAATAAGGTCGGCGCCGGAGGTTACCTCGACTTCGGCCGTCACTTCCGAAGGACGGAGCGAGATGGCGACCGGGGTTGCCTCACCGACGCGCAGTTGCACGTTTTGCTGACGGCTTTCTGCAAACCCACTGGCAGAAACGGTTATCTCATACCGGCCAACCGGAAGCACTCGTGCCGAGAACCGCCCGTTGCTGTCAGTAACAACATTGCGTTCGAGGCCAGTCTCCGCGTTGCGAACCTTAACGGTCGCACCGGAAACGATCGCTCCGTTAGCATCTGTGACCGTGCCTTCGACCGCAGAGCTTCCCGAATCGGTCTGCCCGAGGACGCCGATCGCCGTCACGGCCATGATCGCCATCATGAAAACGACGTGTGTGATTTTGGCGTTCAGGCCGGAAAATGGCCATTTGTAGAACGTCAATTTGGATCTCATTATTTTTATCTCCTACCGTAAATTATTAAGGTGAACTTCAATACAGATCGGACTAGCTCAAGTACTGAACGATGAACAGACGGATCTGTGGACTGGAACAAAATTTCGTGAAGCAATGGAAAGATTACGTAACATTCGTTACGGAAATGTGAATACTGCATTAAATCGGTGTTAAACCGGATACCGAGGGTTATTGAGCCAATGTCAGGCTATTGAAGGGCTGTTTGGGCTAAGCTGGCCGAACCGATATAATGATGGTTTTGCAGTAAACCTTTATCAGAACGAGGAATAAAGCATTGGCAGAACAATTTGACGTAACTATCATCGGTGCCGGCCCCGGCGGCTACGTAGCGGCGGTCCGCGGAGCACAGCTCGGGCTTAAGGTCGCGATCATCGAGAAGGAAAAAGATGCAAAGCTCGGCGGCACCTGCGGCCTTCGCGGCTGCATCCCGACCAAGGCTCTTCTCAACGCGGCTCATCTTTATCAAAAGGCCCACGAATTTGAGAAGTTCGGATTGAAGGCAAAAGAGGTCGGCTACGATTGGGCCGGGGTCCAGAACTACAAATCCAGCATCGTCGATAAGAACGCCGCCGGCGTGACCTACCTGATGAAAAAGAACAAGGTCACCGTCTTTAACGGCCACGGTAAGATCGCCGGCAATGGCAAGGTCGAGGTCGCACTTGCCGACGGCAAGAAAGAGACGATCGAGACCAAGAACATCATCATCGCTACCGGCTCGGTCGTCCGGCCGATACCGGGCTTTGAAGTCGATGGTAAGCAGGTCGTTAATTCCGACCAGATCCTCGAGCTTCAGAGCGTGCCGAAGTCGATGATCGTAATGGGCTCGGGGGCCGTCGGAGTCGAATTTGCCAGCGTTTATCACCGCTTCGGCTGCGAGACGACCGTTGTCGAATTGCTCGACCGCATCGTGCCGATCGAGGACGCAGACGTCTCGAAAGAACTCGCCCGTGCCTTTAAGAAACAAGGCATCAAATGCGAGACCGGCATCAAGCTCGATAAGCTCGAAAAGAACAAGAAAGGCGTCAAGGTTTCGGGCAAGAATGCCAAGGGCGAGGACGTGACGTTTGAAGCCGAGATGCTGCTCGTCGCCGTCGGCCGCATGCCCTATCTTGAGGGCCTTGGGCTCGAGAAGACAAAGGTCGTCGTCAATCCCCGCGGGACCATCAAGGTCAACGACTATTGCGAGACCGATGAACCGGGCATTTATGCCATCGGCGATGTTATCGATACCGCATGGCTCGCCCACCTCGCCTCAAAGGAAGGCATTCTGGTCGTCGAGAAGATCGCCGGCAAAAAGGTCGAGCCGATCAAGCCGACTCTTGTTCCCAACTGCACCTATTGCGACCCCGAAGTCGCGAGCGTCGGCCTGACCGAAGCCAAGGCGAAAGAGGCCGGCTATGACGTAAAGGTCGGCAAATTCCCGTTCTCGGCGAGCGGTAAGGCACGCATCCTCGGCGAAACCGACGGCTTCGTCAAGATAGTCGCCGAGAAGAAATACGACGAGGTCCTCGGCGTTCACATCATCGGCCCGCACGCGACCGAACTTCTCGCCGAAGCCTGTGTCGCCATGGCTCTTGAGACCACCGCAGACGAACTCGGCCGCGTTATCCACGCCCACCCGACCGTCTCGGAATCGGTAATGGAAGCCGCCGAAGGCGTCCACGACATGACGATCCATATGTAAGCAGTCACAGCATCAGGAAATCGGTCTGACACGATCAAAAGAGAGGCGTTCCGCCTCTTTTTTGTTATACTTGGCGGGTCTAAATTATCCGACCAAAAACTAGTCGTATTGTTGCGTTCGAGCTGGAGAAGAGGCTATGGACAAATACAAAAATATTCATAAGTGGATGATCGTTCCGATGGTCGTCATGCAGCTGGGGATATTTATCGACTACTGGGGAGACTTCTCTGAGAACGCATGGGCGGTACACGTCCATTATTGGACCGGGACCGTGTGGTATCTCTTTCTGATCCTTCAGCCCTACTTCGCGACGCACGGCCAGATCGTCAGGCATAGGACGCTTGGGATCATCGGGATGTTTGTGGCAGGCGGCGTTTGTATTACAGCGCTGAGCATGTTGCACCGCGATCTCGTGAATGCGGAAAATGCCCGTTTGCAGCCTGAACGGTTTGGCCCTTTTGAGCCTTCGTTCTTTTACGGCATCGCCGTAGTCGAGATCGTTATGATAACGGCATTTGGATACGCGGTCATCAAAAGCATAATCCATCGCAAAGAGATCGAGAATCACTCATGGTGGCTGATCTCTACGGTCTTTTTGATAATGACGCCCGCGCTCGGCCGCGGCCTAACAAACGTATGGATCGGGATAAAAATTGCCGACTGGCCGAACATCGACATAACAGCGCCGGGCTATGTCACGCAGGCTCTGATAATCGGTATGGTCGTGGTGGCAGCATGGAAGTTCGGCACGCTAAGGCACCCGGCAACATATCTCGCAATTGGTGTCAATCTTTTCGTCCTTCTTATCGGACCGCTCGGCCGGTCTGAGACCTTACAGGCGATTTTAAACGCGATGATCAAGGGTTAGGTGCTCCATCCACGCTCACCCGACCATTGCCGAGGCGATATGGAAAGCCGCCGAAGGCGTCCACGATACGACGATACATATGTGATCGTCGAGCATTTGCCGGATCAGTTGGGATAAATATATGGACGTAGGTGCCATAATCTCAATCATCGTTTTTGTTTCGCTGCTCATATGCGGAATTGCGGCGATGCGTGTTGTGTTCAGGGCGGCGAGGGATGCGGGCTCGTCCGTAAAGACTCTCGACATTCCCAATAGTGATCTTGTTTTCGCAAAGCTGTCGTATTCTGATGAGGAATGGGTGGACGTATATCAACGCGAATTTGTTGCTGATACGAAAGGTGCCGGACTGCTCGATCATTATTCCGGCGTTATTAAGACCGATGCGCACAAACATGACCTCACCGCCCCAAACATATTTTTTCTTCCAGACAGGATCTATATTTCCGACGGGAATTCGGGCAAGCTCTTCATGCTTAGCGACGTAAACGAGTTTGGATTTGGCGTTTGGCTTTATTCGGTCGAGCGGGCGGAGGTAAAAACCCGCATCGGGTGGAGGGTTCGTGGCGAAGTGATCTCGAGAGCTCCGGGCGCGGGTCCTGTCAACTTTCCGATCGATTACACAATTCTCTTACCCGCCGCGGACGACGCAACGCTTGAGTCGATCCATGCGAGATACGAAGCGCTGATCAAAGCACAGGGAACACCAAAACGATAGATCTCGCAGGCGAATCCTACCGCTCCTGAACTTGAATAACCGCCTGTTTCGGACGACAATTGGGTCTTTTATGCCGGCAAAGAATACTAGCTACCCCCGAACAAAGATCAAGATCCTTTTGCTTGAGAATATTTCCGATGCCGCTGTGCGCGAATTTGGCCTCGGCGGTTATACCGAGGTGCGTCGGCTTGGCGGTGCGGTCAGCGAGGCGGAGTTGGTCAAGGCAGTGAAAGGCGTTCATGTGCTTGGCATCCGGTCAAAGACCCAGGTGACACGCGGCGTTATCGAGGCGGCGGACAAACTGCTCGCCATCGGCGCATTCTGCATCGGTGTGAATCAGGTGGACCTCAAGGCCGCAACCGAAACAGGCGTTGCGGTCTTCAACGCACCGCACGCAAATACGCGTTCGGTCGCGGAGTTGATCATTGGGCTTTGCGTGATGCTTATCCGCAAGATCTCCGATAAGAACACGGCCGCCCATCGCGGCGAATGGCAGAAGGACGCGAAAGGTGCCTACGAACTCCGCGGCAAGACCATCGGCATCATCGGCTACGGTAACATCGGCTCGCAGGTCTCGAACATGGCCGAGGCGCTCGGGCTCCACGTCATCTATTACGACATCGCCACAAAGCTCCCGCACGGCAACGCAAAGCAGATGCGGGAGCTTAAGGAACTGCTCAAGCGCTCGCACATCGTCACGCTCCACGTGCCCTCGGACGCGACCACGCGAAACATGATCGACGCCGAGGCCATCCGCTCGATGCGAAAAGGAGCGATCCTGCTCAACTATAGCCGCGGCGACGTCGTTGACCTCGCAGCGGTCCGCAAGGCGTTGAAAAGCGGCAAGCTTGCCGGAGCGGCCGTGGACGTTTTTCCCGAGGAACCCGAGAAGATCGGCGATGCGTTTGAATGCCCGCTGCAGGGGATGCCCAATGTCATCCTGACGCCGCACATCGGCGGCTCGACCGAGGAGGCGCAGGCAAACATCGGGCTCGACGTAACGGGCAAGCTGATCAAATATCTCGATTACGGTACCAGCGAGGGCTCGCACACAGTGCCGCCCGTCTCACTTCCGCCGCAGGCCGGAACGCACCGCATCCTGCACATCCATCGCAATATTCCGGGCGTCCTCGGTGAGATAAACTCGCGGCTCTCCGGACACGGCATTAACATCGTCGGCCAATACCTAAACACGAATCCGGAGATCGGCTATGTCATCCTCGACGTAGAAACCGGCATCTCAAAAGAGGCCTTCGAATTGTTAAAGGATATTCCCGGTACCGTAAAGGCGAGGATGGTATATTAGCTCTCAAAAATATGTTCGACATTCGCAGCGTCTTGTGTGACCCATGTGACTCATTCGTCCTATGAAACCTCTACTTACCGCCATATTCGTACTCATTTCGGCCTTCGGTGTTTCTGCTCAATGGATAAAGCAGTCGGTCGAGACCAAGGCCTCTTTTCGCGGGCTTTCGGTCGTGAGTGAACGTGTCGTTTGGGCGAGCGGCACGGGCGGAACGGTGATCAGGACGACGGACGGCGGCAAGGTTTGGAGCGTGATGACGGTTCCGGGAGCTGAGAAGCTCGACTTCCGCGACATCGAAGCCTTTGACGCGAATACGGCCTATATCCTCAGCATCGGCAATGGCGATGCCTCGCGTATTTATAAAACCACCGACGGCGGCAAGACCTGGGAATTGCAGTTCACGAACAAGGACGAAAAGGCGTTCTACGACGCGATCGCCTGTTGGGACCGCAATAATTGCATTGCGATGAGCGACCCGGTCGGCGAGTTCTATCAGCTTATTGTCACCATGGATGGCGGCAAGACGTGGAAGTTCACCGGGCTCGACAAGATGCCGCGGGCGAAGGCCGGCGAAGCAGCGTTTGCCGCGAGCGGCACCTGCCTCATCGTTAATGGCAAGTCGGACGTTTTTCTCGTTACCGGCGGCAACGACGCTCGCGTTTTTCGCTCGAATGACCGCGGGCTCTCGTGGTTCGTTGCCGAAACACCGGTCACCAAAGGCACGCCCGGCAGCGGGATTTTCTCCGTCACCTTTCGCAACGGACTCCACGGGACAGCCGTCGGCGGAAACTACGAAAAACCGGCCGATGCGGCAAACAATCTCGCATTTACCCGCGATGGCGGCAAGACCTGGTACGCCGGCGAGGGGCTCTCCGGCTACCGCTCGGCCGTAGCCTATATCGATAGCAGAACCCTGATCGCCGTCGGCACCAACGGAACAGATCTCTCGAGCGACCGCGGGGCGACGTGGAAAAAGATCGGCGACGAAAACCTCAATGCCGTCGCCGCCAAAGGCCGCCGTTCGGTCTGGGCCGTCGGGCCAGCAGGCTCTGTTTACCGCCTTTCCGGCCGGTAGGCTGCTGATTCACAAAATCGAACTTTCACCAATTCGGCCCGCCTCTATTTGCTGATAAAATAAAAGGCAAGCATTACCTGCATTTCATTAAACGCGGCTCCGCGAACGCATTTTCAGGCGTCCCGGCCTGTCAGCCGCACGGTTTTGTTCCAGCCTTGTTTATTTAGACTATGAAAATACTGATTGCCTACGATGGTTCCAATTTTGCTGATGCCGCGATCGATGATCTGACGCGTGCGGGCCTTTCGAGCGAAGCCGAAGCGGTCTTAATGTGCATCACTGATGCATGGGAGATACCCGAGATAATCGACCGTGTTACAACATCCGGCGGCAAGGTGTCCCAGGAAAACACCGAACTTCTTCGCCGCCACGTTAATGATGCTCTCGAGAACACTCGGCGGCTTGCCGAGACCGCTGCCGCAAAGGTCCAGGCCCTTTTTCCCGGGTGGAGTGTTCGCACCGAGGTCCGGACCGGCAAGCCCGCCTGGGAGATCATCACCTTTGCCGATGATTGGCAGCCGGACCTCGTCGTCGTCGGCTCGCACGGCCGCGGATTCGTCGAGCGTGCCGTCCTCGGAAGCGTCTCGATGAAGGTCCTGCACGAGTCTCGGACGTCTGTCCGGATCGCCCGCGAGCGTCGGTCGGCCGTTGGCGATCCGTTGCGGATACTAATCGCGGTCGATGGTTCGCAGAATGCCGACCTTTGTGTCGAAACGGTCGTCGGGCGAAACTGGCCGGAAGATACCGAGTTCCGGTTGATCACTGCGGATGACGATCCAGCATCCAGGCCCGAAACCGCGGTTTTGGACCTTGTCCCAGAGGGCAAAGAAGATTCTGACGAAGCAAAGGCGTGGGTCGAGCGTGTCCTCAACTCACCAGCCCGCCGAATGCAGCAAACGGGAAGAACCATCTCGCAGAACTGCCGTTGGGGCGATGCCCGCCGCGTGATACTCGACGAAGCGATCGACTGGAAAGCCGATTGCATATTCATCGGGGCCCGCGGGCTTAGCCGCTTTCGACGATTGCTTATCGGCAGCGTATCGGCGACGGTCGCGGCCCGGGCCGAATGCTCGGTCGAGGTCGTGCGTATGGCTCAACCCGAGTGTTAAGGCCGCACTCGAAACGATGATCGATGGGACTGGAACTCGCTAAATTTGGCGGCCTTGCAAGCTCGGAGGCTAAGGCCCTACTAGAAAAGCACGGCCCAAATTCCGTCGCGGAAAAGCCGGGGCCTTCCCTGCTTGCGCGGTTCATTCAGCAGTTTCAAAGTCCGCTGATCTACATTCTCCTTCTTGCCCTCATTGTCGATGCCTTCATCTGGTTCTTCGAAGGTGCCGTCGGCGTTCCGTTCGAATCTATCGCCATCGCCGTCATTCTGATCCTGAATGCAGGCCTCGGAATGTATCAGGAAGGAAAGTCCGAGGCCGCCCTTTCGCGGCTGAAGGAAATGGCCGCCCCGCTCGCCTGGGCTATTCGCGATGGCCACCTCGTTCATATTCCGGCAGCAGAACTTGTCCCCGACGATGTGGTTCGCCTTGAGGCGGGCGACCGCGTTCCCGCCGATGGAATCTTGCTCGGCCACGGAACGGTTTCGCTGGATGAATCGATACTCACCGGCGAATCCGTCCCGGTCGAACGCTCCGAGGGCGACGAAGTAATGAGCGGTACGCTCCTGGTTCGCGGAACGGTCTTCTTCAAAGTTTCGCGGACCGGCAAAGAGAGTGCGACCGGACGGCTTGCCGTAATGATCGGCGAGATCGAAGCCGGGAAGACGCCGCTTGAGGAAAGGCTCGATGGCTTTGCCCGACAGATCGCAAAGATCGTGCTCTTGCTCGCGGTCGTGATCGTCGTCGGCGGATTAATGATCGAAGGAACGGCGAGGCTTGGGCACGTCCTGATCTTCGCAGTGGCCCTGGCGGTCGCCGCGATACCCGAAGGGCTTCCCGCTGTTCTTACGCTAACTCTGGCTCTCGGTGTCGAGCGGATGGCCAAGCGAAAGGCGGTCGTCCGCCGCTTGAGCGCTGTCGAGGCTCTCGGCTCCGTTACCGTCATTGCCAGCGACAAGACCGGCACGCTCACCGAAAACAAAATGGTCGTCAAGGGCATCGACGCCGCTGATGCCGAGCTTGTGCTTCGTGCGATGACCCTCGCCAACGACGCGGAAGCCGACGGCGAGATCGGCGACCCGCTTGAGCTTGCATTGCTTTCATACGCTGCCGAACAAGGGCTCGCGATCGACGACGTCCGATCCCGCTTCCCACGCTCATCCTCGATCCCCTTTGATAGCGCCTACAAATTCATGCAGGTGAGCGTGCCGGAAGGCGGCCGCACGGTCAACTTTCTTAAGGGTGCTCCCGAAGTTCTGCTCGAGAAAAGCTCGCTTTCCGCCGCCGATAAAGCGGACTGGCAGGCTCGCACGGAGCGATTCGCCGCTGAGGGTTTTCGCGTTCTCGCATTTGGCCGGGGATCTGATGACAGTGATGGAACGATCGAATTTCTGGGCGTTGCAAAACTCTGGGACCCGCCGCGAGCCGAGGTGCCCGGAGCGATCAAGAACGCACTCGACGCCGGGATCCGCGTGCTGATGGCGACCGGCGACCACCCCGCGACCGCGAGAGCGATCGCCGAAAATATCGGCATTCCCGTAACCGGCGTGCTTACCGGAGCGGAGATCGAGTCCATTTCCGAGGACGAGCTTCGGAGGGCTGTCGCGGAAACCAGCATCTTTGCCCGGGTCAACCCCGAACATAAACTGCGTCTCGTAAGTGCCCTCAAGGCAAACGGCGAGATCGTCGCAATGACGGGCGACGGCGTCAACGACGCTCCCGCCCTAAAGCGAGCGGATGTCGGCGTGGCAATGGGCAACCGCGGCAGCGACGTCACCCGCGAAGTGGCGGACCTGGTCCTGATGGATGACAACTTCGCCACGATCGTGACCGCGATCGAGGAAGGAAGGAACATCTACGAGAATATACAGAAGTTCATCCGGTTTCTTTTTTCGACCAATTTTGCTTTGGTCCTTTTGGTGGTCGGCGGAGCATTTGGGTCGTTCCTTCTCGGGTTAACTGACGAGATGGGAGGGCTCTTGCTGCCGCTCACCGCCGTTCAGCTACTCTGGATCAACATTATCGCCGATGGCCCGCCGGCACTCGC
Source organism: Acidobacteriota bacterium (assembly GCA_016716435.1). Lineage (NCBI taxonomy): Bacteria > Pseudomonadati > Acidobacteriota > Acidobacteriota bacterium. Next base: position 1,068,304 of record JADJWI010000003.1, on the reverse strand, counting down.
ACTCGGGCTCGACCGCGACCACGGTGTGATGAGGCAGCGGCCTCGCGATCCATCCGAACCGCTCCTCGACCGCGTCTCGGTCCGGTTCATTGTCTGGACCGGGTTTTTCAAGGCTCTGATGGGCGGCGTCTTGCTTGTGATGATGCCAAAATGGGGCTACAGCCTGCTCGCAACGCGAACGGGCGTTTTCGTCTTCGAGTCGATCGCGCAGCTCGTAATGGCATACCCTTCGCGGAGGATATCGTTCGCCCCCGAGCGGAACAACGTCCTCCATTTAGCCGTCGCGGCTGGCATTGTTCTGCAGGTTGCTACCCTCTACCTGCCGCCGCTCAGACGCCTGCTTGGCCTTGAATGGCTTGATCCGGCGGCAGTCGGTATCATTGGAGTGGCGATCGTTGTCACATGGCTGGCGGCCGAAATATTTGTCGTGGTCGACCGGCGGCTTGCACTAAGGGCGAGGTGACCGCCGGGGCGCCCGCGGGAAACGAAGTTTATGAAGGTCAAAGAACTAATGTCGCAGCCGGTCGTCACAATATCGGCCACCGCATCGCTTGCCGATGCGGCAACGGAAATGCTCGAAAAGGGCTTCGGATGCCTTCCTGTGGTCGGCGAAACGGGCGAACTTGTCGGCCTTGTAACCGAATCGAGTTTTGCCGCAAAGAGCGTCGGCGTGCCGTTCTCGACCTTTCGGGCACCGCAGGTGCTCGGCCAATGGCTTTCGCCGGATGGGCTGGAAAAGATCTACGATTCGGCCAGAGCAACGCCGGTCGCAGACGTGATGGTACGTTCGGTCGTTACGATAGCAGAAGACGAGCCGGTCGCTTCTGCGGTGGAGCTAATGCTAAAACACGACATCAATCGGCTCCCGGTCGTCCGCAGTGGCGTCCCGGTCGGGATAATTGCCCGTCACGACCTGCTTCGAATGATGATCGACGAGCGAGCTTGAAAAAGCTGTGGGTGATTACCTGATTTTACTTTGCGGGTTGGCTGCGGCGGCGATCGGCGGCGAACTGTTCGTCCGCGGCGCGGTCGGCTTGGCGAGGTGGGCACGCGTACCTGCGGGGATAATCGCCGCGACCATCGCGGCTTTCGCCACCTCAAGCCCGGAACTTGCGGTCTCGGTCGGTTCGGCCCTCCAGGGCACGCCGCAGATCGCGCTCGGCGACGCTCTCGGCAGCAACGTCGTCAACATCGCGGTGATCCTCTCGGTCGCCCTCGCCTTTTCGGCGATCACTGCCTCGAAAGACACCGTAAAGCGTGACTTTCCAGTAGCACTTCTCGCCCCGATCCTGACCGGCATTTTGCTCATCGATGGAGAGATCTCCCGGCTTGATGGAGCCGTGATGCTCCTCGTCTTTGTCGCATGGATCGTGGCGGTGGTGATCGAGGTCCGCAAACAGCGGGCCAGTTTCGCTCATCTCCCGGAGACCAAAGGAAAAACGATCATAGTTCTTTCCGCTGTTGGCGGGCTCGTCTCATTGGTCCTCGCCGGCCACCTGATCGTGACCGGGGCAAAGTCCATCGCACTTTCCTACGGGCTCAATGCCTTCATTGTCGGAGCGACCGTTGTTGCGGTCGGCACATCGATGCCTGAGCTTGCGACCGTTATCATCTCAAAGCTTCGCGGTCACGAAGAGATCGGGCTCGGGATGATCCTCGGGAGCAATATCTTCAATAACCTCTGGATAGTTTCAGTCGCCGCCCTTATTACCCCAATGACCGGCCTGCCGGTCGGCGAGGTCGCCGTAGGGCTTGGCTTTGGCGTCGTTACGGTCGCTCTCACATTTCCTGGACGTGACGGCGTGATCGGCCGAACTCGCGGTCTGATTCTCTTTGCCTTGTATACCGCCTACCTGATCACCATCGTCGGCTATCGCTAGAATCGGTAAATGGCAAATTGAGTTTTCGGGGCTTTTGTATAAATCTATATAGTTTGAGCAATGTTCGGGCTTTGACGTAAACATGCGAGGGCGTGACGGCCTCCGCTGTGTATCCGTCGGGCTCGAGAGACCATAGCAATAATACTTTTTAACCGATGAAGCCAATACTTCGTATAAGAAATGAGCGCCTGACAAAGGCGTTCAAGGAGTTTTTTGATAGTGAGAAATCCAGCGCGATGGTGCTGGTCGGATGTACCGCTGTTTCGCTTCTGCTGGCGAACATCATCGGACAGGCATATCCGGATTTCTACTTGAAAACATACCTCGGTGTCGAGGGGTTCCTGAGGCTCAGCGTTGAACACTGGATCAACGACGCTCTGATGGTGATCTTCTTTCTGATGATCGGGCTTGAACTTGAACGCGAACTTTACGCCGGCGAGCTTTCAAACGTCAGAAACGCCCTGCTTCCGATCTTCGGCGCCATCGGCGGGCTTGCTCTTCCCGCGCTGATCCACTTCGGTTTTAACGCCGGAACTCCGACACAAGCCGGTATCGGTATCCCGATGGCGACCGACATCGCCTTCGCGATTGGCGTCCTTGCCTTGCTCGGCAGCCGTGTTCCGGCTTCGCTCAAGGTGTTTCTTGTCGCGCTCGCAGTAATGGACGACCTCGGTGCGATCATTATCATCGCTATCTTTTACACCGCCGAACTCTCCCTGGTCTATCTTGGGCTTGCGCTCGGCGTCTTCGCATTGCTGATCGCCATCAACCGGCTCGGCGTTATGAGCCTTATCCCGTATCTCGTCGGCGGGCTTTTCATGTGGTTCTTCATGCTCAAATCGGGCGTTCACGCAACTATCGCGGGCGTGCTTCTCGCGTTTGCCATTCCCTTCACCCACAAACGTGATGACGAGAAATCACCGTCCTACAGGCTCGAGCATTTGATCCACCGGCCGGTCGCGTTCATCATCTTGCCGATCTTCGCCCTCGCAAATACCGGCATCGTCATCGGGGGAGACTGGGCAGCGGACCTCTCAACTACAAACAGCCTCGGCATCATTCTCGGCCTGGTCGTCGGCAAGCCCATCGGCATTACCCTCGTCGCATTCATTGCTGTAATGGTAGGCATTTGCCGCTTGCCGCTCGATCTTAATTGGAAACACGTGCTCGGCGCAGGCTTTCTTGGCGGCATCGGGTTTACAATGTCGATCTTTATCACTAATCTTGCGTTCGTCGGCGGCTCTCCGGACTTCGTCTCGGCGACCGTGAATTCGTCAAAGATGGCGATCCTTGTCGCTTCCGTTACAGCCGGAGCTTTGGGCTTCATTTTTCTCAAGTTGTTCGGCCAGCCGAATGTCGGCGACTTCGACATGGACACGATGGATTATGAGGTTGACGAGAACGGCGAGGAACAACCCGCCTGACCTATGGCAAACGGATTCTCAAGCGTACCCTTCAAGACGGAGACCAACCACGGCCTCACGTCGGTCAACGGGATCGCCAAATTCTCTTCAGCCGGCGTCGTGCTCGAGTTTGAAGCAAAGCTCTTCGGCATCATCGGCGGCGGTGTGAAAGAGGTTCGCCTGCCGATTGCCGAGATAATGGACATCCGCTTTCGCAAGGGCTTTTTCAAACGAGGCGCGAAGATCGTCATCCGAACTCAGACGATGGCCGTCCTTTCCGAACTCCCGAATCAGGACGGCAAGCTGACGCTCAAGCTCGCTAAGGATGACTGGGAACGCGGCCGCTCGGCGGTCGAAGAGATCGATCGGTCGCTCGCTGAATACCGTGCCGAGCTTCCTCCTTCGCACACTCCACTCGAGCAGGTCTTTGCCGAATCCGACGTGGACGAGGAAGAGACGAAAAAATTGGACCGCTAGACCAAAGGAGGAAAACCATGCCGAAATTCGTTATTGAACGCGAGATTCCCGGAGCCGGCTCGATGTCCCCGGAGGACCTGCAGGGAGCTTCGGCCAAGTCCTGTAGCGTTCTCAATCAGCTTGGGGCCGAGATACAGTGGATCCACAGCTACGTCACCGACGACAAGATCTACTGCGTTTACACCGCACCGAACGCCGAACTCATCGAAGAGCACGCCCGCGAAAGCGGCTTCCCCGCCAACCGAATTTCGGAGGTCAGGGCCATCATCGACCCCACCCGTGCCGGCTAAAAAGCCGCCCGCGAAACCATTTTCTGCCCTCGGCCGAAATGAAAGGCAAGTTCATTTCGAAACGAGCAGACAATGGGAAGGAAAACTTTCACTTTCTTCATGGCCGCTTGCGTCCTTTTCTGGACGGCGGTCATGAGCGTCAGCGGCCAAAGCCGCGTCTCAAACTTCAGCCTTCAGGACCAGAATGACCGAAAGGTCGAGGTCAACTTTCCGAGCGACCGGCCGGTCGTCTTCGTATTCGGCGACCGCGACGGGGCGAAGCAGATCGACGGATGGGCAACGCCTCTCTACAAAAAGTTTGACGGCAAGGTCTATATGTTCGGCATCGCCTCGCTAGGCGGCGTGCCGAGCTACGCCCGCGGGCTCGTCCGCCGCCTGATCAAACGGCAAACGCAGTTCCCTGTCCTGCTCGATTGGGGCGGTAAGGTCGCGAAAACCTACGGCTACGAAAAGGACAAGGCAATGGTGCTCGTCGTCGCGAGAAACGGCAATATTCTTTCAACTAAGTTTGGGGCCGCGAGCGAGGCGGAACTCAATGCCGTTATCGCCGACATCGAAAAACAGTTGCGGTAAAGCTCTCGCAAACATCATGACATTAACGAACCGGGCCAAAAGTGCCCGGCTTTTTTTTGGCCCGGGATTCTTGTATTCTAGTCATTTGTAACATTTTATATTCAGCACGTTTTAAGACACGGAGATCATATGAGCGTAGAAGTTGTAATGCCCCAGATGGGCGAATCGATCACGGAGGGCACCGTCTCGAAATGGTTAAAGCAGGTTGGCGACGCCATTGAAAAGGACGAAGCGATCCTTGAGATCTCGACCGACAAGGTCGACGCCGAGGTCCCAAGTCCGGCGGCGGGCAAACTTCTCGAAATACGCCATCAGGAAGGCGAGACCGTAGAGGTCGGAACGGTCGTCGCCGTCATCGGAGCCGAAGGCGAAGCTCCGGCACCGAGTGCTCCGAAAAAAGAGGAAGCCCCCGCAGCGGTGACTCCACCGATCGAAGAAGCTCCCGCTCCGGCGATCATCGCTGATGCAGTTGCGGCAAGCTCGACCCCGGCACCGCAGGCCGAAAGCACGGCAGACAGCGGCGATGCGACCGAGATCGTGATGCCGCAGATGGGCGAATCGATAACCGAAGGCACCGTCTCAAAATGGCTAAAGGCCATCGGCGACACCATCGAGAAGGACGAGCCGCTGCTCGAGATTTCGACTGACAAAGTTGACGCCGAGGTTCCGTCACCAGCAGCCGGAAAGCTACTTGAGATCCGCGTCCAGGAAGGCGAAACCGTCGAGGTCGGAGCTGTCGTCGCTCTCGTCGGAACTTCAGCAGGCGCCGCATCGGCAGCACCGAAACCCGCCGCCGCGCCCGCAAAAGCAGAGCCCGTTCCCGTAACCGCACCGAAAGCTGAAGCCGCCACCGCCGGTGTTGCAATGCCGGCTTCGAACGGCCGTTCGGCAGATATCGACGAACTCCGCCGGACAAAATCGAGCCCGCTCGTCCGCAATATAGCCAAAGAACACGGCATCGACATCAGCCGCATCCCCGGCTCGGGCATCAGCGGCCGCGTAACAAAACAGGACATCCTTTCCTTTATCGAGACCGGTGCCGCACTCCGGCCGGAGGACCTGCTCACCAAAGGCGCCGCAGGGACTTCCGCGGCACCGAAGGCAGAATATAAGCCGACCGCGATCGTTCAATCCGCCGGCGACCGCGTCGAGAAAATGTCCGTGATGCGGAAAAAGATCGCCGAGCACATGACCTTCTCAAAGCGCACCTCGGCACACGTCACCAGCGTTTTCGAGATCGACATGACGAACGTCGCCAAGTTCCGCGAGCGTAACAAGGCCGAGTTCCAGGCGCGTTATGGCACCAAGCTCAGCTACATGCCGTTCATCTTTCAGGCTGCGACACACGCCATCCGCAAGCTGCCGATCGTCAACGCTCAGGTTGATGGCGAGAACGTCGTCTATAAAGGCGACATCAATCTCGGCATGGCAGTCGCGCTCGATTGGGGCCTGATCGTCCCGGTCATCAAAAAGGCCGACACGCTCTCGCTCTCCGGCCTCGCCCTCGCGGCAAACGACCTCGCCGACCGTGCCCGAGCCAAAAAGCTTAACCCCGATGAGGTCACCGGCGGCACGTTCACGATCACAAACCCCGGAGTTTTCGGCGGGCTCTACGGCACACCGATCATCAATCAGCCGCAGGTCGCGATTCTCTGCGTCGGTGCTATCGAGAAACGTGCGAAGGTCCTGACAACGCCCGATGGCGACGACTACATCGCCGTCCGCCAGATGGCATACTTTGCCCTGACCTACGACCACCGAGTAGTCGACGGCGCCGACGGCGAACGCTACCTCGCCGCGCTCAAGGAATACCTAGAAACCACCGATTTCAGCATCTAAAGCTTTCGCCACTCATCAAAAAGCCGGGCCCAGGGAAACTCTCCCCGCCCGGCCTTTTTTTGATCAAGTAAAGTTCTTGACACTTAGGCGGGCGGGGCGTACTATGATTGACAAAAGTCAGTCAGGTAGTTGTTTGATGCTTTTCCCGCACTCCCAGCTCGTTTACGACAACCGGCGTCTCCCAAGGCGTTCCGGCTCGGAGTGTCCGCGAAAAGCCTTTCAAACATATTCGCAAAACAAGAAATGCCCTGAAGGTTACGGCAATAACCCTCAGGGCGTGCTTGTTTTTAACCGTCTCTGCTGCATAGGAACAACAGATGCGACCTGTCACCGGTAGGCGCTACGCCACCTCTGTATTCATCCTTGTACTCATCATTGCCGCTTGTATTGCGGTGTCGGCTTAGGAGCCTCCCGTCGCGGATGATCGGCAACAGGACAAGATAACGCGGTTTGAGATTGGCGGGCATGGAACGATAATGTTTCAGGGCGGTGACATTGAAACTTCTGACATAGTTTTCTTACGAGCCGGGTTCAATGATCGGGTTACAGTCGATAAGCGATACGAAAGCGGCTTCGGCGGGCGCTTCGCATTCAACGTCACTAGAAACCTCGCGTTAGAGAGCGAGCTGAACTTCACACCAAGTACCAAAACATTTGATGAAATAATTAGAGGCGGATCGATTCCAACCCGTCGGTCATCGGGTGGCGAAAAAACGCAGTTCCTTGCTGGGGTGAAATATGGTTATAGAGGAAGGCGATTTGGTGTCTTCGGAAAAGTTCGACCGGGGTTTATCCGTTTTAATGCATTTCCTTCAATCGACTTTCAATTCGTCGTCCAATCGCCTGGCGGGGGCCAACCAAAGGATATCTTGATTGGTGTATCCGAAAAGCCGGCGACGTTCTTTAATGTCGATATTGGGGGCGTTTTCGAATACTACCCGACAAAAAGAACAGTGATCCGTTTTGACGCAGGCGACACGATCATTCGCTTCCACGGACAGGACCCGAAGGCGATCAATCCATCGTTCACGCGAAACAACCTGCAAATGAACCTTGGGGTTGGGTTTCGTTTCTAGGCATTTCTCTTGAGCTTTTGCATCCGCCGCAAAGCGCCGAATTCGGGCTTGATGTGAAAAGGAATGGGTTCGCGGTGTCGGTTTCCTTCTTGCGAATGCCTCGCCGGACTCGTCGTAGGCGAGCGGGAGCAAGATTTTCGGCACTCGTTTTGGGGCATGAGATTCAAACAAGCAACGCAAAAAATCTCTCGACATTTTCGTATTATTTTCATACACTTTGGTTAATGTTTCGAACGGCCTGTTCTAGGTACTCGAATGCTTCCTCCCTGCGGACATCGCGGAGCCGTTTATTTTCCGATGTTCTACCGCAACCGGCCTCATTTTCTGAGGACTATCGTTACGTGGCACGCTTTTTGATTATTAGACCGGGTAGGAACGCTCGGTGAGCCGTTTTCGTACGGTTTTGATATCAGGGGAAATTGGTCACGGCACCAAAAGTATTGCAACCAAACGGCTTCGCCGGGCGTCTATTTCGGGCAACTTATCGGAACGGTAAGGCCTTTTGAGGAGAAAAGATGATTATGAAAAGAATATCTGTTTTGTTTATGGCACTCGCCATCGGTGTTGTTGGTGCGGTCGCACAGGACGCACAGCTTCGCAATCTTGTTAACGGACAGAAGTATGACATCAAGGGCACGATCGTTTCGAAGGAAGATGACAATACGTTCATCGTCCGCGATACGGTTGGTGTCGATACGCGTGTCGTAGTTGCACCGAACGCAAGCGTCCGGGCAAATGCAACGTTTGGTTCGGGCGACCGCTTTCCGGCCGCTTCGCTCGTCCGCGGGCTGAACCTTTCAGTCGAAGGCCGCGGTGATGCCAATGGCAGCCTTGCCGCCACCAAGATCCGCTTTGATAAGAGCAATCTGCAGACGGCACAGTCGATCGATTCTCGCGTAGCTCCGGCCGAAGAAAGGCTGACGGCTGCGGAGGAAAATGCGAAACGTGTTTCCGGCCAGATCGATGAACTGATGGCCATCTCGAACGCCGCTCGCGGTGGTGCACAGGCCGCACAGGACACTGCCGATGCGGCGGTTGCCGGTGTCAATGCCACCAACGAACGCATCTCGGCTCTTGATGAATATGTCGTCCAGAGCTCGGCGACGATCAACTTCCGCGTCAACAGTGCAGTGCTTAGCCCTGAGGGCAAGCAGCAGCTCGACGAGGTTGCCGCAGCCGCCGCGACGCTTCGCGGATATGTTATCGAGGTGACCGGTTTTGCTTCGGCCGAGGGCAATGCTCGGGCGAACAAGATACTCAGCGACCGGCGTGCACAGGCAGTCAAAGACTACCTGATCATGACCCACAACATCCCGCTTCGCCGGATCGGTAATTCGTATGGCTACGGTATCGCCAACCCGATCGCCGAGAACACGACACGCGAAGGCCGCGAGGCCAACCGCCGCGTCGAGGTCAAGCTGCTCGTCAGCCGCGGACTCAACCAGAATGTTGAGGTTCGCTCGACCGCCAACGACGGCAACTAGTTGCCGCGTTGGTCACAAAAAATGAAGGGCAGCGTTTGCCGAGCAAACATCCGGTACTCGCTGCCCTTTCTTCAAGCTTACTCTCCCAAAAAAGCTCCACCGCTATGCTCTGCAAAAATCTCTTCAAAACCGCATTCTCTCTCTTTATTTTGATCTCGGCCGCTATTGCCGCGACGGCCCAAACGCCGACCGCGACGCCGCCGATAGATGACGACGAACCGATCCGCATCGATTCGCGGCTGATCGTCGTGCCGGTTTCGGTCGTCGATGCGAGCGGGCTGCCGGTGACGGGGCTGACGCAAAGCGATTTTCAAATCAGCGAAGAGGGCCGGCGGCAGCAGATCGAATCGGTCGGTAGCGCGGAGAGCGTTCCGCTTGATATCGCACTGCTATTTGACGTCTCGGCAAGCACCGACACGATGTTCCGCTTTCAGCAGGAAACGGCCGTCAAGTTTTTGAAGGATGTATTGCGGGCCGAGGACCGGGCCGCCATTTTCACTATCGGTGAACGGGCGCTTCTCGTTAGCGGGCTTGCCCAGGCCGGCCCGGCAACCGAGAGCGTGCTCGCCATACCGGTTGAGCGTGCCAAGCAGCCGACGGCGTTCTTTGATTCGGTCCGTGCGGCGGCCGATTATCTTCGCGAAAATTCGCAGTCCGGCCGGCGGCGCGTGATCGTCGTTATCTCCGATGGCGAGGACAACTACAGCCTCGGTGTGCAGCGGGCACAGCGGACCGCCGAACGCCGCGTTGTTGAGAACCGGCCCGACCCCGACCTCAAACGGCTCGGCCAGATCATCCAAACGGCACAGCAGACCGCCAAGGTCACCGAGCGGCAGAAGGTGCTCCGTGCGCTTCAGGACGCCGACACCGTTATGTACGCCGTAAACCCGGCGGGCAGCTCCTATCGGCTGAACCAGATCAGCGTCTTCGGCCAGGAGAACATGCAGATCTTTGCCGATGAGACCGGCGGCACCGCGTTTCTGCCGAACTTTGGCCCGATCGACACCAACGACAATTACCTCAACGGCAACAACCGCCGCAAAAACACCGAACTGCTCGAGCAGATCTTCCGCCAGCTCGGCAACGAACTCCGCGCCCAGTACCTGATCCAATATTACTCAGACGCGACGTACCCCGACGGCAAGCTCGTAAAACTCTCCGTAGGCCTCGGCACCCGCCCGGCCGCCCGAGTCCGCGCCCGCCAAGGCTACTACGTCCGAAACTAAAACCGTGTCAGAGGCCCGAGCGTAAGCAAGGGCTCTCAATAGTGACGAGTGAAGAGTGACAAGTGACGAGTCTGGAATCTGGAATCTGGAATCCGAAATGCAGAGGCCCGCGCGTAAGCAAGGGCTCTCAATAGTGACGAGTGAAGAGTGAAAAGTGACAAGTGACGAGTCTGGAATCCGGAATCTGAAATCCGAAATCCGAAATGCAGAAGCCCGTCCGTGTCAGTAGCCCGCACGTAAGTAAGGGCTCTCAATAGTGACGAGTCTGGGGTCTGGAATCTGGAATCTGGAATCCGAAATGCAGAAGCCCGTCCGTGTCAGTAGCCCGTCCGTGTCAGTAGCCCGCACGTAAGTAAGGGCTCTCAATAGTGAAGAGTGAAGAGTGACAAGTGAAGAGTCTGGGGTCTGGGGTCTGGAATCTGGAATCTGGAATCCGGAATCTGACCACTGACCACCGACCACTGACAACTGACAACTGCTAAAGGCTCCGCCGCTCTATTTGCGGTGAAGCTCAGCTTCACCGTCGCGTCCCGACCCAACACGCGGCTCCGCCGCCCAGTCGACCTCAACGGCATGCACCACAAAACTCACAGAAACAAATCTGGAATCTGGACTTCACTGTGGGCAATGTGACACTTGCGAAAAGTTAAACACCGCTTAGAAACCTGCGAAAAAAGTCGTTATATAATCTACCGAGCAGCCGTTACTAAATCGCAAATGAAGGAGGTGGACCTATGTTAAAACGCGTGCTCGTAAGCCTATTGGTTCTCGTATTTTCCGCAGTTCATGTTTTTGCTCAAACCTCTGTAAACAATCCAATTGTTCAAGATCGGCCTTCTATGGTGCGGGCGACGGTTGAAAAGGTGGGAGTGAACGGCCGAATAAAGCGGCTCGTGCTAAACGACGGAACAAAGCTCAAAGGGTTTATCAAAGAGATCAATTCAGATAGCTTCGTACTGGTTGACGGGTATCGGGTTGTCGGCGGCAGGGTTGAGGCGGTAGATAAAAGCAATAGTGCTCGAGAAATTCGGTTTGATGAGATCCGGGAAATAAGACCATTCAAAGGCAATAAAGGCGGTGCGATTGCCGTCGGTGTCATTGTCGCGGCAGCCGGCGGCGGACTTCTTTACCTTCTAGGACGATCAGTTTCGAATTAATGCTTTATGGATTGTTAAAACGTGTCGCCCGTGAATCGATCCGATCGTCGTGTTGCTCGCATGGCGATCGTTTTCGGTTTTCGTCGTTTCCCACTTTTGGGATGACGTGCGTTTTTTCGGTTGTCGGGCACAACGGACAAACCAAGGTACAACAATACGCGTTATGAGAATCGTTTTAGTGCAGGCAGTTTTGCTCGGATCGGTAATCCTCCTAACTTCTGGGCACCTTTACGGTCAGCAGAACTGCACAATCATCGAAAAAATGGCGGAACTCGAAAGCTGGGGTTCTGAATCTGTTGAAGAGTCTCACGATGGATCAGTTGTTTTCGGGCAGGATAGGAAGTCTGGAAATATCAAGCTGTGGAGCGCTCAGACCGGACGGCTTATAAACGTTTTGAAGCCTGATGACGACACCTTCGCCGTCGGCGACCGAACTGTCGTAAGCGCCGATGGTCGGATATTGGGGGCACGATTGAAGAATAGGAAGACGATATGGATCGGGGAATCCGAGTCTGCGCAAAAAATAGCAGAGTTTTCGACGGAGCCATTCAAAACTTCTTTCAAGACTTATATGAGCCCCGACGGTCAGCACGTCCTTGTTGGCAATTATGATAAAGGTGCCGCTCTCTGGGATGCGACGAATGGACGCTCGATCGGTATTCTTCGGCACGCGCAGTTGAAAGATGCGAATTGCAACTCTTTTCCCTTCCTCAGAGCTGCATTCAGCCCTGACAGCCAAACGGTTGCGACAGCCTACTCCGGTGGGATCTTTGTTTGGGATGCTCGCGATGCAGGATTTGTAAATCGGCTGAACATCGACGAGAAGCCCGGGCGAGCAAACGTGAGGGGGCAAAGTCAATTTTACGACCTTGCTTTCAGCCCGGACGGGCACTTTTTGGCTGCTGGGAGCCGGGACGGAAAGGCTCGACTGTGGGACGTGCGAACTGGAGAACTGGTTTATACGTTCGAACAAAATAGCAGAGTATTTAGGACAGTCTTCAGCCGTGACGGGAAATATCTGGCTACAGTCAGCTACGATAGAAAAGACGTAAGAATGTGGGAACTTGCCACTGGCCGTCTACTCTACAACGTAAGAAGCATCGGTGCGAGGCCCTGGACCGTGACATTTAGTACTCCGGAGGTTGGTCTCGTGTCAATTGTAGTGGCAGACGGGATCGAATTCAGGAGTATCGCTTCCGGGGAGCTTGTCCAAAGATGCCCGAAAACCTTCGGCTATTTCCTTTCGAGCGGCTCAACTTTTGTCGTCGGATCGGGAACATCCGGTGTCGGACTTTACCGAATTACTGATCCCGGACTTCGAGAGAACATCGAGGTTCGATGACCTTAAGCCAAAGAGCACAGAAAGCACGGACGAAGGCACACAGAACATCAGAACCAATCCCGAACCCGCCCGCTTCGATCATTTTATTATTGACATTTTCGTTGCTTCTTTGCTACAGTCGTTGTGGTGATGAGTAAGAGTCAACATTTTGGGATCGGTGGCTCGGGGCGAGGGGTGTTTGACAATGTTCAACTATTTAGGGGCTCTGGGCGGCCGGCGGCGGCTGCTGCGAACTTTTCCGCACCCGCCGGGCAAATCCGCCCCGTGTTTCAGTTGTTTCAGTTGTTTCAGGCGTTTCACTTGTTTCACGTGTTTCATTTGTTTCAGCGTTTCACCTTGTTTCAGAAACGCGCACTCTCCGCAAAAAATGAAACACGCCCAATGCGGAATACGCATGCAGAAGCCCGCGCGTCAGCAAGGGCTTATCTTCAAATTCGGAATTCGGATCTTGTATTGCGGCACCTTCTACCACCCCGTCCGCCGAAGCGGCGTCCACCCCTCCTTATCAAGGAGGGGAGCTTTCGGACTGCGGAAGCCCGCGCGTCAGCAAGGGCTTATCCTCCAATGCGATCTTCGAAATCTGGAATTTGGAATCTGGAATTCCCGCAGGCCGGGACTCAAAACCTTCTACCACCCCGTCCGCCGAAAGTGCATGCGGGTTGGGCAAACTGGCCGCCCGCTTACGCAGGCGGTTCCGACATCTTGCGGCGGTATTTGTGGGTTATGGGTCGGCGGCGGCCAACTCCGATGGCGTTTTTCGAAATTATAAGCGTCGGCGGGAGCTGGCGGCGTTTGAATTCGTTTGCCGGGTGCTCGACCTTGTTGAGTATCGAAAAGACGAGCTCGGCGTCGTTGCCGGCGGCGATGATCTCGGCGGGCGAGGCCTTCTGTTCGAAATACATCCGCAGCACCGGGTCCATCAGCTCGTATGGCGGCAGGCTGTCCTGGTCAAATTGGTTCGGGGCAAGCTCGGCCGAGGGCTTCTTATCGATGATCGCCTGCGGGATCACTTCCCTGCCGGCCGCGGCGTTGATGTGGCGGGCGATCTGCCAGACCTCGGTCTTGAGCACGTCGCCGAGCACGGCGAGCCCGCCGTTCGTATCGCCATACAGCGTGCAGTATCCGACCGCCAACTCGCTCTTGTTGCCGGTCGAGAGCACAAGCCGGCCCTCGGCGTTCGAGATGGCCATCAGGATCACGCCGCGGATCCGCGACTGCATGTTCTCGGCCGCGAGCGAGTCGCCGCCCCGCGTCGGTTTATCAAGCCCCATCTGCCGGAGCAGCACTTCAAAGGTGTCGCTGATCGGTTCGATTCGGCTTTGGCAGCCGAGATTTGCGACCAGCTCCTCGCTGTCCTTGATGCTCCCTTCGGACGAAAATGGCGACGGCATCATTACGCAAAGCACGTTCTCCGGCCCCATCGCCTCGCAGGCGAGGGCCGCGACGAGCGCCGAATCGATCCCGCCCGAAAGCCCGAGCACAGCGGTCCGGAAGCCGTTCTTTGCTGCGTAGTCGCGAATGCCGAGCACAAGAGCACGGCGGATCGATTCGACCTCGTCGCCCGAGATCCCGCGGGCATCCGGCCGCCGAATGTCGAGCTCGACCGTTTCGACGAATTCCTCAAAGGCCGCCGCCTGGAGGATAATGTCGCCCTCGGCATCGGCCACGAGGCTTGCACCGTCAAAGATGATGCCGTCGTTTCCGCCGACCAGATTGACGAAAACGATCGGCACGCGATTCGCCCTCGCCCGGTGCGAAACCATCTCGCATCGCAGCCCGATCTTCCCCTTGTTATACGGCGAGGCGTTGATGGCAACGATCAGCTCGGCACCGCGTTCGATGACGATATCGGTCGGGTCTTTCTCATAGAGCCGCTCCCGCCAAAAGGTCTTGTCGTTCCAGAAGTCCTCGCAAACGACGACGCCGAGCTTACACGGCTCGCCATCGCGGCCGGTGATCTCAACAATGCCGTTCGGGTCGGTCTCGGGCTCAAAGTAACGCGGGTCGTCGAAGACGTCATACTCCGGCAGAAGGGTCTTATCGACAAATCGGACTAAGCGGCCATTCGAGATCACCGCCGCCGAGTTAAAAAGCCGCCGGCCGTCGCGTTCGGTATTCGGGCGGATGGTGCCGACAACGGCGGTTATGCCCTCGGTCGCGGCAATGATGCGGTCGAGCGGCTCGAGCGAGGAGTTGATGATGTCGCGGTCCTGAAACCAATCCTGCGACGTATAGCCGTGGATCGCGACCTCGGGGAAAACAATGATGTCCGAGCCATCGGCCTTCGCCTGCCCGATGGCCGCCAGCACCTTCGCCACGTTTCCTTCAATGTCGCCGTTGGTCGTATTGATCTGCCCGATCGTCACCCGCATAAGGTGATTATATTTTAATCCGGGCAAAAATTCGCTCGCAGCAGCAGGTTCGGGAATATTCTCTGCCGCCTCGAGACTTAGCTATGTAGAAACCGATCACAAAGGAGTAATGATGAACCTCTTAGCAATTCTTTTTGTTACATTCGTTTTTGCATGTTCGGCCGTCGGCACCTGCGGTCAAATGAAAACTACCGAACGCTCGCGGACCGAGCCGGTCGCTGTCGGCCAGGCGGCTCCGGATTTCACGCTCAACGACCACAACGGCCAAAGCGTCACCCTTTCAACGCTGGGCCGACCGGCGGTCATCGTCTTTTACCGTGGATATTGGTGCCCCTTCTGCGCGAAACAGCTTGCCGACCTCCGCGGGCTTTTGAAAGCGAGCGACGATGTCGCGATGTTTGCGATCTCGGTCGACCCCGCTGAAAAGAGCCGCGAACTGGCCGCAAAGATCGAAAAGGACGGCAAAGGGAAGATGAACTTCCGGCTGCTCTCCGACCCCGAAAGCAAAACCATCGACGCCTACGGAGTTTACGACCCGAGCTACGCCGGAAAGGGCTTCGACGGCATTCCCCATGCGTCGGTTTTCGTAATTGACGGTCAGGGAAAAGTCGTATGGGCCCGGATTGAGACCGACTACAAACAGCGGCCGACCTTAGACGAGATAAGGGCCGGGATCGATCTCGCAAAGCGTTAAAAAAAATAACCGGGGCCACGATAGCTGCAGCGGCCCCGGTTCTTGATGGTTTTTCGACGTCTATTTCGTAAGGGCAGCTAGCGGATCACATCGACCTTGCAGAACGTGATCTTTTTCCAGGCTCCGTCCGCCGTCACCGCCGTCGCTTTCATACTCAGCGCCAAAGCGAGGCAGCTTCGATCCCCGAGCGAAAGGCCCATGTGTTTTGTGAGCGGACGGAGCTCAGCCGTTTTGCGAGCTTGATCGGTATCAAAATCGATTATCTCGATTCCGAGAGAATAGAAATCATCAAGCACATGCTTATTGAGTTGGCCAGCTTCGGCGAGTTTTGTGAATACCTCGGCAATGTTCACAGCGCTCGCTTGTGAATCGCCGATCACGGCCTCGACCCTTTCGGCTCCCGGTTCTCCTTGAAGGGCGGCGAGGATCGCTGAAGAATCAAGTACCCACTTACTCATTCTTTGCTTCCTCTCGCCTTTCGGCAATAAGCTCGTCGACCAACGAAACGCCGGGTGGAATCGCCTTCTGAAGTCGCTTCTGAATGCGTCGCAACGCCGCTTGGCTTGACGTCACGGTGAGAGAATCACCGCGATGCTCGAGGTTCACCTGGTCGCCGATCTCAATCCCGAGACGGCGTCGCATTTCTGCCGGGATCACGATCCTACCGCCCTGAGTTACTCTTGTCCGCACCACATGCCCCATAAATGTCACACCACCGCCAAATGACATTTTATCGCCATTTGGCACAAACAGCAACTAATTTTTGATCTGGTCTATGCAGAGGGCTCGATCGGTTCGGCAGCCTTCTTCACCATCGTCAGCCGGTTGCCGCGGTCGTTGTAGGCGACCTCGTCCATTATGTTGTAGATAAAAAGGACGCCGCGGCCACTGGTTTTGAAAAGATTTTCGGGGTCGAGCGGGTCGGGGATATTCTTGACGTCAAAGCCTTCGCCTTCGTCCTCGATGGTAAAGCGGGCCTCTTTGCTCGAGACCTCGGCCGCGATCCGCACCAGCTTTGCAGCATCGAATTTGTTCCCGTGCTTTACCGCGTTTACGAAAGCCTCATCAAGAGCAATGAAGAGGTTGGACTGCTCGGGCTTGATCACACCGAGCTTCTCCACGCGTTTCATAAGATAGTCGAGCACAATGTGCATCAGCGAGATCGCACTCGGCAATTCAAACTCGATGTATTCGTGAAGGTCCTTAACACTTTCGATGGTATCCACATATCGGATCTTGTAATCAAGGGTGGTCGCGACAAGGTTTTTCAGCTCCTCTTCGTCAAAGCCTTCGCGGCGATAATTTGCGGCACATATCTTAAACGCCTTGATGTGCTCGGCATCGCTCTCTTCTGAAAGATGAGGAAGGCAAACGGGCCCGCTGCCATTCTCGCCCGCTGCTCCGCGGGGGCTAATGACATCCAGGTCGCTGATCACAAGGTCAAACGACTCTATATCGCTTCGTTCGACCGCGGCGGCACGACTAAGCAGAACGTCAACTGTATGCCCAACGTGGGAAAAGACCTCGTGCAAGGACGAGGCCAGATCGTCGTGGTCATCAATTATCAGTATCCGACGCTGCATTTAACCCCTTTGTTTTAACGAAAAGAAAAGACCCTCAGTTGCAAATAATACCCCAAGTTGTTAGTTATTTTCTAACTGTGCCGGAACTTACGGAAAGCGCTTACCAATTTGCAGGGCTCGAACGTTACACTTTCGGCCAGCGGTTGGTCATTCGTCTTGCCGGCCTTGCCTTCTATCTCGCGATCCGGATCATCGGCTCTACACTCCGGTTCGAACGTACAGGCTGGGAAAACTTCGAGGCGATCGAGGCCGCCGGGCGGCTCCCGATCTATGCCTTCTGGCACGACCGCATCGTCGCCGGAACCTACTATTTCCGCGACCGCGGCATCATCGTTCTCTCATCGACCAGCTTTGACAGCGAGTACACCGCCCGCTGCATTCAGCGGTTTGGCTTCGGAATTATCAAGGGCTCCTCGACCCGCGGCGGGATCCAGGCACTCGTCGGAATGATCCGTATGATGAAGCAGGGCTACCCGATGGCATTCACACTCGATGGGCCAAAAGGCCCGCGTTACGAGGCGAAATCAGGGCCTATCTTGCTCGCAAAAAAGACGGGCAATCCGCTGATGCCTTTTGTGATCGAGGCGAATAGTTTTTGGACCATCGGGAGCTGGGACCGGCTGCAGATCCCAAAACCTTTCACGCGGGCGAACGTCATCATCGGAACGCCGATCTACGTCGATAAAAACGCTCGCGACGAAGAGCTTGAGGCAAAGCGGCTTGAGCTTCAGGCTTCGCTAGACGAACTCGTCGAAAGAGGCTCAGCTTGGAGAACAGGGTCGTGATCATCCTCTGAAATAGCCGCGGCCGCCATCAGCACGAATGCAAGCCATATCAGGTCGGCAAACAGCAGATGCCCTAGCTGCATCACGATCGGTGCCAGCATCAAGAGCGTGGCCGCTCCCCATGCGATCTGCACGAGAACAAGGCCCGACATCCAATTCCCCCACTTCGCAACCGAAACCCGGCCCGATGCCTTTTTTACCGCGTCCGAGAGAAAGACGAGGAACACCGCCGTAAAGATCGAAAGGATCGGGTGAAGAATACGCAGCCGGAGCAGGATGTGCGAATCCGGGTCGAAGTCTTTCGCGATGCCCTCGGCAAGCGTCTCGGAGGGAAACAGCATCGTTGAAAGAGCGGACATCGATCCGGTGATGCCGGTAATAAATATCGCCGCCATTCCAACAAATAGCAGCACCCAGACCTTTCGCCGAGCCGTAAACGTCAGCCGCCGCGGCCCGCTTGCATACCAGGCCGTTAGCGTAAGGAACGCCATCAGAATGAATGTGTTTATCAAATGGCCGGCGGTCCAGTAAGGCCGCGTCGGCGTCCAATTCCCGGCCGTGTTCCCGGTCAAGACAAGCCCGCCGCCGATCGCCCCTTCGACGATAATGAAAAACAACGAGAGCAAAGCCAGCCGCCGAACCAGATGCCGCTTCGGGAACTGGCGGAATGCCCAGATGACCAAAGCGATGACGATAAAACCCGCCAGCAGGCTCGTAACGCGATGCGAGAACTCGATGAGAGTTTTGAGTTCAGGGGCCGAAGGTATCGGCTCGCCGTGACAGGTTATCCAGTGTTGGCCGCAACCATCGCCGGAGTGTGACGCCCGCAGAAAAACGCCCCACAGTATCACCAGGAGGTTATAAGCGACCGCAAACCACGCGAAGCGGGCGAACGCGCTCAATTTCGTTTGCCAGGCTGTTTTGATAGATTCGTCTGTGTCGGCCATAGCTTGGGTTTGCAGGTTTTGACGAAAGAATAACACCCACGGCCATAGCAGTGAAATTCGGCCGCGGTTAGCTGGTCTTAATGGAAATAGAACACTTCTTTACCTGCCCCTATTGCTGGCAGGAGATCTCATTCATTCTCGACCCCTCGGTCGCGGAGCAGAGTTATGTAGAAGACTGCGAGGTCTGTTGCCGGCCAATACGCGTCGATTACACATCGGACGGCGAGGAAATAATGGACTTCACCGCATCGGCCCTCGACGACTAAGCCGCAAATGGAGAAAAAGGAACGCATCGACAAATTGCTCCACGACCGCGGCCTCGCTCCATCGCGGTCAAAGGCACAGGCGATGGTGATGGCCGGCGTCGTCCTTGTCGGAGATCGCCGCGTCGAGAAGCCATCGGAGACATTCGCTCCGAAGGCTGCCATTCGCATAAAGGGCGACGCCCCCGAGGCTCGATACGTCGGCCGCGGCGGGCTCAAGCTTGAGCATGCACTTCGCGAATTTGCCCTCGACGTTGCCGGAACCGAGTGTATCGATATCGGCTCCTCGACCGGCGGTTTCACCGATTGCCTGCTCCAGCACGGCGCAAAGGGCGTTGTCGCAATAGACGCCGGAACGAACCAGCTCGACTGGAAGCTCCGGAGCGACCCTCGCGTTGATGTTCGTGAGAACACAAATGCTCGCGAATTGAAGCCTTATGATTTCGTCTCGCCGTTTGACCTCGCCGTTATGGATGTCTCGTTCATATCGGTCACAAAGATCATCCCGGCGATCGTTCCGCTTCTTCGCCCAGAGGGCAAGCTTGTCATCCTCATCAAACCGCAATTCGAGGTCGGCAAGGGCGAGGTCGGCAAAGGCGGCATTGTGCGTGAACCGGAAAAGCACGAACGCGTCGTAAACGAGGTAAATGAATTCGCGGCATCGGCAGGGCTCACCGTGCTCGGGGTCACCGAATCGCCGATCACGGGAGCGGAAGGCAACAAGGAGTTTCTTGGTTGTTATGAGCGAAGCTGAACGCGTGCCGGCGTCGAGGAAAGAATTTGTCGAGGGCGAAGACTATTACTTCGAGAACGGCCTATTGGTGATGACCGCGAAATATCTTCGCGAGCGTGGCTATTGCTGCGGAAACGGCTGCCGCCACTGCCCGTACCCGGCCGCGGATCAGAGCAGGAACTCTTCAAGCTCGTTGTGAGCCGGAGCTAGCTCGGCAAAGAGCGGCTCTTCGACCCGTTCGATCTCCGGTTGCGGCTGTCTCCGGTGTTCCGACCTCGGCTTTGGCACCTCACTCAACTCTGTAGCAACTGCGTCCGCATTGATGAAATCAATCGGCGTCCGGGCGATCTGAACCAAAAGCTCAGGCGTACAGCAGACCGTTTCGTACTTTTCCAGATCGAGCCGAAGGTCTTCCTTTTCCGCAAGCCAATCTAGAGCCGTCTCAAGCATCCGCCTTTCTCCATCGTCCTCGGGCCAGACGATGCTGTAATGCATCCACTTACCATCACGGCGGGCCTGAACGATCCCGGCATTTCTGAGATATGCGAGATGCCGCGAGATCTTCGGCTGGCTGTCGCCGAGCACCTCGGTGAAAAAGCACACGCAGACCTCGTTCTGTCGCATCAGATTAAGCAGCCGAAGCCGGGTCTTATCGGCCAATGCCATATAGAATTTCTCCATGCTTTCGAGGCTGTCCGGACTTTTCATATGCAAATAATAACATATGTGTCAATTGTTTACTTGACAAAGCTGGGAACGAGGAATACATTCGCTTATACATATCTGTTATTGCGTATATGAAATAAACCTGGAGAGAACATAATGTCATCAAATAATGTCACATACCTTAAGCCGCATATATCTTTGAACGTCAGGGATATCGAAAAAAGTGTCGAGTTCTGTTCAAGGCTTTTCGGGCAAGAGCCTGTAAAGCTTGTAAAGAGCAGCTCGACCGTTCACTCGGTCATTCGCGAGCAGGCGGGCGAAGAAAGCGAGGCCCCGCGATTCGGCTACGCCAAGTTCGATGTCGCCGCACCGCCTCTCAACTTTGTCCTTAATGAAGTGCCCTACTCGGAAGGCGGAACGCTCTCGCACCTCGGGCTTCAGGTCGCAACGACCGAAGACGTTCTAAAGATCCGCGAGCGGTGGGTCGAGGCGGGGCTCATGACCGTTGACGAAATGAAGGTCGATTGCTGCTATGCCCTGCAGGACAAGACCTGGGCACGCGACCCGGACGGCAATGAATGGGAAGCCTTTGTCGTGCTCGAAAACACCGAACCGTAGGCCGAGGCCTGCGGCTGCGGTGAAAAGGTCGAGCACGCCGAGCTTTCAACCAACGTCTGTTGCACACCGAGCCAAAAGGCGACTACCATTGGGGCGACATCAGCGCCATGCTGCTGAGTCTCAGACGAAAATTTCGGACGCGGATCGGGTCGTTACGGCAGGCCATCAACGATGATTGAACTACGGTCGTTTCGACCCGCTCGATCCGCGTCCGGATATTCGCCTCAATACCGACATGAAAGAAGATTCATTCGAAACATTAGCCGTCCACGCCGGCGAAGACCGCGAGGCGCATTTCGGTGCCCTTTCGGTGCCGATCTATCCGGCATCGGTCTTCGCGTTCACCGACCCTGACGAAGGCATCGCGATCCACAACGACGAAAAGCCCGGCTACTACTATGGTCGGCTCGGAAATCCGACGCAGACCGCGCTTGAGCAAGCGATGGCCGTGCTCGAAGGCGGCGAAGCGGCTCTGGCACTTGCCTCAGGAATGGCGGCGATCTCAGCGGCGGCCTTTACTCTTTTGAAGGCCGGCGATCACGTCGTTGCACCTGAATCGATGTATTCAACGACCACAAATTTCCTGCGATATATCGGCGGGCAATTTGGCATCGAGACGACCTTCATTGATGCCGAAAATGCCGAAGCTTACGCGGCGGCGATCCGCCCGAATACACGCATGTTCTGGGTCGAATCGCCGTCGAATCCGCTGGTCAAGATCACCGACATCGCCGAGGTCAGTTCGATCGGCCGAGCCGCGGGAATCGCGACGGTCGTCGATAACACCTTTGCCACGCCATATAACCAGCGGCCGCTCTCGCTCGGTGCTGACCTCGTTATCCATAGTGCGACCAAATATCTCGGCGGCCACAGCGACCTGACCGCCGGCGTCATCGTCGGCCGCGGCGAACTCGTCGAAGCCGCCCGCATAGGCCCGGCGAAATTCTATGGCGGCAATATCGCACCGCAGGTCGCCTGGCTGGTGCTCCGCGGCATCAGAACTCTCGCCCTTCGAATGGAACGCCATAACGAAAACGCGATGCGCCTTGCCGAATATCTCTCGGAGCTTTCGGCGGTCAAGGCTGTGCACTATCCCGGCCTTGCCGATCATCCCGGCCATGAGACCGCAGCACGGCAGTTGCGCGGGTTTGGCGGAATGCTCGCCGCCGACGTTGGGACGGCCGATGCCGCGAAGTCCCTCGTTGGAAAGCTCCGCGTATGCACCTTCGCCACCTCGCTCGGCGGAGTCGAAACATTGATCCAACCCGTTGCACTTATGACCCATGCGACACTCTCGCCCGAGGAACGCGCGAAGGCCGGGGTTTCCGATGGCCTGCTTCGTATTTCCGTCGGTATCGAGAACATCGATGATATATGCGAAGACATATATAGGTCTCTGATGGAAGACCGGATCTAGTTCGAGTCTCTGGCCTAAAGATCTGTAACCAATATTTAACGCCCATTCATTTTACATATATGCTCATTCGCATATATTATCATTGGTCATATGGCGACACACACATCTGAAGCCGCAGACCCGGTCAAGCGGCTCTCATTCCTCGACCGATACCTGACCCTCTGGATCTTCGCCGCGATGGCCCTGGGTGTCGGCATTGGCTATTTGGTTCCCGGAACGGCCGACTTCATCAACCGGTTTCAGGCCGGCACGACGAACATACCGATCGCCATCGGGCTTATCCTGATGATGTACCCGCCGCTCGCCAAGGTACGGTATGAAGAACTCCCGTCGGTCTTTCGCAACACCAAGATCCTCGCTCTCTCGCTTGTTCAAAACTGGATCATCGGCCCGCTCCTGATGTTCTTCCTCGCGGTCGGGCTGCTTTTTGATAAGCCCGAGTATATGATCGGCCTGATCATGATCGGCATCGCCCGCTGCATCGCGATGGTCCTCGTCTGGAACGACCTGGCCAAAGGTGATAACGAGTACGTCGCGGGCCTGGTCGCTTTCAACAGCATCTTCCAGGTGCTCTTTTACAGCGTCTATGCCTATATCTTCGTAACGGTCCTGCCGCCGCTATTCGGTGTTGCGGGTGCGGCGGTCGATATTAGCATTGCCCAGATCGCCGAGAGCGTTTTGATCTACCTCGGCATCCCGTTCTTTGCCGGGATGATCACCCGTTTCGTGCTCGTCCGCGCGAAAGGCCGCGAGTGGTACGAGGGCGTTTTCATCCCAAAGATCAGCCCTATAACGCTGCTCGCTTTGCTCTTCACCATCGTCGTGATGTTCAGCTACAAGGGCCAGTTGATCATCGAGATTCCGTTCGATGTGGTGCGGATCGCGATCCCGCTCGTGCTCTATTTTGTGATCATGTTCTTTTCGGCGTTCTATATGGCGAAGAAGGCCGGAGCCGATTACCCGAAGAGCACGTCGCTCGCCTTCACCGCTGCGGGCAATAATTTCGAGCTCGGCATTGCGGTCGCCATCGCCGTATTCGGTATTAATTCCGGCGTTGCGTTCGCCGCGGTCATCGGCCCGCTGATCGAGGTGCCAGTGCTGATCTTACTCGTTCGTGTTGCTTTAAGGCAGCGAGGCAATTTTCCGGAGGCCTTGAGGTAAAAAATGGCAGAAAACAAGCAAAGCATTTTAGTACTCTGCACCGGTAATTCGGCCCGATCGCAGATGGCTGAAGGTATCGCCCGGCATCTTTTCGGCGACCGGTTTGACGTTTTCAGTGCCGGCACGCACCCGAGCATCGTTCGGCCCGAAGCCATCAAGGCGATGGCCGAGATCGGCATCGACATCAGCGGCCACCGCTCAAAATCCGTCGATGAGTTCGCGGGCCGGGAGATCGACTATGTACTCACCGTCTGCGACAACGCCCGCGAGAATTGCCCCTACTTTCCGGCACGCACCAAGGTCATACACCATTCGTTCGACGACCCGGCGACGGTCGAAGGCGACGAGGATACGCGGCTCGCGGCTTTTCGCGACGTTCGCGACCATATTCGCGAGTATGCTGAAAATGAGCTAAAATGGATGATTTAAAAGCTTTTCGTTTGAATAAAACGGGCTCTGCGTTTGAGCGATTTCAAACGCAGAGCCCGCCATTTTTTTCGCAGAGAATGAGATAACGGCGATCTGACTACACCTCGTTATTCTCGCCTTGTGATTTGCTCATTTGCGTTGCGACGGCGACCTCGGGAAGCGGCATGCCAGCTGCGTCTGATTTTTCAAGCGTCGGAATATCGTCGATCTCCGGTGCGGAGTCCGCGACTATCATCTTCCCTTCCTGCTTGGTAAAGATGAGCAGATCTTTCTTCTCATCGTAATCTACATAAACCAAGTCGCCGGTCTCAACCTGCTGGGTCGCGACGAGGTTCGAAAGCGGATAAACGAGGAACCGCTCGATCGAACGCTTCAAGTGGCGTGCGCCATATTTGAGGTCGATGCCTTCCTGTAGCAGAAATTCCTTCGCCGGGTCCGAGCATTCGAAGATGAACTTCGTGCCTGCCGATTCCGTAATGCGGTCCTGAACCGACCGGAGCTCGATGTCGAGTATCCGCCGCAGATGATGTTCCTTAAGGCTGCGGAAGACCACGACCTTATCTATCCGGTTCATGAACTCAGGCGAGAACTTTCGCTTTGCCGCCTCGAGTGCGGTGCGGTAGATCTTTGTATCGATCTCAGTATCTTCCCGGGGCGTGCCCTGCTTGGTCGGTGCAAAGCCGATGCCGCCTGAGATCATGTCAGACATCTCGCGAGCACCAAGGTTCGACGTCAGAATGACGATCGTCCGCGAGAAATCAACGCGGCGGTTATCGCCAAGTGTCAAAGTCGCCTTATCCAAGATCCCAAGCAGAAGCTGCCAGAGCGAATCCGAAGCTTTCTCGATCTCATCAAAGAGTACAAAAGTGAGCTTCGTCTCTTCGGTATGGGCCTTATCGAGATTTTCCTGCGTCAGCATCGGCGAGGTTTCTCGGTGACCGAGATATCCGGGAGGCGAACCGATAAGCTTGGCGATCTCGTGCGAGTGCTGAAATTCGGCGCAATCGATCTTCACGACCGAGTGCGGATCCCCAAAAAGCACCTCGCTCGCTGCTTCAACAACGCGGGTTTTACCGGAGCCGGTCGGCCCGAGGAAAAGCATGGTCCCGATCGGCCGCGAAGGGTTGTTCATCCCGGCAAGATATATCTGGAAAAGCCCGCTCATCCGGCGGACGGCCCTTTCCTGCCCGACGATAAAATCACCGAGGCGATCCTCAAAATCTGCCGCACGCGGGCTCTTGCGGTCGGGGTCCAGCAAAATGCCCTTGGGTTCCTGATCTTTCTTTTTTGTGGTGTCGGTTTTCATTTGACCTTGCTCCCTAAATTCGCCGGTACCGCTCGATCCGATTCGGCTGCCCGCATTCAGGCATTATAATCCGAATCGCCAGGATAGCGTAAACCCGCTATCGTCAAGGATATAGATGATGTCAACAATTTGTTCGTTGGCTGGAGTTTGGGTCCGGGTAATGCCAAACCCGTCCGGGCTGGCTGGCTGGGGAAGCACATGGCATTCCCTGTGACATTATTCGCACATATCGCACAAATCTTCAAGCAAAAAATGGAATCCGGGCCGATTCGAAATATCGGCTCACCGGCTTTAATCATAATATTCTAGGCCCAAATGCGTGATCAGATCTTCGCCCATCATGTGCCGAAGCGTGTTCTTGAGCTTCATCAGTTGGATAAAAAGATCGTGCTCGGGATATAGCCCCGGGGCCGTCTGCGGAGCTTTGAAATAGAACGAAAGCCATTCCTGCACGCCTCGCATCCCGGCACGCTGTGCGAGGTCGAGGAATAGGGCGAGGTCGAGCGCAAGCGGGGCGGCGAGGATCGAATCGCGGCAGAGAAAATCGATCTTGATCTGCATCTTATAGCCGAGCCAGCCGAAGATGTCGATGCTGTCCCAGCCTTCTTTGTTATCGCCACGCGGCGGATAATAATTGATGCGGACGACGTGCGAAAAGCCTTCGTAAAGGTCCGGATAGACCTCGGGCTGGAGGATATGCTCAAGCACGGAAAGCTTCGATTCCTCTTTTGTTTTGAAGCTTTCTGGGTCGTCGAGCACCTCGCCGTCGCGATTGCCGAGAATGTTGGTCGAATACCAGCCGTCGAGCCCCAACATCCGCGACTTCAATCCCGGTGCGATAATGGTCTTCATAAGCGTTTGGCCGGTCTTGAAGTCTTTACCGCATATCGGGACGCCGTTGGTTTCGGCAAGTTTTGTTAGAGCAGGAATATCCGCGGTCAGATTCGGAGCACCGTTCGCAAAAGGGACGCCCGACTTGATCGCCGCATAGGCATAGATCATTGACGGAGCGATCGCGGGGTCGCTGTCGTAAAGTCCCTGCTCAAACGCCTCGATCGTCAGGTGGCTCGCAGTGTGCTCAAGATAAACCTCGGTCGATGCAGCCCAGACCATCACCAGCCGGTCGCATCCATTTTCAGACTTGAACTTCGCGATGTCCTCGATGAGCTGCTCGGCAAGCTCCATCTTGTTTTTGCCGGTTTTTACATTCTCGCCGTGAAGCCGCTTTACATAAAATTGCTCAAAAACGGCCGGCATCGGCTTTAGAGACGAGAGCTGTTCAGAGACCTGCTCGAGCAAGTCCTTTTCAAGCACGCCGGCATTTTTGGCGGCCTCAAAAGCGTTGTCATGAAAGATGTCCCAGGCGCCGAAGACCACGTCCTCAAGCGAGGCAAGCGGGACAAAATCTTTAATCCGCGGGACGTTGTTCTCTGTCCGTTTGCCGAGACGGATCGTGCCCATCTGCGTCAGCGAGCCGACGGGCTGCGCGATGCCGCGGCGGATCGCCTCAACCCCGGCGACGAGCGTCGTCGAGACCGCACCGAGCCCAACGAGCAAGATGCCAAGTTTGCCTTCCGCCGGAGCCATCTCCAACCCTTTTGCTTTCGTTTCAGCTTCCATGAATGAGCAATGATAGCCTTACGAAAATGTTTAGGCAAACACGGCGTTACCGCGTGCAGCTAAGGTAGGATCATCACCTTTGATTCGCCGGTGACGAGCGTTTCGCCGTTTTGATTTGTGCAGATGGTTTGAAGAGTGACGATCCCCTTGTCCTCGCGGATGTGCGAGACGGTCGAGGTGACCGTCACTGAGTCGCCAATGAAGACCGGTGCCGTGAACCGCATCGTCTGCGAAAGATAGACGATCCGCCGCTCGGCAAATTCCTGCCCGAGCACGGCCGAGATGAACGCCCCCGTCAGCATCCCATGAGCGATCCGCCGGCCAAACTGCGTCTTTGCCGCAAATTCCTCATCGAGATGTATCGGATTAAAATCCCCCGAAAGCTCCGCAAACGCCCGAACAAGCGCATCCGTAACCTCGCGGGTGCGAGAGAAAGAATCACCGATATTTAGTTCCATACTTTTAAGTTTACTTATACTCGCTTAGCTTCATTTTCACAGCATCGACCCGCTCTCTGATCGAACCAGTGAGGGCTGTAAAAGGGATATCACGCTCGCTTAGTTCCCGTAAATACTGCTGGTGTTGAAGATTCTGAAATTCCTTGTTAGTACGTGTACCGTCTTGTACAAACGGGAAGTCAGGCATGCAAAGAAAGGTAAGATCATAATTTCTGTTTGCAAGGCTCTTCAGTTCGACATCTACCGTATCAAACATATTCTTGCTGTAAAGGAAGGTCGTCAGCGGTGACGTATCGACAAAGAGAAACTTGTTCGCACCAATAATGATCCGCTCTTCGTTGGAAATATGGGTTTTTGCGATCTTCAACATGTCCTCATAGCTCAGGTGGCCGCCCTGCGATTCCCACAATTCCCGGCCATACTCGGGTACGAACACAGTTTCAAACTCTTCTCCTAAGCGTTCAGCAAGGGTGCTTTTTCCTGTCGATTCCGCACCGAGAAGGCAGATTCGATGAACAAACGAAGCATATACAATTGGCGAAAGAAACTTTCTATTTTCATGGATATCTTGACGCAAAATTGTCCCGGAAATAGGTATATGCTTTCGTTCAAGATCCATCATCTCGTGAGACACCTCACCTTGACCTTGCATAGACTTAAGATACTCTGACAGCTCATCGGCAAACCCATCGCCATAGGCTTCACTAGTAAAGACCACATCCAGTGGTAACCCGACAAGCTTCCGCCATAGGTCTCCCACAAAGCGGCGATGAACGACGTCGTCCGCGTCATTTAGCGGCATCGAAAGGCCAAGCGCTGTACTCGCCATTTCAGCGGAGATCGAGGCTGACTTAATCTCCGGGAAAAGTTCGCTTAGCCACTTCTGTCTCTCTTGGGAAGAGTGACCCTTGCTTTCCGGATTAGAATAGGCAAATACGTATAGCTGGTCACACTTAGAGAGCCCAAAGCGGATCAGTGATTCGTGCCCTTTGTGAAGCGGCGAGAACTTCCCTACGATCAGACCGTTTCTATACCGGATGGGCTTGTTCGACATAAATACGTCTCCAGTTCATTAAGCCGAAAACTGCATTCACTAGAAAGATGAAATAGATCGATGACGTAAGGTAAAGCCCTTTTGAGGCAAATAGCGGGACTGCAACAATATCAACGAGTATCCAAAAATACCACGTCTCAAGTTTGCGCGACATTAACAACAATTGAGCCAACACGCTAAATACTAGGACAACTGAGTCAATAAAGGGATAGCTTGCATCGGTAAGATAAAGGAGCAGTGAGCCGTAGACACCTAACACCAGCAGGGATATGATCAGGAAACAAACCAAGCTTCTGGGTCGGATTCTCGTAATCGGCAATTCCACCTTTGTGTCCCCGCCTCGCTTCCAGTTCCACCAACCGTAAATACTTGTTCCTACGAAGAAGATCTGCAATGTCACATCCGCATACAATTTCACTTCAAAGAATAGAAATGCGAACAGAACCGTTCCGATAATGCCCACCCACCAAGTATTAACGTCGTTTCGATTCGCCAGAAAAACCGAGATCAAATTGAAAATGTTAGCGGATAATTCCAGTGGGCTCATCGTTACGCTTCCCCTCAAAATTGAAAGATCTATCGGTATCACTGTCGAACTCCGCTAAGAGTTTGTTGCGGGATTCTAATCTGTTAGAGTGTTGGCATCTATCCGAGCAACTTGTCGTAGTCGGCATGGCTGCCGATCCAGAACCATGCAATGCCTTCGTCGGTCTCGCGGCCGAGCGCCCGATATGATGTCCCGATCCGGACGGACCAAATGCCGTCTTTTCCACCGAGCTTCTTGAAATGCAGCGAGGGATGTGTCGGGTCGGCTTTCAACAGCTTGTAATTCTTGTCGGCTGCCGCACGAATGTTAGCAGGTAATGAGTTGTAACAATCCCAAAAACGCGGAAGAGCGGTGTGCCTCATAGCGGCTTTGCGAGCCCCGCTTCTATCTCTGCATCAACCTCTGCCAGCAATCCATTCAGCCGGCCTGATTCCAGATCACGCTCGATCTGACGGTCCCAAAGCTGGGCGTGATAATCGGAAAACCAGGCCATCAACTCATCGACCTTGTCGAAAGGCAGCTTTCTGATCTCGTTTTCGATCTCTGCAATGCTCATAGGTCCTGATTTTATTGGACAACTAACCTGTGGTCAATCTTTTTCCACTCTAGCGGCAATAGATCCGATGGTCGATCTCCGCAAAGATGTTATCGCGGGATTCAATTTCGGTCAGGAGTTCGTGTTGTTCGGGGGAAAGAACCACCCTGTCAGCCGAGGCGGCTGCCACCCCTCCTTCGTAAGGAGGGGAGCTGTGTTCGAGCATTTGGGCAAGCAGGTCGAAGCGTTGGATGTGCGACTGGAAGCGGCGCGATGAGTATTCGACTGTCGTGCCCTGATAGATCTGAAACGCCCAGTCGGAAGATTGTGCGAGCAATAATTCGCGTGATAGCTGATTCAGGATTCGAACTAACAGTTCATAGTTTTGAGTTCCAAGTTGAAAGTTCTCAGAAGCTCGGCCTGCGAATGTGTCGGCCATTTCCGTCATCCGTCGTTCGGCGTCGTGCTGATACGGATACATCCACGAGTTTCCTTCGTTGAGCCAGACCTTGTTGTAGCCGTTCTCGCCCCAGCTTGAGGCCGTCGGCCGCTGGACCTGTATCGGCAGGCCGCTGTCGAGAAAATCGCCCGGCGTGATCGCCGCGATCTCCGTCTGGTCCCAATGCATTTTGCGGAAAAGAAAATCGATGAACTGCGGCCCTTCGTACCACCAGTGGCCAAACAGTTCGGCGTCGTATGGCGAGACAACGAGCGGAGGATGCCCCTCAAATGTCTCGCGGAGTTTGTACGCCTGCTTTATCCGCTCGCCGATAAAGTGCATGGCGTTCTCGCCCGCCTTCGCGGTGGCAAGTTCGGGAATGTACGGAGCCTTCCGGTTCTGCGGAACGTTGCGGCCCGTTATCCGATGATATTTCAGCCCAAGGTGCCTTCGGTTCCCGTCTGCATGCAGGTGCGGTTTCAAATTATCGATCGGCAGATCCCAACCGACATCGCGGTAAAATTCGCGATAAAGATCGTTGCCGGGATACCCGATCTCCGCCGACCAAACCTGCTGGCTTGTCTCGATATCGCGGGCAAACGTCGCCACCCCATTCGGGCAAACGACAGGAGCGTGGACCCCGTATTTCGGCCGCGGATCGCCGTAAAGAATTGCGTGCGTATCGGATATAAAATACTCAATGCCGAACTCTTTGAGAAGATCTTCAAGCCCCGGCTCGTAAGCGCACTCAGCAAGCCAGATCCCCCGCGGGCGCCGATGAAAATGCTTCTGATAATTTGCGACCGCGATCGCGATCTGGGCTCGCCGTGCTTCGTGCGTTGAGATCAGCGGCAGAAAGCCGTGCGTCGCACAGCAGGTGATTATCTCGAGCACGCCTTCGTCCTGCAGTTCGCGAAAGGCAGTGATCAGGTTCCGCTTGTACCTGCCATTCCAAAGGTTGAGCGCGTCGCGTAAATTCTCCGCATACATCCGTGCGACGGCGTTAAACTCCATTGCTTCGGCGGCGGTCCGGTGGACCTCTTTCTCGGCAAGTTCGAGCAAGTTCTCGAGGTGCCGCGTGTAGCGCGTTTGGAGCAGTTCATCGGCCAGCATCTCGCAGAGCGGCGGCGAGATGTTCATCGCAACCCGCGGTGCCGCATCTGCCTCATGCAACCGCTGAAAAATGACGATAAGCGGAAGATAAACCTCCGTTATAGCTTCGAAAAGCCAATCCTCTTCCAAAAATTCAGGATATTCCGGATGCCTGACGAACGGCAGATGGGCGTGAAGTATGAGGCTGAAGTAACCTACAGGCATACGGACGAAAAGAAACAGGATGAACAGGATAACCAAGATATTGAAAATATCCTAGCCATCTTGCTCATCCCGTTCCGGAAATGAAGCCTTTTAGCGTGCCGCCAGGCTGTGCGAAGCCATCGGCTCGAACTTCGAAACGCG
This sequence comes from Acidobacteriota bacterium, assembly GCA_016716435.1. Taxonomy (NCBI): domain Bacteria; kingdom Pseudomonadati; phylum Acidobacteriota; species Acidobacteriota bacterium. Next base: position 1,036,472 of record JADJWI010000003.1, on the reverse strand, counting down.
GTCAAACCCGCGTGGCCGCGTGCGGAGCCGCGTCCGCTTCGGAAAGTTCACAAGGCTCGCACCGAAAACGGCCGGCCCAAATTCTTCTTCCTCGGCGAGCAACTCTTCTTCGTGAATGTCGAACTCGCTGCGGAGTGCCGTTAAAGCATCGCTCTGCGAGGCACCGGCCGCAAGCCGCTGCAATACTTCAAAAATGCGCTCGCTTACGCGGAAACGAAGCTGCTCTAGCGAGGAACCGGCCGCGATGGCAAGCATCGCATAGCGAAGCTCTTCGGTATCAAGCCCGGCAAAGTCGGCCGCGGGCTTTGCCGATAGCCGCCCGAAGGCACGATAGGTCGCGTCGCTCGCCGCATCCGCGTCATCCCCGGCGATCGCAACGTCAAAAGCGTCTTGCTTAAAGCCCGCGACGTCGAGCACCTCGGCAAACTTCTGTGCCGGAACCCGCCACTCGGCCTCTGCTGCCGTCCGGCGGCTTGGGCTCTTACGCGGCGTCTCGATGGTGTTCGAGTAAAGCACCCGGACGAACGGACGATTCGGTGCGTAAAACCCAACCTCTGCCCGATATTCGCTATCGGCGTCGACGTTGAACCACCAGTTCCCTTCCGGTTCGATCTGCCGAAGTTCTTCGGTATCGCGGCGAAGATCGACGAGCCGCACGACGAGTGCGTAGTTCGATGTGGCCGCTCCAAGCGCCTTGTTCAGCGTCTGAAAAGGATTCGTCCGCACCGACCAATAAAAGTGGAGCCGGTTCGGCGATTGCATCTGCAGCCGGGCGCGATTCTCGCTCTCAAGACGCGGCAAACTCGGCCGGGCCAAAAGCTTGAACGCGGGCGACTTCTCCTCGTCCAGTTCCTCGGCTTCTGCTTCGTCCGTCTCCGAAGGTGCTGCTTCGGCTGCTTTCTCTTCGGCCTGCTCCACAAATTCGCCCGAATTCGGCGAGTCCATCTCATCGAGGACGAACTCTAAAGTGTCTTCCGCGGCTGCTGTTTCTTTCTTCTCTTCGCTCATAACAATAAGCCGCCCGAGGCGGTCGTCGCATAAACGAGGATTATCCTTTGTTTCGAGGGGGTAAACAAGCCGAAGGGCGTAAAGCCTGTGTTAACTCGGGGTTATTTTCCGGACTTTGCGGCCTTGGCGGGAAGCGTGTTACTGGCAGCACGGAGGCGTATTTCGAGCGTTCCGAAATTCGATTTCACCCGCGAACGCACCGGAATACGCCGGGCATCGTCAGTCACCCAGATCTCCATCGAGCCTTCGCGTTCGATCATTCGCTCCGGGCCAAAGACCTCCGGTTCGATCTTAAGGCACCAGACTTTGCCGAAAATTGTCTTCTGCTGCTCGCGGCCGGTCACGCGGACAGGAATTTGATAAACAAGCCCGGAATCGCTGATCGGCATCATGAAGGCATCGCCGACCTTTAACTCCCTAAGCCGCAGGCTGTAAATGCCCGAAACTAGGTCGTGGGACTCGCTTTCAAGGTCAGAAGCGATGCGGCGCGGCGGCCTCATCGGTTCTTTCGGGTCGGTCTCTGTATATGTAACGCGGCGCTCGGTGTAATCGAAAAACGCTTCGCTGTTGCGAACGCGATCCTTCTGAACGTCGTGTTTAACGGTCCTGTGAGCGTAAAATCCTTCTCGCTCGACCGTCGTGTCGATCTTCTGCAAAAAGCTGAAACGGAAAAGTTTTAGAAGTGTGCCCTTTGACCGGGCTTCAGCATTGATCAAAAAGTCGGTTCCATCCGTCGTTTCGCCAACTGTGAAGACCAGCTCTGCGACCGAGATGCCCCGGATGATCTTATTAAGCTTTCCTTCGTAGGTAAGCGTCTCGCCGGTCTTAAATGGCAGGCTCGCAGCCGCCGGCCGTGTGGCGGTAACGCCGTTCACGCCATTCGGCTGCGCAATGACTGCCGTGACGCCAACTAAAAGCGACGCCGCAACGGTCAATAAAATTGTTCGCAAACTTCCCTTCATTCAAACCGGCCAAACGAAATACATCTTAGCGACAAGGGCGGCAAGTCCGAGCAAAACTCCGATCGCCGCCTGATATTCCCGATGCTTCAAGTATAGCTGAAAGTCGAAGCCCGCGTCCATCTTTTTCCACCTAGTCAATCGCGGCAGAAAAAGCGGTACATTCCTGGCAAATTCATCAAAATCAGCTCCGAAGCGTTTCTTCAGGTCACCCTCTTCGACGCGCATCACCGGCAAATAGATGCCCAGGAAGAGCCCCGCCGCCAGCAAAGCAAGCCACCAAACGCCCGACGCGATCGTAAACCCGACCGCCAGTATGAAGCTGCCGAGGTAAAGCGGATTTCGCGAATGTGAATAGGGCCCGGTCGTCGCCAGCTTTTCGTATTTCACGATATGGCCCGCCGACCACGCCCTTATCAACAGCCCGCAGATCGCGATCGCACCACCGATGCCGATCGAAAGCGGCGTCGGAGCTGCGAAGTAAATAAACAGGAACGCGAACGCAAAGCCGAGCGGCACGCGCATCCTTTGAAGAAGTCGTTTTTTGCTTGAGGCCATTCCAAAAAAATTAGAAGAAGGACGATTCCGTAACTCCCAATTGTCCACTATCCATTATCAACTATCCACTTCCCGAAGCGAGCCGTTTCTTGAGAGCTTCGAAAACGGTCTCGACCGAAATGTCCATACATATCCAGTTGCCGCACGTCCGCCGGTGGCAATCAATACGGCAGTCGATGTCCGTCCGCTCAACGCAGATGTCGTTGGGGTTCAGCGTTCCGTTCCGCCACCATTCGGTCGGGCCGAAAATGCCGACGATCGGCGTCCCGGCCGCGGCGGCAATGTGCGTCGGGCCCGTATCGCCGCCGACATAAGCCTCGGCCAGCCGGGCTGTTTCGTAAAATGCCTTTAGCGGAAGCTCGATCGTTCTCAGCTTTCCGCTGGCCGATGTAGCAACCGTTCGGGCGACGAGTTCCTCATCTCCCGGGCCGGCGGTAATGACGGGCACCAGCCCCAGTTCATCTGAAATGCGGTCGGCAAGCTGCCCGTACTTCTCAGCCGGCCAAAGTTTTGTCACCCAACCGCCCGCCGGATTGAGCAGTACGAACGGCCCGCCAAAACTCTCCACCGCCTGATCGGCTTGCTGTATATCCTGCGCGGACGGTGTAATACCGTAGTCGAGCGGACCTGTTGCCGCATCGATTCCCAAAGCCGCACGGACAAGCCCGAGATTCTTTTCAATGATATTTTGCCTTTCCGGAAGCTTTGCGGAATCGGTGTAAAGCACTCGTGCCGCCGGCTCGCGAAGGCCGCTTTGCGAAAATCCCCAACGCTTCTTTGCACCGGAAATGCGGGCGATCGTTGCCGACTTCAAAAGCCCTTGCAGATCGATCGCCATTTCCCACTCGCCGCGCCGAAGCTCTTTCGATTGCCGGGCGATATCGAGAAATATCTCGTCTATCACTTTCCCGCCGCGGAGCGACCGCGTGTCGAGCCTGACGATCCGGTCGAGGTACGGGTTCCCTTCGAGCATCGCGGCAAACCGCTCCTCAACCGCCCAGCCGAGTACCGAATCGGGGAAATGTTTCTTGATCTCCGCCGCCGCCGGCATGGCATGGACGATATCTCCGATCGAACTTAGTTTTACGATGAGTATCCGCAAGCCTTCATATGCTAACTTTTCCCGCGGACAAATGCTAAATGCTGCCGCGAAACAAGATTTTCTGCTTTTCCGACCGAAAAATGTGGAAACCGGATGGCAAATTCGATTATGCTTAGAGAGCGGGCCTTTCTGCCCGCCCTGCTTTTTTGATGCAAAGTCCTGAACGCTCTACCCGCGACCTCCGCCCGGCACTCGTGTTTTTATCGGGCGAACTTATCGCCGCGCCGATCCCGCTCGACCGCGAGGAGGTGATTCTCGGCCGCGCGCTCGAGGCTGATGTCCGCGTTATCGATTCAAAGGTATCGCGGCAACACGCCCGGATATTTATGGTCGAAGGCGGCGGCGTCAATGGCCAAAGCTATGTGGTCGAGGACCTGCATTCGCGCAACGGCACATTTCTCAACGGACGCAAGATCGAGAAAGAGACGCTTCAAAACGGCGACAAGATAACCATCGGCGAACATATTCTTCGCTTTGACCTGCTCGATGAGGTTGACCGCGAGTATCAGAAGCACATTCACAGGCTCATCTCGCACGACGACCTGACCGGCCTGCTTTCAAGCCGCTCGTTCTTTTCCGAACTTCGCCGCGAGGCTTCGCGTGCAAAGACCGAAGCTCGGCCGTTCTGCGTGCTGATGATGGACGTGGATCACTTTAAGCTAGTAAATGACACATACGGCCATCTGACCGGCAGCAAGACGCTAGAAGAGATCGGTGCCCTGATAATCAAGGTGATGCGGAGCGGCGACGCGGCGTCCCGCTTTGGCGGCGAGGAGTTTTCCGCGTTCTTGCTTGATGCCGACCTGGCTCAAGGCATTGTCGCCGCCGAACGCGTTAGAAGCGAGGTCGAGGACGCCGAGTTTACCGTTGTCCGCCACGGAAGCCCTGGCTCAAAGCACAAAGTCACGATCAGCCTCGGCGTCGCCTGCTTTCCTGATGATTCGAGCGACCCGATCGAACTCGTCGAAATGGCCGATACCGCTCTCTACCGTGCAAAGCGTGAAGGCCGCAACCGCGTCTGCGCCTATCGCGAGATATCGCCCGAGGAACTCGCCAAGGGGCTTAGGCCGCGGACAGATTAGATCGAGGCAATTTTGGAACTATTTTCTGCGGCCCGCGTTTAAGACCCCGGGCCATTTTTTGTGATAAAATTCAGCCTTTGGCCGTTTCGGGTTAGTTTTTTGTGATAACCAAGCTCAATCTCGCTACCAAACCGTTCCGCAACCGACGCACGCCGTACATTCTGGCGGCGCTTGTGGCGTTTCTGTCCGTCATCTCGCTTTTGCTTCTTTTCTCGCAGTTTCGCGAGAATGAGAATCGCCGCGAGCTCGCCGAACGGCAGATAGAGGAAATGAAGGCCGAGATCGCCGAACAGCAGGCAAAAGGCCAGGCCGTTCAGCAGCAGCTTTCGCCGACGCAGCGTGACCTTCTCGTTGCCTCACACAAGCTCGTTGCAAATAAGACCTTCGGCTGGTCGCGGCTTTTTTACGACCTTGAACGTCTCATCCCCGGCAGCGTAAGTGCCTCGAGGATCGCGGTCGAAAACGTTTACCGCGACCGCGACCGCATTCGTGCCGAGCTTGAGCTGACCGTTCTCAGCCGCGATTACCAGTCCGTGATGGCCATGATCGGCTCGATGAACGAAAGCGGCGTTTTCAGCGCCGAACTTCGCAGCCAGAACCTGCAGGCCGGCCAGCGAAGCACCTTTTCGGAATACACTCTGGCGGTAACTTACCTTCCGCCGATGGTCTTCAGCACGCCCGCCGAGGTTGCTCAAAATCAGGGAGGTGGCGAATGAGCGAAGAACTCCACGTACGGCCGCTGCCCGAAGAGCAGGCCGCACCGCTCGCCCCGGCACTTGCCGATGAGGTCGCCAAGCGGCGGCCGCGAAAGGTCTACATGGGCATGTGGGGACCGCTTGAGATCGGCGTTTTTGGCGCTGCGATGCTGCTATTGATGGGCGCCGTGCTCTTCTACCTTTTGTTCGTCGGTCCATCAGGCCGCGAGCTCGAACGCAGCCGGCTCGAACGCGACCGCCTTGTGGTCGAACGCGATTCAGCTCGCGAACGCTACGGCGATATCACGAATACCGAGACTGCGGTCGCCAAGCTCGTCTCGAGCGTTGAGGACTTCGAGGCCCGCCACCTGCCGGTCGAGACCATCGGCAAGACCGCTCTTTATCAGAAGATCAACGGCCTCATCGCCGCCTATGGGCTCGTCAATACGAACGGTCCGGCCTATGCACCGCTCGAACCGCAGGACATCGAGCAGATAAATGAATCAGAAGAAGAACGCGGCCGCGGCCGCTTCCGTAGCCTTTTTCCCGGGCTTTATGTATCAATGACGGTCGAAGGCCCGTACGAGAACCTGCGGCGGTTCATCAGCGAAATGGAAACCGGCGAAGGCTTTGTCGTCATCAGTTCCGTCGAGCTTTCGCCCTCGGAGACCGGAAACCAGCCGCAGCGTACTCCGGTGGTTACCGACCCGAGTGACCCAAATTATGGCCAGCCGGTGACGCCGCCGACGCCCGCCCGCGGCAGAACTTACGGCGAGCGCGTTGCCCTAAGGCTCGAGATGGCTGCATATTTTCGTAGGCCCGGGAGCGGTGCACTTGCCGCCGCCGAACCGGCGCAATAGCATTGAATTAGAAAGAAATGGCCGAAGCAAAAAGCTTTCAAACCGTAGAACGCAACAAGATGATCGCCGCGATCGTCCTTGGTGTTTTGGCGATTGCAACGCTTTATATGGCGTTCGGTCCGAGCTTTTCCGGCAGCCGGGCACAGACCACCTCAACGCCCACGCCGACGCCGCGGACCTCGCCGACCTCTGGCTCTCAAGTAACAAACGGCCCGGCTCAGGACGCGGTGATCTTCGAGTATCAGTCTACGCCGGTCGTTTACACGCCCGGGCTCTTTGGTGCTCCGAACGCTGGCCGCAACATCTTCGCTTTCTACGAACCGCCACCGCCGACGCCTTTCGTACCGCAGACGCCAACGCCTTTTATTCCGCCGACGCCGCCGCCAACTCCGACGCCGCCGATCTTCGTTGCGTTTGTAACGCCGCAGAGCGTTTATGCCGGCTCGCGGACGTTTAGGCTCGAGGTCAACGGCGACAAGTTCACGCCGGATTCGCGAATTTTCTTAAGCCAGAGCCCGCTGCCGACCACCTTCATCAGCCCTCAGCGGCTGGTCGCCGAGGTGCCCGCGATTATGATCGCCGGCGAAGGTCCGCGGCAGATCATCGTCCAAACGCCGGACGGGCGGCTCTACTCGAACCAGCTTATGCTGACGGTCCAGGCACCGCCGCGGCCGCAGTTTCAATACGTCGGGATGATCGCCCGCCGCCTTGCAAATAACGATACCGCTGTGCTTAGAGAGCAAGGCCGGCCGACCGAATTTACCGCCCGGCTCGGCGACGTCGTCAGCGGACGCTTCCGCGTCGTCAGCATCGCCTCTAGCGAATTGATCGTAGAAGATACGACGCTCGGCTTCCGCCATAACGTTGAACTTTTCCGCCCGGCACCGCCCGCCGCAGGCTCAGTCCCGACCGGACCCGGAGGACGAATTCCGAGCCGGCCGCAAGGATTTCAGCAAGGTATTCCGCAGGGCATTCCGCAGGGTGCGATCCCGGGCATTCCAGCAAATATCCCGCGGTACGTTCCGCCCGGCAGCAATACGAATACGGCTGTTCCGGTCCGCACGCCCGACCCGAATAGCCCGACCAAGCAGGACGACGATGATGGCACAGACGGCAACTAAGGCTAACCGCCGCAGCGAACGCGGGATGACCATGATCGCCGTTATGGGGATGATGGTGCTGACCACCGTTGCGCTGCTCGCCGCCGCTCCGTCGATCTATCTGCAGATACAACGCGAGAAAGAAGAAGAGGCGATCCGCCGTGGCGAAGAGATCGCTGAAGCCATAAAGCAATACATAATTCACCACAACGGAGCGAAACTGCCGCAATCGATCGACGAACTGCTCGAAGGCCTTCCGCAGGGCACGAAGAAGCGGATGATACTTCGCCCCTCGTCCGCCATCGATCCGCTCAGCGAGGACGGCCGCTGGCGGCTGATCGAGGCCGACCCGCAGACCATCGCCCGCTTTGCCAAGCGAATTCAGGACTACAACAACGGCCTGCTTCCCTCAAATTCGACGCAGCTGCTCGACCGGTACTCGGTCGTTATCGTCAACTCGCTCAACACCGAAAGCGACGACGACCTGACCGCTCCCGAGGACTTTGACGACTCGACCGACAACACGCCCTTCATCGGCGTTGCAAGCCAGAGCCGCAGCCGCTCCGTGCTGACCTATTACGGCGTTGAGAACCACTCAAAATGGGTCTTCACCCCGCTCTTCCGCGGCGCCGGAGCATTCAATCCATCCGTTCGTCGCGGCGGCGGGATCACGTCCGGTCCACAAGGCCCCATCCGCCAAGGCAACCAGCGTTGATTTCCGGCGGCAGTTCCCGACGCCAGTTCCAGAAGATAGGGATCCCATCCAGCATTTCCCTTCGCGAACTTCGTGCCCCAACCTTTGCGCCCTTTGTGTTTAAACAATCCTGTTAACCGAAAAGAACACCGAAGGATTCACGGAGTTCACAAAAGGGTATACTAAAGACCTTGCAACAGGTTGACTTTGCACTATATTAGATTTAGAATAATTCTAATTTTGGAGGATATATGGAACTGCACGAAACAAAGATCGATATCGCAAAGGGCAAACGGGAAAAGCTGGTCGAGATCCTGAACCAATCGCTGGCCGACGCCATGGACCTGAAGTCGCAGGCGAAGCAGGCCCACTGGAACGTCAAGGGCGGCAACTTCATCGCCCTTCACGAGCTTTTCGACCAGGTCGCGACCGCGGTCGAAACGCACGTTGATGACCTCGCCGAACGCGTTACGACTCTCGGAGGCACCGCCATGGGCACCGTCCGCATCGCCGGCGAACGCTCGTCGCTCAGCCAGTATCCGCTTGAGATCACCGACGGCACCGCGCACGTCGACGCCCTCTCGACCGCACTCGCCGACTTCGGCAAACGGGTCCGCAAAAACATCGACGCCACCGACGAACTTGGCGACGCCGACACCGCCGACCTCTACACCGGCATCTCGCGCAGCATCGACAAACTCCTCTGGTTCGTCGAAGCCCACAACCAAGCGTAACTTGCAGAAGCCCGCGCGTCAGCAAGGGCGTTCATCGAATGATGAATGCCCGTGTCAGTAGCCCGACCGTGAGGAAGGGCCCCAATGCAGAAGCCCGGGCGTCAGCAAGGGCGTTCATCGAATGATGAATGATGAATGCGGAACTCACAGGCGGAAATCCGACCGGTAGGGAGGGTGTGTCTTGGAATGGTGAAGTATGAACGATGAACGATGAATGGCTTACGCTCGTATCAGTAGCCCGACCGTGAGGGAAGGCTCATTCTAGTGGCGAGTGACGAGTGACAAGGGCCGAATCTGGAATGCGCAAGCCCGCGCGTCAGTAAGGGCGGTTCATCCAATGCAGTATGTCGTGTCAGAGGCCCGACCGTAAGGGAGGGCTCATCTAAATGCGGAATGTCGGAGTCGTCGAAGACGGCGCCATTGATGTAGCCCACACGTAGCAAGACGTGGTCCTCGTCATTTTCCGCATGGAGTCGTCGAAGACGACGGCATCACAAACTCACCGCCTGGTTTCTTATTTTCCTTTTTCGTAGTTCTACTGTTCGAAGCTCTGCGGGTCGCCGGAGACTAAGGCGTAGCGGTTGAAGCTTTGCGGGTCGCCGAGCTGCATCGAGCCTTCAAAGGACATGGGGGTCAGGCCTGCGATAATGCGATTCTTGTCTAGTTGCACTGCTTAAGAACTTGCATGAACGGCAGGGTCGCCTTAACCGCTTCGAGCATCGTGAGAAAACGATTGTGATCCTCACACGAATGAAATATTCCCTTCAGGTCGTTGCCGCAAACGATCAAATGATAAATCCCACCCTCGACCTCCAACCGAATTCTTCTTGCCATCTCACACCGTTAAGGCCTAAAGTCAAAAAATGAATCGGAAAGAATTGCAATCTCGCAGGCCTGACCCCATTTCTTCTCTCAACATTTCGACCTATATCTCGCTCTATACATACGGCTACCGGAACGTTTACGAACTCGGGCCGCTGGTTGATATCGGCGCGACAAAGCTCGAGATGGTCGCGCCGGCCGACACGCGAGATTGAACACCGTCGACGAGCGTAACGAAAGCCCGGCGGATCACGGAATCGGATGTTGGAAGCAAAGCGAATAGCCATCGGGATCGGTCAGTGCCAACTGCCGCATTCCGTAGGGCGCGTTCGTCGGCGGGGCGAGGTCGATGCCCTTTTGCCGGAGGTGGTCGAATATCTCATCAGCGCTCTCGCAGCCGAAGAAGAGGGTGGTATCGGAGTGCCAAGCGGTCCGTGCTGCGGGCGGCTCGGCAGGAACTTTTCCGGGCTCGTACTGATCATTGAGCATCAGATCGCATCCATCCTTACGCAGCCATACCCAGCTTGCGTCATCGCCTCCGCCGGAATCGGCAACCACCGAAAAGCCGAGAAGATCTCGATAGAAGGCAAGCGACCGCCGCATATTGAAGATCTGTAAGAGCGGTGTCAGCGAAGAGATCTCGATATTCATTTTCTTACACACTCCGGAAGATAGTCTCCGAGTAGATTCCGTTCCATGCCGTTTCCCCAACCACAACCATGGTCGGAAGTGTTTCGCTCGACATGAAGATCGCTAATGTGATGCGGCGGGAATGCGAGGAGCTTTAGCACCGAACCCGGACGGAGATGCTCGCTCGCCCAGCTTAGCGGCGAATCGCCATGGGCATCTCGGGCCTCCTTTTCGGCGCCGTTTTGAATAAGGAATTCGATGGTCTCAGCGTCGGCGTAAGCGGCTGCCCGGTGAAGCGGCGTTTCGCCTTTTGTGCGGACGTCGCGCATGAATGCGCCGGTCGCCTTTCCGGGAATCGTCCGCGCATTAACATCCGCGCCATTTTCGACCAGCAGCTTGACCACGTAAAAGTAGTGCGGCCGCCCGGCTTTCGAGAGAGCTCCGTGCAAGGGTGTTTCGCCGGTCTCCGGTCCGGACCAATTCACGTCCGCGCCGTTAGCGATAAGGAAGTCCGCGACCTTCCAATGGCCGAAGAACGCGGCGTTACCAAGTTCCCGCCCGAGGTCAATGCCGGAAAGGTCGCCACCGGCATTCATTACCGCTTTCAGGGCCGTTACGTCGTTGTAGTAAACGAACCATTGGAGCGGGCTCACCTCGGCCGAATGAAGCGATTCGTTCCATCCTGATGTTGCGAGAAGATCGAAAACAAGGTCGGTCCGCCCGCGGGCGATCCTATCGAGTATCTCGCTTTGATCCATTAACCGCGTCCTCCTGATTGAATTGCATCATGAGATACGCCTCAGGACCCTATATTGTTGCCCAGAAAAGCCCGCGGAGGGCGATCCGAACACCGCCGCTCCGCGAGTCCTTAAGGTTATCGGCCGTTAGCTCTTGAGCGTTGCCGAGAGCGATATCTCGGCACCGGCAAGGACGCGCGAGACCGGGCACTTTTCCTTTGCGTCCTTAGCTACCGTTTGGAACTCTTCGTCGGTGATATTCGGGACGACCGCCTCGGTGATGAGGTCGATACGCGGGATCGAGAACCCGGCCTCTTCCTTTTCAACGTGGACGACGGCCTTCGTCTCGATGCTCGTCGCCTCATATCCGGCACGGCCGAGAAAGCCCGAAAATGCCATCGTAAAACACCCGGCGTGCGCCGCGGCGATCAATTCCTCGGGGTTGGTCATCGTGGCGTCATCGCCAAACCTGGCATTGAAGGAATAAGGCCCCTCAAATGCACCGCTCTCGAGCTTAAGGCTTCCCTTGCCCTCAATGATGCTCCCCGCCCATTTTGCGTCTGCTGATCGTTTTATGCTCATAATTTTAATAAATAAAATTGTTAGTTGTTGCGTACTCTTTTGTCGCTATGCATGATCGGTGCTTTCAATGCCGATCAAACTATTCTTCTGAACGCTTACAAGAAAATACGTTCTTACGTTTTACCTTTAGGTTCAAAAAGTGACCGAACGGTGCCAAGCACCTCTTCGAATTTTTCGTCTTTCAATGTTCCGATGATGCGATCGATGATCGAATCATTGCTCGTAAACAATTTAGCCGGGCGAACGTAGCTTTGTCTACGCAGAGTCCCGACTGCAAAATCGGCGTTAAAAAGTTCTGTTGCGGCCCGGTCCGAATATGGCTGGCTTGTGATCTGGCAAAGGATGACATCGCCCCGCCCGGCCTGAGCAAGAACGAGAGCAGGCCGAAGTTTTGTAGCGGAAAGATCACTGAACGGAAATCGGACAAGAACTACTTTTCCGTTTGTAGGTGTTGCCAAGCGTCCTCCTCTTCTTCTCGAAGCCAATCTTCACTTAACACATCTTCACTAAGCAAAGCGGTCTCAGGAACTTCGACAGGCGACGCCTCATCCAAAACAGTCACAAGTGCCCGGCGACCGCTCGGCAGCCGAACTCCGCCCGGAATTCTCACCCGTCCTTTACTATCTATTACACCTTCAATCGTCTGAATCATATAGATGATATTGCGTTCGTTTTAAGAAAAGAGCAAGAAAAAAATAGCCTCATTTAGAACCAACTTTAAATAGGCTGCTGGTTTGATTTCAACAGACTCAGTCGTCGATTGGGGTGACCCATTTCGTTACGGGCTTGGTTTCCGAAAGCACGTGCAAAATGTCGTTCAGCGATATCAGTAGATAGTGCACAACATCTCCTGCTTTTGGGTCAGTGCTAGAGTACTTACGATCAGCATATTTCCGAGCCCATTCAGATTCTTCAATAATCAACGTAGGATGCGACCATTTAGAGCCATTCTCCGTCGTTGGAATGCCGTCTGGAACCTCAATAAGACCATAAGACTCATCTTCCCAGCATACCGCCATAGGGATACCAAAGTTGATTTCTAAGTCGTTCTTTAGACCATCCGCAATTCTAGAAAAGTGCATAATGACTTTAAGCTCTGCATCTTTTCTCGCTTCCCAGAAATACGAAATGTCCGCGCACGGATAGGTAAGTTCCCTTTTCGGCATCCATTTGATCGCTCGCACCATAAACCAAAAAGTCTACGCTTCAACATTCTTCTTTAACCCCTGCCAGACGGCGTAGTAATCCGGCTGGAGCTCGGGGCATTCCATGGCGAAGCGGGTCGGGCGGATGATGTACCGCGACTCGAACATAAAGGCCATGGTGCCGGCGAGCTTTTGCGGCTTGAGCTCAGCGTTCGAGGCCTTTTCAAAGGCGTCGAGGTCCGGGCCGTGTGCCGACATCTGGTTGTGGAGCGAGCCGCCGCCGGGGACGAAGCCCTCTTCCTTGGCGTCGTACTGGCCATAGATCAGCCCCATGTATTCGCTCATCGTGTTGCGGTGGTACCAGGGCGGCCGGAACGTGTCCTCGCCGACGAGCCAGCGGTCCGGGAAGATCGCGAAGTCGCAATTTGCGACGCCCGCTTCGCCGCTTGGGCTCGTTAGGACCGTGAAGATCGACGGGTCCGGATGGTCGAACGAGATCGAGCCGATGGTGTTGAAGCGGCGAAGGTCGTACTTATACGGAGCATAGTTGCCGTGCCAGGCGACGACGTCGAGCGGCGAGTGGTCGCTCTCGCACGACCAGAGATTTCCACCGAATTTCTGCACTATCTCGCAGGGCTCGTCCTTCTCCTCGTACCAGGCGACCGGTGTTTCAAAGTCGCGCGGATTGGCAAGGCCATTTGCCCCGATCGGGCCGAGATCCGGCAGGCGAAATTGCGCACCGTAATTCTCGCAAATATACCCACGAGCCTGGCCATCGGCGAGCTCGACCTTGAACCGTACGCCGCGAGGGAGTACGGCTATCTCGCCGGGGCCGACCTGCATCGCCCCGAGCTCGGTCAAAATGCCGATCCGGCCGAGTTCGGGGACGATAAGCATTTCACCGTCGGCGTTGTAAAAATAGCGGTTGCCCATTCCGCGGTTGCAGCGGTAAATATGGACCGCGATCCCCGCTTGTGTGAAGAGGTCGCCGTTGCCCGCGATGCTAGTTATGCCCTCGACAAAATCGGTCGGAGCATCGGGAATCGGCAACGGATCCCAGCGGAGCTGGTTCGGGGCGGTGATCACCTCATCGAACGGAGTGGACCGGAAGAGCGTTCCGCCCGGCTCGCCTGAGGGAGCGAACGGCACGAACGGTTTGTGCGTCACCGATGGCCGAATGCGATACGTCCACGTCCGCTTATTGCCGCTCCGCGGAACGGTGAAGGCCGTGCCCGAAAGCTGTTCGGCATAAAGCCCGAGCGGCGCCCGCTGCGGCGAATTGCGCCCGAAAGGCAAAGCCCCCGCAACCGCCTCGGTCGCAAACTCATTCCCAAAGCCTGTTTGATAATTCATTCCCATTTGAATCCTACTTTTTCAAGTATTTTTGAAATGCTAGTTCAAACTCATGAAGTCGCTTTCTTAAGGCAGTCATCTTCTCTTCCTCGTCGGTTTCTTCCAGAAGTATCAAATGGGCTTCAAGAATGTGCCAGATGATACGGGGATATTGTTCCCGCAACTCTTCCCCATCCTCACCCATCTCGTCATATGCAGCTCGGAATGTCCTCTCAGCCCTATCATAGAATTCGCTTGCCGTTGCTGTATTTCCATCTATATGGTGGGCCTGGCCGATCAGAAAATAGATCTCTCCGGTCTCAACATCAGTCTCACCAAGGACTGATCTGCCGATCACTATTCCCTTCTCGAAATAATTTAATGCTTCTTTGGGCCGCTTTTGTCTAAGAAAAGCTATCCCTACCTGAATATATCCGGCCTGTCGTTCCAAGACCTGACCAGCTGGTAATTTCTCAGCGTAAGCGATCGATCGCCGGCAAGAGAGAATCGCTTCTTGATGCTTCTGTTCGCGATTGAGTTGCCGACATCGATCCGCCTCGTCGAAGTACAGCTTGTTGTATTTGCTTTGTTCCAACGACTCCCGATAGATTCGCTCCGCCTCCTTTTGATCACGAATCTCTTGACCGTAAACGGATGAAAACACCCCGCCAAGACAGAACGCTATCAAGATGAATCTGTAAGGACGAAAGTGTTGAATCATAAAATCTACTCTGCTGTAAGCATCATTTTACATTTGTCGATGCCCAAGCCGAAGCCGTCGGGGATGTGTTCGATGGTCTCAAAGCCGAGCTTTTGGTAAAAGCCCTCGGTGTGCTGCGAGGTGCTGATCATGAAATCACGTTCGCCCCATTTCTCGCGGGCCTTTTCCATTCGAAAGAGCGTCAACCGTTTACCGAGTCCGGTGCCGATCAGGTCGTTGCGGACCATTCCCCAACAAAGGCCGACCGAGCCATCGCTGTTAAGTGCGACGCCGCCGGCCCCGACCGTCTCGCCATCATGATCGAGCAGCCAGTAGTCCTCGGGGTGCTCGGCCAGATAATCCCGAAGCTCCTGCTCCTCGGCCGGGACGAAATATTTCGGGATGTTCGAACGCAGAAGTGCGGCGACCTTTTCGATATCGGCGGGCTGAAAATCACGGAATGTGGGCTCGCTTGATTTCACGGTTCAATGTCGAAGTGGAGCACGTCCTCGCGGGTGCCGAGCGATTCGTAAAGCTTGATCGCCGGGTCGTCGCCGTGGTCGGCCTGCACATAAATGACCCACGCACCAAGCTCGCGGGCGATCTCGCGCAGCTTGTTTATCAGCCCGGTCGCGACGTGTTGCCGTCGATACTCTTCGAGAACCGCGAGGTCGTAGATATAGATCTCCGACCGCTCCTGCTCAAACTTGTGCAAAACATAAGCCGCCAACCCGCCGACAACCTTCCCTTCCGCCACAGCCACCAGCGGAATGAAGTCCTGGCGGGCTAGAAGTTCTGTTAAATACTCATCCGACGGGACCGCAGATTGATAAGACTCATGGTCCTCAAACGCCGCAGCGAAAACCGCGAGTAGCTCTTGGAGCGTTCGAAGATCAGCGCGCCGAAGCTCCATTAAAGATTCCCGCGCCGTCGCTGCTCTTCTTCGATCGAGACGAAGAGCGCCTTGAAGTTGCCTTTGCCGAAACCTTTGCAGCCCTTTCGCTGAAGGATCTCGTAGAAAACGGTCGGGCGGTCTTCGACCGGCTTGGTGAAGATCTGGAGCAGGTAGCCCTCGTCGTCGCGGTCGACCAGGATGCCGAGGCGTTTGAGGTCTTCTACGCTTTCATCGATCTCGCCGACGCGTGCCGGGATCTCGTCGTAATAGGTATCCGGCACGCGGAGGAACTCGATGCCGTTTGCCTGCAGCTTAGCGACGGTGTGCAGAATGTCCTTGCAGAGCAATGCTACGTGCTGGGCGCCTGCCGAGCCGTAGAAGTCGATATATTCCTGGATCTGCGACTTGCCGCCCTTGCCCTCGGCGGGCTCATTGATCGGGAACTTGATGTTGTGGCCGCCGTCGCTCATCACGATCGACATCAGAGCCGAGTACTCGGTCGAGATGTCTTTGTCGTCAAAGGTAATGTACCGCTCAAAGCCCATCACGTCGCGGTAAAAGTCGCACCAGTAGTTCATCTTCCCGAGTTCGACGTTGCCGACGATGTGATCGACGAGCTGAATGCCGACCTCCTCGCCGGGGACGAGCTGCTCGGTAAAGCCGGGCAGGAAAGCGCCGGAATATGCATAGACCCGCTCCTGCTGTGCGGCGGTCGCGGCTCCTTCGGCCGAGCCGCTCGGACGGTCGGCTGACGGGGCCGCAGATGCCTGATAGGAATAGAACGAATGGATCGTGTCGCCATAGGTCGCGATCGCGGCGTGGCGGACCGTGCCGTTCGCATCGGTCATATCGTGCGGCTCGGTAATGCCCGTCGCCCCACGTTTGACGGCCTCGTTATAGGCGTGATCGGCATCTTCGACCTGGAAGGCAATATCGCGGACGCCATCGCCGTGCTGCTTGATGTGCTCGGCAGCCGGGTGCTCAGGTGTCAGCGGCGTCGTCAGCACAAAATTGACGCGGTTCTGCCGCAAAACGTAGCTCGTCACCTCGCGGTCGCCCGTCTCAAGCCCGCGATACGCCACCCGCGAGAAACCGAACGCCTTGCGGTAATAAAACTCCGCCTGCTTCGCATTCCCAACAAAAAACTCAACGTGATATATTTTCTTAAGTCCTAATGGATTCTTCGTGTCTGTCATAAAAAAACCTTTCAATCATGGATGCCGTGCCGCGTACCATTTCTTCCATCTTGAGGGAATTGGTTTGCCGCCTTTCGCCTCACGAACCGCCAGCATTTCGTAATACTGTTCCTGCAAATTGATAAGCTGGGCGATCTTAGCCTCCGGTGTTTGGGACCGAAGATAGGAGCGCGATATCTCTTTGCGTTTGGTCAGTTCTGCAATCTCGCTTTCGCTATCCATTCGTAAACCTCCACTTATCTGTTTCCCATTTTACCAGCAAGTCGTGTCTCGCCAGAATTCTTGCGAGTCTCGCGTCATCGAGAATGCCTGCATCCACGAACATCGCTATCTTCTGATAGTCCTTTGCCCGCCCGGCAAAAAGCCACATAGCAACGAGATGTTCCTTGTCGATCACATAAGCGTCCCGACCATCGATTGACAAAACAACTGCATTCTCAATTGCTTCGCTCCAAAGTTTGCTATGGCTAGCCTCAACGAACTGAACCAACCAGCCGTGGATATTTACAAACTCATGATCGAACGAAAACCCGCGTGCCCGAGCAAACTCATAAATGGAGTCTAATGAAAGAACCAACGACGACTGCTTTTCTTTGAAGAGAAAGAAAATATCAAGATCTATCGTCGATATTGGTTCGTTGTGCAGGATAGCGGCAAATGCCCCGCCGATCGCATACTTATCGACGATCCCGGCCTGCCTCATTTCGTCTAAAACAGACAGGATCTGACCGATCTTTGTTGAGGGTAATGGGTTCTCCATCGGTTTACGATTACGACACCCCGAACGCCTTGCGGTAATAAAACTCCGCCTGCTTCGCATTCCCAACGTAAAACTCAACGTGATGTATCTTCTTTAATCCAAGTGGATTCTTGTTATCCATATGTCCATCCTACAAACCGCTTAAAACCAACTGTCAAACCATATCGGCTAAATACCCCAAAGGCTTGCCTCCGAAATATAGAACTTTTTTTCTGAAGGGTCGAACGCGATCTCAGCGTTACATCCGCCTTCTAAACCATGGGTGTGAATCAGCCTACGTTCCGAAAAAAAGCCGCCTTTTTCTGAGTATCTAAACCAACGAGTGTTGTATGCGAAATACAACTTTTCCTCCCTATCGGAGATCGGAAAGATCTTGATGTATGGAACTCCGCGCTTTCGTTCCTCTTTCGAGAGTTTCCTGAATTCTTGAATCAACTCCGAGTCGTCCAGATAACGAACGGAAATCTCCCCCATCTTTTTCGGCAAATTTCTAGTTATGTAAAAGTCGTACGCTACAATGACATTTCGCAAATCCCGCTCCGAAAAACTTTTGTATGAAGCAATCTCTTTTTCCAAACAGGCCTGAAGACCCCGGGCGTAAAGAGAGTCTTCGTTAGCCTGTGCAAACACAGCCATTGCCAAAAAAACAATAAGAACAACTGCTTTCATACTTTCCGACCCCAATCACAGCTTGATCGCCAGTTTTAACTCGCCGCCGAGGCCATCTACGACGATCTTTCGTAGAATGGAATAACTGGCGTCCGTTAGATCGTTCTCAACCTTCGAAATACTTGATTGACTTATACCTGCCCTGTTTGCGAGTTCCTTTTGAGTCAGCCCTCTGGCGTGGCGAGTTCGTCGTAACAAGCTGGTGAGTTCATCTTCGGCAGTATTTATCATTTTCCGGTCTATCTTTCTTTCGCCCATTTGTATCACCTCAGCCTTTCAAAGCTAACTCCGGAACATTTGCGTTCTCGTAGTTCTCGATCAGAGCCGACAAAACATCCATCATCGAAGCAAGCGGATGCGACTCATCCTCGCCGACCTGATCAATGAGATCGTCGAGCATTTTGACGAGACGTTCGTACTCAAGTTCGTTATGCGGTACGAATACCGTGTCCGAAACATTTGTCCAGGACTGAATATCGACTGCTTGCATATCTACTCCTTCCAATTTCCGGCGTCATATTCGGCATGGGTTAAAACTGCCCGGATATAAACCTTTTTTCGATTATAGTGTATCGCCGCTATCAGCCGAACTTTATTTCCGCCGATATTGAACACCGTCAGATTCCCGACCTTGTCCGCAGACGGGAAGAATTCGCGTAACTCTTCGATCGAAGCAAAGCTATTCTGCCTCATTTGACGATACCAACGTGCAAGAGCGTTGTTCGTCTCCGGATATTTTTCGGCAAACTCATTCAGGCGCTTTCTTGTGATTACGTACATCTCACATCTCCCGCCAGATTATGAATGCGTTGTCGAGGCGTTCCATGCCGATCTTTGGGTAGTAATCCATGGCGGCCGGGACGGAGAGGAGGAGGACCATTGATTCATCGCCGGCGGCCTGTTTGGTCATCTCGACGAGGCGGCGGCCGACGCCTGCTTTTTGGTGCGAGGTGGCGACGGCGAGGTCGGCGAGATAGCAGCTCCAGGCTCCATCAGTGATCGACCGCGAGATGCCGATGAGCCGGCCGTTTTCGCGGGCGGTTACTATCAAGTTCGAGCCCGCGAGCATCCGCCCGATGCGGTCCTCGTCATCTATCGGCCGCGGCAGGCCGCAATCGCGGTAAAGCTCGACGACCTCGGCGGCGGTCGCTTCTCCGTTGATCGTAAATTCCATCATCTGTCAGCTTCCAAAAGTTGAGATGTATCCGCGCGTCACCTCTTTCAGCTCGGCGTAGGACGGGATGACGTAGAGCACCGGCTGCATGTCGCTGTATGTGTATTCGTGGTTGATCACTTCTTCGAGCACAAACGGCCGCCGCTCGACCTTGTCCGAAAAAGCGTGCACGAGCTCGCCGTAGCTTGAGAGCAGCCCGGCACCGTAGGCCTTGATGTCGCCTTCGTGTTCGACCAGGCCAAATTCGACCGTGAACCAATAGAGCCGGCCGAGTTCCTCGATCTGTTTGTCGGTCGCGATGCGGGCACCGTGGCCGATGAACTGCGAAAAATCGGCAAAGTTTGGGTTGGTAAACATCGGAATGTGGCCCATCGCCTCGTGGACGATGTCCGGCTCGGGCGTATATTCCGGCCGCGAGTGGTGGCGGATGTACTGCGTTGAGAGCATCGTCCGCCACGAGAGCCAGCTCAGGAAAGCACGTGTATCGACGAGGCCCTCGATCGGCGCCAGCCGGAAGTTGGTCAGCTCCTTGAGCCGGCGGTTCATTTCCGTCAGCTGCGGGATGCGTTCGTTCGAGATGCCGAGGTCGCGCTTTGCCCTGAGATAGAACGGCGAGGCGTGCCGCTGGTGCAGCTCCTCGAGCCGCGTGGCGACGTGCCGCCAGATCGCCTGCTCGTCGTCGTTGTAATCAACGTCCGTGATGACGCCCGTCTCGCGAAACTTCTTGGCGAGGCTCGCGATGTAGCCGCGACGCGTGCGGTATTCGGGGTCGCTCGCACCGGGATGGTCGAGGTCGAGTTCCTCGATGTCCTCGAACGGCATATCGCGAAAGGTCGGCAGATCGGCGTCCGTAATGTGAAAATTATCGAGCGGAAAATCGGTTTCGGCGGCGTTTGCGGCAATGGCGGTCTCAGTAAGCATGGTTGGCTCCTCGAAATTTACGATGCCGTGGGAAGGTCTCGGGTTATCCTTGAATAAATAATTGTAATAGAAGCGAAAAGAAATCTGAATAGTGAATATTCGGAAATGGGCGGGCCGGGCTTTATTTTGTGATTTATTTCCGGGGCAAAACCTTATAAACTAAAGCCAAGGCCGCGGAATGGCCTTAGGGAGCTTATGATCGACGAAATTGACCGGAAGATACTTACCGAGCTGCAGGAAGATGCGCGGACGAGCTTTGCCGAGCTCGGGCGGCGGGTCGGGCTGACGACGCCCGCCGTTATCGAACGCGTCCGCAAGCTGGAAGATGCCGGGATAATCACCGGCTATCGGGCGGAGATCGATACGGCAAAGGTCGGGCTGCCGATCACGGCATTCGTCCGGATGAGCATAACGGGCGTGGACTACAGCCACATCATCGAGGTCGCCGAAGAGACGAGCGAGGTGCTCGAATGCCACCGCGGCACCGGCGGTGATAGCTTTATAATGAAGGTCGCCGTCGCCTCGGTCGAACACCTCCAGGAGATCATCGACAAACTCACCCCCTACGGCATCACAACCACCGCCATCGTCCTCTCTTCCCCCGTAAAACGCCGAACGATAAAGGTCTAGCTCATACTTCAGAGGCCGTACTACCGCATGCTTTGTCTCGTCAATCGATTGATTTTTGTCACCGGTTTCCGTATCATGAGAAATTGTTGTTGCATCATTGCAACTAAATGCCACACACGATATTTAGTTGCAGTGATGATACGAAAACCAAATGAAGAAGGCTATTGAAATCGCGGAATATTTCGTTTGGCTTGCAAAGGAGCGCGGGGCTGAACCTGTGTCGAACTTGAAGGTTCAGAAGCTTTTATACTACGCTCAGGGCTATGCTCTCGGTAATTTTAGCCGACCCTTGTTCTTGGAACGAGTGATGGCATGGAATTTCGGACCGGTTGTCGAGGAAGTCTACGAAGAATACAAGAGATTTGGATACGGGCCCATCGATCTGCCCGAGGAGTTCAACGCTGAAACGTTCGATCCCGACGAGCGTGAACTTCTTGAATCGGTTTTCGAAGCTTATGGAGACCTTTCAGCGTCAGCTCTGGTTGAGCAAACGCACAACGAAGAGCCGTGGAGAGCATCTAAGTTAAAGAGCGAGATTACAACGCGTGCGATGCAGGCATTTTTCAAGCGCAACTTATTCAAAAGAATGTAGAACAAATGGCTTACGGCCCACGCCCCCTTTTGCCTCCGGTGCTTGAGCGAATGATATGTGGACTGACTTGAGGAAATTTTAATGGCTGAAAATGCAAACGACACTGAAAAGAAAATCGTAGTTCCCCGTCCAGTTGGAATTGATTTTAAGGTACCAGACTCGATTTCTACGCTGTACGCGTCGGAAGTTGCGGTACAAGTCATCCTTACCGATTTCGTTCTTTCGTTTTTCGAAGTGAGGATTCCAATTCTGCAACCGGGTTTCGACTCGGAGACCACAATGCTCGACGCTCAGTGTGTTGGACGAATTGCAATATCAAGCGAAAAGATACCTGACCTAATTCGTGCTCTTGAAAATCAATATCAACTTTTCACGGGCCAGACAGCGATCCCGATTGATGAGGATAGTGAAAACGAGGTCGGCAGTGCATGATACAACGGCAACAACTTTCCTAGATTTCCCGAAATTGTATTCGAGGACTCAAACGGTACTTAGCCGGGAACTTTACAATGAGAGCGGCTTTTGCGTGGCTGTTACCCATTCGGAAACTTTCAATCAGTTACGGTCTCTATATTCAAAAATTGTCGCTCTTGAAAACGCGATCCCTGAAGAAGACTTTGATCCACGACCTTCACGATTCGCATTGAACCGCTACTATCGCTGGGTGGTTCCCGCGTATTTTCTTATTGGCAAATCGACCGTTATCCCGGGTGTTGCTCCAGATGGCCTTGGTGGTTTGAAATTCGAATGGCGTAAGTCGTTTGAATGTGAGGTGAGATTGTTCCTATCTGGATCAAACAATCGCCCCCCGTATCTGTATTATAACTTCGATGGTAAGGATGGCGTTAACTACCGATTAGATTCGCAACTGCTCGCAAGAGAATTAAGAAAGTTAAACTTCTGACTATGCCCACAATCCATGACGCGTTCCCTGAAATACTGTTGTGTGACACCCTAATATTTCGAGCGATTAGGCCTAGTTGGATTAGTGAAGATTGCGTGATTCATAGTCTGGCATTCACACTTCGACAAAATGAAAAGGGGCTCTCGGTCAATAACAATTGTGAAAACGCCACAACCAGCCTGAAGAGTCTTAAGGCAGTCACCAGTCTCCATGTTGGGAATGTCCGCGATGCGAAAGCGGATGTGATTCCCAACAGCCCGACTCACGCAGAGATCACTGGCTTACCGGATCTCAGCGATGACGCGGAGACTGAACGGATGGCGACTGAGCTCTTGCGAAATGCTCGTTTGGCGTGGCATCGATTACAAACAGCAAATTAACGTGCAGAAGAAACCTTTCGGTCAGCGTGTCTCTTAGCCCCGACTCTTCGGAAGTGGATAGCGTTCTTCAACAAAACCCGGACGCCCCCTGGCCACCGAAACTACTGGTTTCTGAACTTACCGTATGCATCCTTACTCTCGAAGAAATGGATATCGGTCATGACTACCTTATTGTTGGTAAGATTCACGGACGTGTTCACATATCCCGATCCAACAGGAGTGCCGGAATCTTCTTTCCGAATATCTTTTGTGCCGAGCAACTGTTTCTTTACGGAGTCTGGAAGCGGTTCGTTGAACAGTCGCTTCGAAATCCGATCCACGAAATCCACGTAGCTCTTTCGGTGTTCCAGCTCCGATTTGTCGAGCCCATTGAACCTCGTAGCGGTGTATTCGATTGATAGATATTTCACATCGATTGGTCCACCGATCGATCCATATTCAACGCTAACATTACCTTTCTCGCTGTCTTCTAAGGTCACATCGCCCGTATCGCCTTTGCAGTCGTAATCCCATTGTTCATCGAAACTGCTGGTTCTCTCCCATCGGCCGCCGCCAAGTCTCCCGAAAGGAGTGTTTGGGGCAACCTCCTTCGGCAAATTACAGATCTCAGTAATTTCGAAGCGTCCTTGCGAAGAAGTTTCGGGCTGCTTAACAACCTCTGATGTATTCGCTTCAGGACTACTTACGTCCGGCGTCGGACTGTTCGAACTTGGCTTCGGTTTACACCCGAGTATCACAAGAATCAAGATCAATAGGGGGACGCAGACCTTAAAAAGAGGTCGTACAAATCCATCTTCTTGTTGATGAAAACTTGATGGTGGTAGCGTTCGGATTTTCTCGTTCATAGGGAGCTCGATTTCTTTTGACGAAATACTACATTATCGAAGCTGAACGAGCAATACCCAATTTTGGGGAGGCAGGCGTTCGCCTACGTAGGACTACCGGAGATTAAACGTTCCGCAATATTAGGTTGAATTAGCGGGAAAATTGGCCGGGCACTTCAGAGTAACGATCCGTCCGGGCATGAAAAAAGGAAAAGCCGCTAGGTTTTGACACCCGGCAAGCTTTTCCTCCGTCAAGGTTGCGAACTAACCAATCTAACTAACTAACTGCTACCGAAGTAGCGACTAACTAATCTAACCAACTAACGAGCAACCTCAACACTTCCTATGTTAACAAAAACTGAACGGAGCTTCAAATGCGCCCGTAGCGCACGGCGGGTTCGGCGGGTTTTCGGCCGGGACGAGTTGGGGAATTATGTCGTGGCGAATTTAGATTCTTTTGGGATTTGGTTTCTCTATGATGCAACAGCAGCAGGCGATGGCGGCGGCGGAGGCTCGGCAATGTTTCGGGTGCAATTTTGAGGCTGTCTCGGCTGAGACCGCGTGTCCGCGGTGCGGCAAGAGCACTTTCTTTACGGCGGGCAACATCCGCACCCGCGGCGGCATTCTCGTCGGGCTCGGGCTTTTTGTCGCGGTGCTGATCGGCGCGGTGTCGGTGGTCGTCGGGCTAATAGTGCTTAACGCTATGAACGACCCCTCAAAGTCGCGGCAATTGGCCGAGGACCAGCACATCTTGCTTGCCGCGGCGGGCCTGTTCGCGGTGCTTATCCTCTTCGGGGTGCACATGATCGTCTCCGGCGGGTGGATGCTCGCCTTCGGCAAACGCAACCGGCACACGGTCTGGGTAATGTGGATCCTGCTAGCGATGGTCTTTGTCTTCGGGGCGGTGTTCAGGTTTCTTACGTGATGGAAGAGAACGCGAAAATGCCGGAGCTGCGGCAGTGCTGGGATTGCGATTACGACGTCGTAACTGCGGAGAGTGCTTGCCCGCAGTGCGGTAGCACTCAGTTTTTCACGGCAACGCACATCAAGGTCCGCGGCGTGATGCTGACTGCTCTTGGGGCGATATTTACTCTGGCGATCGCGGCGGTTGAGTTCATTATGGTCAGGCTGCTGAGCGGCCCGGTGAAGGGAACCTACGGCGGCATGTCGGCCGAAGCGAAAAAGGCGGCGATCATCCTGTCGATCGCTGGGCTCGGGATCGTCCTGATACTCGGCGTAGTGTTCACCGCAGGCGGCCTGGGCATGGCCATCAACGGCAAACGCAATACCAGGTTCGTAAGCACGGTAATAACACTGCTGACCGCTGCGTCCGTCGTATTCTCGATAATGATGCTGGTATTTGGAACGTAGGCAAGTAAGTCAGATCACAGAAAAAAGGCAGGATCGGTGATCCCGAATCCTGCCTTCTTTCTATTTACGATTTACTCTTGACGATTTACTCGCCCCTAAATCTCCACCTCATCGATCTGGGCTTTCTGGAGTTTGCCGCTGTAATCGACGTAGAGTGATTTCCATTCGCTGAAGATATCGAGCACCTGGGTGCCGGCTTCGCGGTGGCCGTTGCCGGTGGCTTTTGTGCCGCCGAAGGGCAAGTGGACCTCGGCGCCGATGGTGGCCGAATTTACGTAGCAGATGCCGGTGTAGAGCTCCTGCATCGCGTAGAAAGCCTTGTTGACGTCCTGCGTATAGATGGCGGACGAGAGGCCGTATTTTACGCCGTTGACGATCTCGATCGCTTCATCAAGCGTTGAGAAAGGAACGACGCTGGTGACCGGGCCAAAGATCTCCTCCTGTTCGATCCGCATGCCGGGTTTTACGTCTGAAAAAACGGTCGGCTCAAGGAACCAGCCCTTTGCGTAGTTACCCTTGGTCAGGCGGTTGCCACCCGCGGCGAGGGTTGCCCCATCGACCTTTTTGCCGATCTCGATATAGCCCTGGATCTTCTGCATCGCGTCCTCGTGGATCACGGGGCCGACGTCGGTCTTCGGGTCAAGCCCGTTGCCGACGCGGAGGGCCTTTACGCGTTCGACCAGCTTTGCGACGAATTTCTTGTAGACCTTTTTGTGAACGACGATCCGCGATGAGGCCGTGCACCGCTGGCCGCTGGTGCCGAAGGCTCCCCAGAGCGAGCCATCGACGGCGTTGTCGATGTCGGCGTCGTCCATTACGATGATAGCGTTCTTGCCGCCCATCTCAAGCGAGACGATCTTGTTGTCGCGGGCACAGGCCTCGGCGATCTTGCGGCCGGTATCGGTCGAGCCGGTGAATGAGATGAGCCGGACGTCCTTGTGATCGACGAGTGCGGCACCGGCCTCGCCAAAGCCATTGACGAGATTGACGACGCCTTTCGGTATGCCCGCCTGCTCGCAGGCCTTGACCAGGTTAAGGGCCGAAAGCGGCACGTCCTCGCCCGACTTAATAACGACCGTGTTGCCGCAAACGAGCGCCGGAATCAGCTTCCACGAAGGGATCGCCATCGGGAAATTGAAAGGCGTGATAAGCCCGCACAAGCCCACCGGCTGGCGGACGCACATCGCGAATTTGTTCTTCATCTCGGCGGGCGTCGTAAAGCCATGGAGCCGCCGGCCTTCGCCTGCCGTGTAATAGGTGCAGTCGATGGCTTCCTGAACGTCGCCGCCCGCTTCCTTGAGCACCTTGCCCATTTCGCGGGTCATCTCTTCCGTATAACGCTGCTTGTTGTCGCGGATGATCTCTGCGAGGTTAAAGAGCAGCTCGGCCCGCTTCGGAGCCGGAGTTTGCCGCCACTTGGTGGCCGCCGCCTTTGCCGCCGCGACCGCTTTATCCACATCCTCGGCGTTCGACTTCGGGAAGCGGCCGACGATGTCGGTCGTATCCGCCGGGCTCACATTCTCAAACCACTCGCCCGAAGCGCTCTTTACCCACTCGCCGCCGATGTAGTTGTGGTAGGTCGCAACCGTCGTCTTGTTCGAATTCTTTTCTTTCGCCTTCTTTGCCTTTGCCATATCAATTAGGTTACAGCCAAAGAAGAAAAAGTTCCAAGCGAGCCACCGCTCGCCGGGAACTTTCTCAAAATGATCTGCAAAAAACGGCTACTGGACCGTGAACTGGACGTACTTCAGGATGGCGGTTTGGCCACCGGGGACGGGCGAGAGTACGTGGAGCACGACCGGGTCGCCCGGCTTGAGGCCGGCGGCGAACTTGGTGAAGGTCGCCTGGTCCGTGACGGCCTGACGGTTGATACGGATGATGATGTCGCCGCGGCCGAGGGCGTCAACTCCATTTGAGAGCTTGACGTCGGCGATGAAGCTCGCGGGGTTTATCTCGCGGACAACTAGGCCGCCGGCTTCGAGCTTGAGCGAGGTCGCCATTGCCGGCGAAACCTCGGTCAGCGTCAGGCCAAAGGGCTTGGTCGCATCAACGGGCGGCTCGACCGGTGCGGGCCGGTTGCGGCCCCTGATCCGGGCGTTTCCGATCGTGCGCTCGCCGAGCGTCATCTCGACCGAACGGCGTTCCATTTTATCGCCGACCTCGCGAAGGAAGGTGACCTGGACGTCGCTCTCCGGCTTGGTCGCCGCAACTTTCGCGATAAGCTCCGAGGCGCCCTTGATCTCCTGGCCGTCAAAATCGACAACGATGTCGCCGGTCTTGAGCCCCGCCGCGGCGGCTGGCCCGTCCTCATCGCGGACGTCGGTGATGATCGCACCGCGCGTCTCGCCGAGGCCGTAAACTTTTGCGAACTCGGTCTTTACCGAGTCGAGATAAACACCGAGGTAGCCGCGCTGTACCTTTCCGTTTGCCCGGATCTCCTCATAGACCTGCCGAGCCTCTACCGAGGGCAGGGCAAAGCCGACGCCGTTGTAGTCGCCGGTCGAGGTGGCGATCTGCGAATTCACGCCGATAACGTCACCTTTGAGGTCAACGAGCGGCCCGCCGGAGTTGCCGCGATTGATGGCGGCATCGGTTTGGATAAAGCGTTGGAAGGGCGTCGAAACTGCTGTCTCGCGACGCGTCTGCGAGACGATGCCAGCGGTCACCGTGCGATTGAGCCCGAAGGGCGAACCGATGGCAAGCACCCAGTCACCAACGCGGACGTTTTCCGAATTGCCGAAACGGAGATAAGGAAGCGCCTGTCCGATGTTTACCTTAAGGACGGCGATGTCGGTTTCGTCATCAAGCCCGATGAGCTCGGCCGGATGCTCCTCGCCCGAATCGAGCCGGACCGTGATCTTGACGGCGTTCTCAACGACGTGGGCGTTGGTCACGATGTAGCCCGCGGGGTCAACTATGAAGCCGCTACCGATGGCCGTCGCGGGCCGCGTCGGCATCTGGCGGCGGAAGAATTCGAGTATGTCGTCCGGCACTTCCTGCGAATCGCGGGAGGCCATTTCGGCCGGGCGAGCCTTGGCGTCAATGCTGACGACTGCCGGGCCGGCCTTCTTGGCAACGGCCGCCATCGAATCGGAAAATGAGGCGAGGGTCATCACCCGCTCGGACGGAGCCTCAGCGGTAACTTGTCCGTATGCCGCCGGAGCGCCGATGAGCGAAAGAACCACGAAAAACAACAACCCCGCAACCCTGGACTTATCACCGCTTCTTAAAAACATACGTAAAAACCTCCACTTCCCGACCGCGAACGGCCTTAACAATTAGTTCACTAAGGGTATCAAAAGATGCCCAAAATCCGAAAATTTATTTCGCCCGGCAAGTTTCGCTCAGGGCCTGAGGAGCACTTTAAGCGTTCCCTTCTGCCCGGCCGCCGTAACCGCCTTTACGGCATCGGCAAGCTTATACTCTTCACTAATAAGGTCTGCGACCTCGATCTGCCCAGCGGCAAGTGCATCGACCGCCGGCTGAAATCGCCCGCATCGCGAACCGACGATCGTTATCTCCTGAACTACAATTCGCCAGGCTTCCCAAGTTGGTTTTCCGGCAAAGGTAGATTTAAGGACGATCTTTCCCCGCGGCCTTACCAGATCGACCGCCGAGGCAAAGCCGGAATCGGAACCGCTTGCTTCGATGACCACGTCGAACGAGCCCTCGAGCCCTTTGGTTTCGCCCGCAAGTATGGGGCGAATGCCGGTCCGCTCTGCTCGGTCAAGTTTTGATGAATGTTTGCCGATCAGGGATGTATGCGGCGTCAGCATCCGCATAGCTCGTGCACACAAAAGGCCGAGCTTGCCGTCCCCGATAACGGCGACGCGGGTTTCGGCGGTGATCTTAACCTGCTCCGAGATTCCGATGGCGGCGGCGAGCGGCTCAATGAAAACGGCCTCTTCGTCCGGGACGGCGTCCGGAACCGCGACCAGATTTCGAGTCGGCAGCCGGAGAAATTCGGCGTGGGCTCCGTCGCGGCCGATGATGCCGAGCACGGTCCGCTCCGGGCAATGCCGCGGGTCGCGGCTGAGGCACCGCTCGCACCGCCCGCACCCGGCATTTATCTCGCCCGCGACGCGGCGGCCGAGAAGCTCCGGAGAATCGGGAGATTCCTCGACCACGCCGATGAACTCATGGCCGAGCGTCCCGGTAAATCCGGCATAGCCGCGGATGATCTCAAGATCGGTATTGCAAATGCCGGAAAGCGAAACGCGGACAAGCGCCTCGCCCTCGGCCGCCGGCCGCGGCACATCGCGGAGCATAGGGCTTCCATTCTCGGCTCTTAATGCAAGCATTTCGCAATCATATCCCGAAGCGGCCGGGCGAAACTAGTCAGCCCGCGAGCGCTGATTTACTTTCAAATGGGCTGTCAATATACTCTACGGATAATGAAACGCAAACATTCCATTACTTTTCTACAAAGAGCATTCGGCCTTTTTGTCGTGCTCGGGTTGGTCGGGACGATGCTCGCCTGTGGCGATGCGGCACTGAAGGGCGGCGGCGCATCGGCTACCGAGGCTTATAAGAAACTGTACGAAGCCGTTAAATCCAAGAACACCGAGGCCATCAAGTCGAACATGAGCAAGAAGACGCTTGAATTTGCCGAAATGGTCGCTGCGAGAAACAATACGCCGATCGAAAAGGTCTTCGAGAACGGCTTTACCGCGACGACCATGGCCGATTCGCTTCCCGAGATACGCGACGAACGCACCGGCGACGAGTTCGCGGCCGTTGAGGTCTGGAACGGACGCGACAACAAGTGGGAAGACATCGGCTTTGTAAATGAGGATGGAGTTTGGAAACTCGCAGTCGGCGAAATGTTTGGCGGAACTTTCAAGTCGCCGGGCAAGGGCCGCGACCAGCGTGAGAAGGAAGCCGCGAACGCGGTCGGGAACACGATGGTCCCGGGAATGCCGAACGCGAACGTCAACATGAACATGAATGTCACACCGGTCGTGCCGAAGCCGGCCACGAACGTCAAATGATCCGAGGCGAAGAACTCGCGGCAATTCTCGAACAATACCGACGCCACGGTTGGGAGCCGCGGCGTCTTCTTTTTACGGTGCCGCCCGAGGACGATATGATTTCGCAGCTTCCGGCGGGGACGGAGATGAACGAAGCCGCGGTGGATGCCGTCTGGTTCACGCGCCGCTCGCGCGAGGGCGAAGAGGCCTGGGAACTTCGCAGGCTTTCGGGCTCGCCCTATGCCCTGGTCGAGGTAATTGCGGACGGCACCGAAGAGCCAGAAGTTGAAGAAAGGCTCGCTGCCGCTGTCGAAACGATGGCCGAAAAAAGTCGGTGAATCCGGGATGAAAACAGCAAAAATTATTTTTGCTTGACATCGAGCGCGTATCACGTAAACTTGAGTTTGTTGACAATGATGTTCAAACACCTCGATGCCCAAGTAGTTCAAGTTTGGGACGGCTTGCGGCCGATGACAAAAAAGATGCTTGAGCGGCTGCTCGAGCCGACCGGGCTACTCCTCTCAAATCCAACTCAGCAGAAGTTTCACTACGACGCCCATGCCGATTGGGAATTGAGCCAGTTGCTTACTGCGCTCGATGACCAGATGAAGGCGAAGAACGCCGTTGGAACCGAGGAAGCGGCCCATCTTGCAGAGACGTGCGTTAAGATCCTTGAGGCCCAGTGCGGCTCGGCGGAGGTCTTTATCCAGCTTGCCCAGAGGGCGCTGAAACAGCACGACTATAACCGCTTCGAGAAATTGGCCGAGCACCTTTTGGAACGCTTTTCGGCCGGCGAGATCGCGGAGATAATCCGCCAAACGGACCTTCCGCAAATTCGTGCGATCGCATACGAAACGCTCGTGCTCTTCCCGGCTCAGTCGATGATCCCTCTGCTCGATGATCCCATCTATGCCGAGATCGCTTTTCAGGTACTCGAGCAAAAGGCCTTTGAGTTTGAAAGCGAAGAGGCACGCGACCTGCTCGAACAAATAGAAATGGAAAACGGCTTCCCTGTTTAGGAAGCCGTTCCGCTTTTTACACTTCTTACTTTTTTTCCCTACACCGCAATTTTCGCCTCGCCCGGATGCGGCTTTAGCCGACCCTGATACATCGGAAAACGCTCGGTAAGTTCGAGCACCTCGCGGCGGACACGCTCCTTTACATCTTCGGACTCGGGCTCGTGGATGACGCTTGCGATCATCCGTCCGATCTCGCGCATGTCGTCTTCCTTCATACCGCGGGTCGTCAGGGCAGGTGTGCCGAGGCGAATGCCGGAGGCGACAAAAGGCTTCTGCGTATCGAACGGAATGGTGTTTTTGTTGACCGTTATATGGACTTCATCGAGCGCCTTTTCGGCTTCCTTGCCGGTGACGCCCTTGCCGTCCATATAAACATCAACGAGCAGAAGATGATTGTCCGTGCCGCCGGAGACAAGCCGAAGCCCGGCCTCGGAAAGCGTCTCGGCAAGTGCCTGAGCGTTGAGAATGATCTGCTGCTGATAGTCCTTAAACTCGGGGCGAAGGGCCTCGCCAAACGCAACTGCCTTTGCGGCGATAATGTGGATCAGCGGGCCGCCCTGAACACCCGGAAAAACGCTGCGGTCGAGGTCCTTGGCGAACTCTTCCTTACAGAGGGCGAGTCCGCCGCGAGGCCCGCGAAGCGTTTTATGCGTGGTCGTCGTGACGAACTCGCAATGCGGCACCGGCGAGGGATGGAGCCCCGCGGCGACCAGGCCGGCAATATGGGCGATGTCCGCCATCACCTTTGCCCCGACCGAGCGGGCGATCTCGCCGATGCGTTCGAAGTCGATGATCCGCGGATATGCCGACGCACCGCAGATAAGCAACGCAGGCCGCGATTCCTCGGCCTTTCGCTGAAGCTCATCGTAATCGATCTGCTCGGTCTCTTTATCAACTCCGTAGTCGGCGACTTTATAATTGATTCCCGAAAAATTGAGCGGATGGCCGTGGGTCAGGTGGCCGCCGTGCGAAAGGTTCATGCCAAGGATGGTGTCGCCATGCTTGATGGCCGCGAGAAAAACGGCCATGTTCGCCTGAGCTCCCGAATGCGGCTGAACATTGGCATGTTCGGCCCCAAAAAGCTCCTTCGCCCGGTCGATCGCCGCCTGCTCGGCCACATCGGCAAACTGGCAGCCGCCGTAATACCGCTTGCCCGGATAGCCCTCGGCATATTTGTTCGTAAAAACAGTGCCCATCGTCTGCAGCACCGCCTCAGAGACAAAATTCTCCGAAGCAATAAGCTCAAGCCCATCGACCTGCCGCCGAACCTCTGCATCAATGGCATCGCTGATCAACGGATCAGCCTCAGAAATGTTTGCTGTAAAAAAATCGCTCATTCGTTCTCACTCAAAATTCGCTGGATGTTAATCAGAGTTAGCTCAAGCGCCATTCTACCAGAAAAACCCTGTTGAAGGCCTTTCGACCCCTCGCGTCACGGCTATTTCTTCCCGCGATAGCAAACCCTTTTGGAGATAAGAATATCGATGCGGCGGGAGCGTCAGATTCGCGTCTTGATCTACTTCAAAGCCTTCATGCCTGAATCCGAACCTCTGGGCAAATCGAAACGGTAAATTAGTTCGTTAAATAACTTTGCAGATCAAACATTACTTTAATTTATGAAACTCGAAAAATCAGATCTCTTTATTCTTGTCGCGGCATTTTTGTCATTTCTCTTTTCGGTGTCGCTTTGGTTCGGCTTGTTGGGCGAGGGAAATCGAGACACGGCAATTTTTGTCGGTCTTTGGGTCCCGTCAATTCTCTCACTTGGGCTATACGGAACAACGACGCGTAGGAGAATATGAATAGCCTAAACGTTATAGTATTTTGCGTCGGTCTGCTCGTCAGTGCGATCGTCGTCTATGGAATTTTCATCCAGGTGGTAGCCGAGATGTACAAGGCCCGCAGCGGCGATAACCAGGACGATCTGGATTGAGGTTCATCTTTTCGCCTTGAAAAGAGCTTAATCATCGCTATCCCGAGCAAGGCCAAGCGGGTATTTTGGCACATCCGTCTCGACATTTTTGTCATTTCGTCCAAATGGATAGACGATAGTGAAAATAAAAAAACCGATCGCTACCATCGAGACGAAACGGCTGTAAAACTCATTAGCTTCAGCAAGTTCTTGTCTGAGTTGTTTAACCTCGCCTTTAAGCAGATTTACTTCGTGTGCAATTTCAGCAGCGTGGTTCGAGAGCTCTTCAGACGTCGTGACCGTAGTTTCATTTAGATCGGGCAAATAGTTAAGTCGTGAGAACTCCAAAATGCTGGGCGGAAACATGAAAAGAGTTGCCAGTGGAAACATCGCAAAAACTCCGAACCTTCGGATCTGCTCTTCCCTCCTCCGTCCGGAAAGATCTCTGCTCGACCAGATGCCGAAAATTAAAATAGCCATCGAAAGTCCGAGGGCAAACCAAGACCAGAATGATATTTCCATAGCCCTACCTCAGTAAAACCCCATCGTCAATTCCCAAAATTCTAAATCAGAATCAAGGCTGAAGGATTTTATTTTCTTCAACACTTCTTGCCGCATCAAGTTACTGATCGGGTTTGCCTCGAGCTTTACCGGATTCTCACGCCCGATCGAAATAGCGGAAATCTCGTCAACACATTTCCTGAACGATTCAAGGGTATCCCCAATCTGTTTTGGAGTCCATTCTCCTAACCCATGAACAGCCGTGAAGACGGGAAAACCTTCGGAGTTTAAATCGACAAAGATCGGATCACCGCACCGCTCATCATAACCAATAACCGTCCAACCATCTTTCCAATCGCCCGGGTTCGAACCTGCAAGAGACCTTCCATCAGGATCGACGGAATAGCCAAGTTGACCGTCAGATAATTCCGACTCGTTAAAAAATCGAAGCCCTGAGTATCCGAGTGAAAAGCTCTTCAAATCTTCAGGCAAAAGAAGTGATTCGATCAACGTCTACCTCCAGAGGTCGGCCGGCGGAGCCTCGTTGTACATCTTTTCATAAACGTATCGTTTCATCTGGTTCTCATTGAGATTCTTTGGAGCATTATCAACGATAATTTCCTTTGCCGTCATAAAGAATTGATCGGCAACGAGGAGGCGCTCTTCAACAGTTAGTTTCTGAAATAGCTCATGTTTTGCAATTCTAAGTCTGACATTAAAATCGTCACTCATCCTACCATCTCCCTGAATTCCTTTTCGTTGAGTACATTGACGCCGAGGCTTTCGGCTTTGGTTAGCTTTGAGCCGGCGTCGCTACCGGCTACTACGTAGTCGGTCTTTTTGCTTACAGATGACGAGACGCGGCCGCCGCGGTCTTCGATGAGTTTGGCGGCTTCGTCGCGGGTGTAATTTTCGAGCTTTCCGGTCAGCACAAACGTCTTGCCGACAAAGCGTTCATCGAGGGCGGCGGTCGATGAGGCATCCATTTCTGTTTGAACACCGGCGGCTTTGAGCCTTGCAACAAGATCAATGTTTCGCGGGTCGCGGAACCAGGCGTGGACACTTTCGGCGACGGCGAGGCCGATCTCGGGTATGTCGTCAAGTTGTTCGATGCTCGCCTCGGCAATGCGGTCGATGCTCCGGAAATTACCGGCGATTATCTTTGCGTAGCGTTCGCCGACATGGCGGATGTCGATGCCGTAGAGCAGCCGCTGGAGCCCTCGCGTCTTGCTGGCCTCGATCTGGTCGATGAGGTTCGTACCGGATTTTTCGGCCATCCGTTCGAGGGCGGCGATGTCGGCGACCTTCAGGTTATAGAGATCGGCGACGTCGCGGATCATCTCTTTATCAACAAGCGTTTCGACCAGCACTTCGCCGAGGCCCTCGATGTCCATCGCCTTTCGCGAGGCGAAGTATTGAATGCGTGCCTTCAACTTTGCGGGGCAATCGGGATTTGTGCAGCGGCGGACGGCTTCGCCCTCGGGGCGTACAGCGTCCCAGCCGCAAACCGGGCATTCGGTCGGGAACTCGAAATCGGTCTCGGTGCCGTCGCGTTTTGTCGGAATGTTCGCCAATACCTGCGGGATGATCTCGCCGCTTTTTTCGATCAGAACGTAGTCGCCGATCTTTAGCCCGAGCCGCTTTATCTCGTCCTCGTTGTGGAGCGATGCCCGGGCGACGGTTGTGCCGGCAAGGAGCGTTGGTTCGAGATTTGCGACCGGGGTCAGTGCTCCGGTCCGGCCAACCTGGATGCTGATAGAAAGCAGCTTTGTCGTCGCCTGGCGTGCCGGATACTTATAAGCAATCGCCCAACGCGGGGCTTTCGTCGTCGCTCCAAATTCTTCCTGCAATGCCGTCGAATTCACCTTCACGACGACGCCGTCGATCTCATAATCGAGCGTGTCGCGGTGCGTTTCCATTTCGTTGATGAAGGTAACAAGTTCGTCGTATCCGGCACACAAGGCCCGGTTTGGATTCACGTTAAAGCCGTTGCGTTCGAGCCAATCGAAATTTTCCCAGTGCGTCGCAAACATCTTCTGGTTCCCGGCCAGCACATCGTAAGGAAACATATCGAGCCGACGGGAGGCGACCACTTGCGAATCGAGCATCCGGAGCGTGCCGCTGGCGCAATTGCGCGGGTTGGCAAAGGTCTTCTCGCCCTGCATCTCGAGCTCGGCGTTGATCCTCGCAAACTGCGAACGCGAGAGAAAGACCTCGCCGCGTATCTCGGCATGCGGCGGCGAATCTATCTTTAGACGGAGCGGAACGGTGCGGATCGTCCTTGCGTTCTGCGTCACCTCGTCGCCGGCCCGGCCGTCTCCGCGAGTCGCGGCTGCGGCTAGCACTGCGTTCTCGTAGTGGAGTGCGACGGAGAGGCCGTCGATCTTGAGCTCCGCGACGTACTCAAGCTTGCGCCCCTCGGCGAGGCGTTCGCAGCGTTCGGTGAAAGCTTTCAGCTCGTCGAGGCTGTAGCTGTTGTCGAGCGACATCAGCGGAACGGTGTGTGTAAATGGCCGAAGACTGTCCGCCTTGCCGCCGACGCGTTGGGTCGGGCTGTCCGGCGTGATCAGTTCCGGATGCTCCGCCTCTAGAGCTTTCAGCCTTTCAAGCAGTTGATCAAACGCAAAGTCAGAGATCTCCGGCTCCGCTTTCTGATAATAAAGCTCATTGTGCCGCTCGATCTCGTCGCGTAAATCGGAGATTTCTTGAACGCTTTCGGATAGATTGATTGGCATCTTGCTCATAGGCCCAAAACAAAGAGAACTCCGAGTTCAATCTGTTCCATCTTGCGATCAGACAATCGGGAAACGAATTCAAGAAGATCGGACCTGTTGGCGGTGACGATCTGAGTGACATTAACAACCGAGCGCTTAGGCAATCCGCTCTGCTTGGACGTCAACTCGACGTTTCCGGGCATTGATGCAAGAGCGAGATTAGTTGTGACGACGACCCCGATAACGGTTGCGAGATCGCTGCGATTGAACGGATCGGCCTGAATTATCACAATTGGGTGTCGATATCCGGGCATTGAGCCTTTTGGCTCTGGTAGGTCTGCCCACCAGATCTCCCCTCTCGTTATCACCATTTGTCCCTCTGCAGTGCTCTGGCCTGCAAACGCTTAATGGCTGGGTCGAGCGAGGTGTCGGTGGTCGCGCACACCGCATTTATGCGTGCGACGAGATCGTCTTCGTCGATCGCTTCGTCCTCACTAAGCCGCTTTACACCCAACGCAAAGACCGCACTCCGCGAGATTTTCAGCTTCTTTGCAAGTTTTTCGCTCAGTTCAAATATGTCTTGCGGGACTGATATGGCTGTTTTCATATTGCCGAGTATAACCGCGGTTATACCGGCGGTCAATATTTTTTGAGCGTCATCCGGCTGGATAAAGAAGATACTCGGGCCCGTTAGCGTCGCGCTCGAATCCGGCGCCGACGAGACCGGCGGCGAAGGCTTCGGTGAACTCAGCTTTAAGGCGTTCTTGCTCTTTGAGTGCAGCTTCGGGGTCGGCCGCTACTAGCGAGGACCAATCGGCGGGTGCCGCGATCCGGCGAAGCGGTTCGCGGGTTTCGGCGAAGTTTTCGCCGGCCGCTAGAGACATGACCTTCGGGCTTTCGAGGTGCCATTCGGCGAAGAGCCGGTCGCTGGCGAGGCCGATCTGCTTTCCGCCGGTGCCCGCCGTCGCGTAATCGACGCCGTAGAAATTCGGCTGATATTCGGTCACGATAGCTCCGAGCTTCTCGAGGTTGAAATAGGCATTACGGGCCTTCCAGGGCTCGAAGGTCCATTTAACATACTTGACGCCAAGCTCAAGCGACCGCGACCGCTGTGCCCATTTCAACTTGCGGCCGACGCCGGAGCTCTGATGCGACGCCTTCACCGCCGTCATGTGCGAGTAAAACGCCTTCTCGCCGCGAAGAAAAGCCGGCACGCTGAGCACAAATCCGACCAGCATATCGCCGCTGTAAGCTCCCAAGATAAAGCCGCCCGCGTTCTTCGTCACCACAAAATGGCGGACCGGCGAGATCTCGATCTCGGGCAACTGAAAGACCTCGCGTTGGAGGTCAACGCAGTCGGCAAGTTCCTCAAGCGAGGTGCATTCGCGGATGGTTATCTCTTGGTTCATTTCGTCCGTTTTGTGGGCATTTTCTAAACTTCGGATGTTCGCAGTTTCGCCGTTCGCGGTCAAGCCATTTGGCCCCGGCGGCGACTGCAAATTTAATGTGCGCTCAGCCGATTTCTGATATAATCTTTCATTACCGGAAACCTTCCGGCATCCTCCCTCTCCTTTCTGCGAAAATCAATGTCCCCGGAAAACGGCCTCGAGATCAAAAGCACCATCGAAAAGCATCCGCTCGCGGAGCTGATCGTCGAGATCCGCCAGAATAGCCTCGGCGGAAGCCTGCGGCTGTCTTTTGGCGTGAAGAAAGCCATAATTTATTTTGACGACGGGCGTCTTATCTACGCGGTCTCAAATGCCCGCGAGCACCGCCTATTTTCGCACCTGCTCAAGGAGAAGCTGATCGAGCAAAAAGAACTAGCCCAGTTTCCCAATTTTGCGAAGGACCATGAGCTTGCAGCCGCGCTCAAGGCCGCAGGCCGGCTGAGCGAAGAGCAATTGACCGAAGCTGCGAAGGCGATCGTCCGGCAGATCGTGCTCGACAGCCTTTCGTGGATCAAGGGCGATTTCACGTTCACGCCGCTCGCCCGCGTCCGCGACGACCTGAAGCTCGACGTCGAGATCGGCGATCTGCTGATGAACTATGGCCGCTGTTTTGACAGCGGTTGGGTAATAAATCGCTTCCGCAGCTTCGACGAGATGTTCGACCCGATCGGTAACGTGCCAGAGCCGGACGGCATCCGAGAGAACGAAAAGATCCTCCTCGATGCGTTTGTCGGCCAGGCACTTTCTGCTGAGGCACTTCGAGCGGCGACGCGAATGCCCGAGTCCCTGCTCTTCTCCGGGCTCTACACGATCTGGCTTGGCGGATACGTCAAAAGGGCGAATTGGAACCCGGCGTTTTCGGACCTTGACCTTAAGAATCTCTCGTCGGCAAAGCTCCACCTCGTCAAAAAGGCCGAGGACGTCCGCGTTGCCCGGCCGGCCGCTCAAAACGGCGACGGCACGTTTGACGAAGCCGCACAGTCTGAAGAGAACATCGAGCCCATCGTTGAGCTTTCGGCCGAAGAATACCTTGCCCGGTTCGAGAACTACGAGAGCCTTTACGACCTTCTTGCCATCGACCAAAATGCACCGGCCCGCGTGGTCCGCGAGAAATACTTGGCTCTTGCGCGCAGCTTTCACCCCGACCGCTACCGCCGCGAGGATCCAGAACTTTTCAAGAAGATGCAGGCGGCCTTCACTGAGCTTTCCTTCGCCCACGAAACTCTGCGCGACGAGCGGCTGCGGCGAAATTACGACCAGAAACTCGAATCGGAGCGGGCAATGCGAAAGCGCGTTGCCGAACGCGGCGGCGATGCAAATGAGAAGATGACGCAGGGCGAGGAATCGGGCCTGCAGAACTTTGAGGCCGCACTCGGATGCTTGACCGAAGGCGACCTTGCCGGAGCCGCAACGCACCTCGCCCGAGCCGTTCACTACAGCCCGCAGAACGCGCTCTACCATGCCCATTACGGAAAAGTGCTTGCCGAAAGTGCTCAGTTCAAGTTCAAGGCAGAAGGCGAACTGCAGACCGCCGTCCGGCTCGATGCAAAGAACTGGAAGATCCGCGAGATGCTGATCGAGTTCTACACCGACTACGATATGGTCAAGCGGGCCGAAGGCGAAATAGGCCGGTTCCTCGAACTTGTCCCGAATCATAAAGAAGCGTTGGCGGCTCTCGCTCGCATAAGGGCATAAAAACTTCCCGTCCCGGCGGACTGCTGATATACTCAAGTTTTCGGCGGCTCGCACAATGCAAACAGCAGAACAGGAAAGCAGGCTCGAACAAAAGCTGATAGACCTTTCGGTCGGG
This sequence comes from Acidobacteriota bacterium, assembly GCA_016716435.1. Lineage (NCBI taxonomy): Bacteria > Pseudomonadati > Acidobacteriota > Acidobacteriota bacterium. The sequence goes on along the minus strand of JADJWI010000003.1, from coordinate 997,042 downwards.
ATCGACCGCTTCGAGGGCTATACGCGTCCGCACGGACAACTTATCGCCTCGATCGCCGACCGCATCGGGACGCGGCTCGGAATGGCCGCGCACGACCGTTTCTATATGCAGCAGGCGGCGCTTGTCCACGACATAGGCGAGGCGACGATGGATCGCTCTTATATCGCGGAGCATCGTTCGCTGACCGAGGACGAACGGTTCGACCTGCACCGGCATCCGGTCATCGGCGAACAGGAAGCGGCAAAGATCGGGCTCGCCCGCGGCGTTCAGCTGCTCGTCCGCTGGCACCATGAGTGGTGGAACGGCGGCGGCTATCCGGACGCCATTTCAGGCGAACAGATCCCGCTTGCCGCCCGCATACTCCGCACGGCAGATTCCTTCGCGGCAATGATGGAAACGCGGCCCGGAAGGCCGAATATGTCGCCCGATGCCGCCCGTAAAGAGATCGCGGACCTCGCGGCGATCGAATTTGACCCGACGATCGCAAAACTCATCCTCGAACCCGAACTGCTGAACGATATCATCGAGTGGCACGCGGCCTCGATCCTTCCCTAGATGCACTCCGCCGCTGGCTCTTGCGAGAAATTCACTCGTGCATATTGAACATTTTAAGCAGGAGATGTATAAATATCAGTGTTTGTTTGTTTGTTTAGGCAACAAACTATCAAGTTCCGCCTTGCATTTTGACCGCAGGCCCGCGAGGAACACGCTTTAATGAAGAAGATATACCTCTCAAAGGCCAAATCGCAGATAGCCCGGCACAACACGATCCGCGACATAAACAAGCAGATCGTGCTGAACTATGTCCGCGTGAAGTCGCCGATCTCAAGGGCGGATATCGCTCGGGAGACGTCGCTGCAGCGTTCGACCGTTTCGGCGATCGTAGATGAACTATTGGGCGAGGGATTTATCGAGGAAATAGGCGCCGGCACCTCAACCGGCGGCCGGCGGCCGACATTGCTCAAATTAAAGACCGGCATCCCGGTCGCAATCGGGGTTGATGTTACTCCGAGGCTCACCACGATCGCCCTAGCGGACCTTGGCGGCAACGTGCTTGAGAAAAAGGTCTTTCCGACCTCTGGTGACCTCAGCTACATGAATGAACAGATATTGGCGCCCGTCGGGGAATTTGCCCAGGAACACAGAAACGCCAATCTGGAGGTCGGGATAAGTATCCCGGGCATCGCCGACCCGGACAGCCAAACGATCGTCTACATACCGTATTTCGGCTGGAATAACTGGGATATCGGGTCGCAGATCGAGCGAAAATTCGGCCTTCCGGTGACCATCGATAACGACGCAAATGCGGTAGCGGTCGCCGAATTATGGTTCGGCGACGAAAGGATCCGCACAACCCGCAACTTTGTAATGATATTGGTCGCCGAGGGCATCGGCACCGGGATCGTTATCGATGGCCAGATCTATCGGGGTGAATTCGGCGCAGCGGGCGAATTCGGCCATATGTTCGTCGGCGAGAATGCTCCGGTGCTCTGTTCATGCGGCCGGAGAGATTGCTGGGAAGCTCACGCCTCAGAAAAGGCGATAGTTGCCCGGTATGCATCCGCATTGAACGGAACGGCGAATCCATCTATCGATATTGACCGATTAATCGAATTGGCCCGCAACGGTGAAGCAAACGCCGTCGAAACGCTGAAAGAAAGTGCCAGATTCCTTGGTATCGGGATCTCTAATTTGATCGTCGGGTTCAGCCCGCAGGCGGTAGTTATCAACGGGCGGGTGGTTCGTGCATGGGAACTTATCCGTGACGAACTTCAGGTCCTTGCCGGGCGAAGCATTAGAAACGAACTCGAAACACCGGCGATAGTACCGTCGACCCTGGGCGATGACCCGACAGTGCTCGGGTCGGTCGGCCTTGTACTTGCCAAAAAGTTTGCTTCGGCGAGCGGTTAGTTGAGCGAATTTTTCGCTTGACAGACCGATATGGAATATTTAATACTTTGTTTGTTTAGGAAACAAACAATCTTTCACACTCTGACTCGGCGTCCCCAACTAGCCGAACGCTCGTTCAGGGAACGCTCCAAAAAGAACCGCAGAGATCGCTGGCACCGATAACTGCAATTTTGAATTGAGGAACACCAAGAATATGAAACACAAAATCTTTACTGGAACGCGACGATTCCTTTGTCTGGCGTTCTCGGTTGCGGTTCTTGCTGCCGCGGGCTTTGCCCAGACCGAGACCGCACGCATTTCCGGAACGGTAACAGACGCGGCCGGAGCAGCCGTTGCCGGTGCGACCGTTAAGGTCAGCGGCATCGGCACCGGACGAGAAGTTTCGGTTACAACGAACGGCGAAGGCTTTTACTCGCTAATCTCGCTGCAGCCGGGCCGATATCAGATCGAGGTCTCGCAGGCGAGCTTCAAAATGACCCAGCAGGAAGTGACGCTTTCGGTCGCGCAGAATGCAACGGCAAACTTCACGCTCGAAGCAGGTGATGTCACGGAGACCGTAACGGTCACACTTGATATCCCGCAGGTCGATACGGGCACTTCCGCCATTGGCGAGGTGATCAGCGGCCGCGAGGCGGTGGAACTTCCGCTCAATGGGCGAAACGTGCTTGAGCTTGCAAGGCTCACGCCAGGCGTAACTCAGGGTGTACCGGCCGGCTTTGCCACGGGCGTCAGCGGCAACGCTGAGACCTACCGCGGCCGCAACACCGGCGGTGCCGCTCTCTCGGTAAACGGCCAGCGGACGCAAGCGAACAACTTCTTGCTTGACGGTGTCGATAACAACGAATCGCTCGTCAACACCATCAACGTCTTCCCGTCGGCCGAGGCCGTTCAGGAATTCCGCGTGCAGACCAGCGTCGCGACGGCCGAGTTCGGCCGCGGCGGCGGTGCGATCATTAACTCGGTCGTCAAATCAGGCCGCAACGACTTTTACGGCAGTGCGTTTCTTTTCATTCGCAACGACAATCTGGACGCACGTCCGACCTTTAACAACTCAAAGAGCGAATTTCGCCGCGGACAATATGGCGGAACGCTCGGCGGCCCGATCTGGAAGGACAAGGTCTTCTTTTTCGGTAACTATGAAGGGCTTCGTCAGTTCCTTCCGTTGAACCAAGAGACGGCAACTGTTCCGACCGCGCTGATGCGGACAGGCAATTTCTCAGAGCTGTTGGCCGAAAACATTCAGTTGACTGACGTCCTGACCGGACTTCCGATCGCCGGAAACCGGGTCGATCAGCTTCCGGGCAGCCGTATGAACGCGGTTGGCCTTGCCTACCTTCAGGCTTTCCCGCTGCCGAACCGGTCCGGCATCTTCAACAACTACATAACGACCCGTAACGAGACGCTCGACCAGGACACGTACGATATCCGTATCGATTCGAACCTGAACTCGAAGAACCAGATCTTTGGGCGGTACAGCTACGGAATGTTCGACCAGACGACGTCATCGCGGCTTCCGGCCTTGCCGGCCGGTTTCGGTTCGGGAACGAACCCGATCCGTACCCGCGGAGCGGTGGTTGGCCTGAACACGGCTCTTTCGCCTTCGCTCTTTAACGAATTCCGCATTCAGGTCAACCGCATTCGCTACGGCTACACGCCGCCGTTCTTTGATCAGACGATCTCAGCGGACCTCGGCATTCCGAACGCAAACCGAGATGAGAACCTCGGCGGCGGTGCTCTTATCGGCGGCTACAACGGCCAGCTCGAGTACACCGGCGACTTTGGACCGTACCTCGTACCGCAAACGACCTATCAGATCGTTGACAGTATGAGCTACATCACGGGAAATCATACGTTCAAGTTCGGCGGAACGATCCTTCGCCGCGACGTTGCCCTCTATCGTCCGAACCGCGGTAAGGGCTATTTCTTCCTGATCGGCAACAGCGACCCCTCGCAGTGCGGCGGAGCTCCGGCGACGGGCTGGGAACAGGCAGACCTCCTGATCGGCTTTGTCTGCAACTACCAGATCGGCCCGCCCTTTGGCACGGTCGGCACCCGCAACTGGGAGAATGCTTTCTTCATCCAGGACGACTGGCGTGTGACGAACAAGCTGACGCTCAATCTCGGCCTTCGGTATGAGTACTTTACCAACCCGACCGAGATGTACGGCCGGCAGGCAAACTTTGACATCAACACCGGCCGCCTTGTCGTTGCCAGCGATTCGAACGATTCGCTGACGGAAACCGACACCAACAACTTCGGACCGCGGTTCGGCTTTGCCTACGACCTCAAAGGCGACGGCAAGACGGTCATTCGCGGCGGCTACGGACTCTTTTATTTCCTTGACCGCGGCGGTATAGACAACCAGCTTGCTCAGAACCCGCCCTACAGCGGCTTCTCGCAGTTCAACTACGGTGACGGCGTCCGCATCACGCTCTCGGGCCGTGCTCCGAACGGCACGCTCGATTCGCGTCTTGCTACCGGCCCGCTCCCGATCGGTTCGGTCGATAGCGTCAACCTTAACAACCCGCAGAACGTCAGCGTGCTTGCGTGGCTGCCCGACAACAAGACGTCGAACATCCACCAGTACAATTTCCAGGTCCAGCACCAACTGACCAGCAATACGGCGATCAGCGTCGGCTACGTTGGAACGACCGGCCGCAACCTGATCCTCTATTACAACCTCAACGGCCGCATCGTTCAGGACGGGACGCAGGCTCCGTGCCCGCGTGCGTTGGTTAATGGGCTTTGCTACCCGTCGCTCAACGGCCCGGCACGCGTCCGCGACGACGTCGGCAAGTCGCAGTACGACTCGCTCCAGATCCAGCTCGAACGTCGCTTTAGCGATGGCTGGCAGTACCGCGTTGCCTACACGCTTTCGGAGACCAGAGATAACGGCGAAGGCGCGTTCGACTCGGTCGGCGATACGAACATCAACTTCATCGAGCCGTTCTCGCGGTCGAGGGTTGACTTCCCGCACGTGTTCTCGTTCGAGTCGGTCTACGACCTTCCCTTCGGACGCGGCCGCAAGTATGGCAGCGATATGCCGAAGGCTCTTGACGCAATCATCGGCGGTTGGCAGGTCAACGGCATCTACCGCCTCCAAAGCGGACAGCCGTTCGACGTTCGCCGCAACGGAGTTCTGGTCGACCTTGTCGGTGATCCGTATACGGGAAATGACAACATATACCTGAACCGCGGTGCGTTTGCGGAAGCCCCGAATGGACGCTTTGGAACGCTTAAGCGGAACGGCCTCCGCGGCCCGATCGCGAACCAACTGAACATGGGCCTTACGAAGAACTTTGCCTGGGGAGAACTGTTCAAGATCCAGTTCCGCACGGAGTTCTTCAACCTGTTCAATACGCCGCAGCTCACGCCGCCGAACACGGACCTTGGCAACACGGATCCGGTCTTTGGGTTCGGAACGATCCGTTCGACCTACGGGTTCACGAATCGCCAGATCCAGTTCGGACTCAGGCTTGAGTTCTAAAGCCCTGGCCCGGAGCGGAGGCTGACCAGCGGCTTTTCTCGGTTGCCCATCTCGGGACAAGCGAAACAAAGCCGAACCTCCGGGCCCGGAACAACTTTGTTCTTTCAAGGGGCGTGAACGATAATCGTTCCCACGCCCCTTTTCTTTTACGATGCTCCGATCCGCGTTAAATGCCCTTGCCCTTACGGCCGTGCTCGCCGGAGCCGCTCTTGCGGCCGCACCGAGGGTCGAGAAGGCCGAGCCGCCGAACTGGTGGGCCGGCCATTCGGTCGCAACAGTAAGGATGCTCATTCGCGGAAGCGGCCTCGCCGGTGCCCACGTCATCTCGCCCGCAAAGAGCCTTAAGGTTGGCGGCGTGCGGGTGAATGGATCGGGCGACCATTTGTTTTTTGATATTTCGATCGGAAAAGATGCCCGGCCGGGTAAATATGAGTTCAGGATCGAGACCGCCGCGGGCTCGAAGGCGTTCGGCTGGGAGCTTCTACCGCAGCTTTTGCCGCGCGACCCGAAGGACGAGGTCACGAGCGACGACATCATCTATCTGATAATGACCGACCGCTTTGCGGACGGCGACGAGCGCAACAACAAGGAAGTTGACCGGAAGAATCCCCGCGGCTGGCACGGCGGCGACATTCGCGGTGTCATCTCGCGGCTCGATTATCTGAAGGAACTCGGCATAACGGCCATCTGGCTAACGCCCTGGTACGACAATCCGGACGAGCCGAACACGTGTGCCCAGCCCTGGTGCCCTTATACGAATTATCACGGCTATCATGCCATCGATTACTACGGCGTTGAGAACCACTTCGGGACGATGGCCGACCTTCGCGAGCTTGTAAGCGAGGCACGAAAACGCGGGATCAAGGTGATACAGGACCAGGTCGCGAACCACGTCGGCGTGCAGCACGAGTGGGTGAAGCGGCCGCCGCTCGAGAACTGGTTCTCACCATTCAAGCAGAACACGTTCAACGACTCGGTGCTCTTTTCGCCGAACGCCTCGCCAGCCGAACGCGATATTCTGCTTCGCGGCTGGTTCAACGAATTTCTGCCTGACCTGAATCAGGACGAACCCGAGGTCTCGAAATATCTGATCCAGAACGCACTTTGGTGGATCGGGATGACGGGGATCGACGGCATCCGCCAGGACACGATCCAATACATGCCGCGGACGTTCATCCGCGATTGGTCAACAGCGATCTTGAAGCAGTATCCAAACTTTTATCTCGTCGGCGAGGTGCTTGAGATGGACTCGGCACACCTCGCCTTTTTTCAGGGCGGGAAGACGGGCTGGGACGGTATCGACACCAAATTGCCGAGCGTTTTCGACTTCAATCTTTGGGAAGCTTCGCGTGATGTTTTCACCGGCAAGAAGCCGGCATCGGCGCTCCGCGATGTTCTGAAATACGACGGGCTTTACCCGAACCGCTACCGGCTTACGAACCTGACCGCGAACCATGACATCGACCGCTTTA